>JABIUA010000153.1 GCA_018667575.1 Methanobacteriota archaeon | reverse complement strand
GTATTCAAATTTTCATCCGACACCCTTGGTGTATCAACCCCAAGTCTATATGGGTACAATGTTGGTACAAGAGTTGGAAATACGTTTGTAGATATAGATAATGTACGTGATTTGAATACCGACGATGGTGAATGGGTTTTCACCAATGCATCTAATGAAACAAATATCGTGAAATTAGATTCAGATGATTTATTAGGCTACTTTTCCAACCCTATTTACGGAGTTATATTTTCGGATATTGATAGATGCAATTTATACAATGCCACAATTACTTCTTCAAATTTAGTTAATTCTACAAATTTATCAAATGGCACATATGTTGAATTTGAAAATCCAATTTTCGATTTTGAGTTTACTCTTGGTCTGAATGAAAGTTGCTCTATTGCTGATGTGTGGCTTGACTTATTCTTCGGCCATCATCCCTCTGACCTTTCTATCGATGTTGCGGGCGATGGAGTCATTGATTGGGGACTTATTGAACCAGCTCAGGGAGATTTTGGAAGACAAAACAAATTTTGGGTAGGTGAAGTGAATGGTATTAGTGAAGCCTCAGACGATGAAAAACTTGAGTTAGATGTTATTGCTGGTAATGTAACTGGAGGCTTTTTCTTACTTCCCAAAGGTTCGAACGTTGATTCCCTTGATTTCTTGATGTCAGATAGTACTCTTAATTCTCTTAATCTTTCATATGACTACACCATAGATTTGGTTTTTACATCTAACTTTTCTTCAAATTGTGGCCGAGTTGTCGATTCAGATGATGTTTATTTCTCAGAAATGGATTTTTCAAAACAATGTGTTGAAACTTTGAACAATGTACTATCGACTTCTTTTGCTCCAGTATTCAAAACTGATCAGTTTGGTGTTGAGTGGATGCGTATAGCGATAAAATTCTCCCAACCTGACCAAAATGGAAATGGTTTCATTACAGTTTCAGAAATGGATGTAATATACACATTCAAACATACGCTGGATGAAACTACAGGTTTTGATTCTATGTTGAGAGAATTTGTAGCCTCGGAGTCACAATCAAGCCAGTCTAGCGAGATATTCATTCCTATGATCACAACCTCATCTCGCGGCGGTGGAGTGAAATTAGATAATTTATCCATTACCACCGCACCAGGATATGACTCCTCGTTGGCATGGTTGAGTGATAAAGAGGGGCTTTATCCAAGCGGGGAACTATATGAAATAGAGACTACTCATGAAGTGCAAGCATCTACAGGTTCAACATTCTCCTCAGCACAATTACGCTTTTCATCTGTCGCCGGAGATGTAATATTTGTTTATGACCCAAATACTGGTTTTTCAGAAATAGGCGATTCAAATAACCTACTTACATTGTCCCAAACCTCGTCTACAGCGGTTCCATTTGGTAGTGATGGTAAGGAGATTACTTGGAGATTCACTGTCAATGGAGAATGGGATGATACCGAGGAAGTATCAATTTTCTCGGAAACGGTCGCAGCAAACGGTGTTATTGGTATGCTTGGTGGTATTACCATAGACCCATCTACCGGAAATGCTGTGGAGAATGATGCAGGAATTACTGATTTTGAATTATACAACGCTGCTGATGTACTACAAAATAGAGACTTAGTGTATTCCAATCAATTCTTCAAGGTATCGGGTGAAATAATGCTTGAAGATACTTCGGTCAGCCCAAACCCTAATTCGTATTTCTTAGTTGTTGAAGAAAAGAGTGTCGAACTGGATGGTGAATTTGCGAATGTTTCATGGAATGAAATAGCAAACCGCTCAGGTGTAATTGACGGAATTATCGACTGGACTATCGACCTCGGAGTCTTTGCATCTGGTAATGAGACATACCGATTTAGAATGAAAGATTATTTGAATGGTGATTTACTATGTCCAGATTCAAGCTATAGTCCTGATGAAGATTGTTCAATTCAATTCAATGTGACAATGGATATTTTAGACCCTAATCTACTTGGAATACAACTGTACAAAAGATACTCTGGAGAAGGGGATCCGAGCCTTGATGAAAATTGGCGGAACTTGTATGATGAGAGCTGGGCAGCCCCTAGAGTTTCTCAAGATTTCAGGATTATTGCCAGTGATTTGCCAACTCCACCAGCTACGGCTGTAATGCATGTTTGGGTCGAATATGACCACGATACAAATTCCAATGGTATTGCTGAAGCATCAGAATACGTTCAGATAACTACAACTTCAAACGGTCAGATTCCTAATGCAACATATACAGGTTCTTACAATGACTATGCTAATTCAGGCCTAAAGGGGCAAGTTAGTCTCTGGGTGGAATGTTATGACTTAGCAGGTAACGCAATCGACGGTGGTGCACCTGGATTAGATAATGATATAATCACGTATATCAATATGGATTTAGATTATCCTTCGATCAAGAATTTATTCATTGAAGATTCAAGTGGTGAGAGGTTCATCAATAATCTACCTGTAAATCCGCCTCAAGGGGTTGGAACTTGGAATCAAACCATGTTCGCAGGTAATGAGTACCATTTGATTGTAGAAGCTGAAGACCAAAACGGTTGGAAAGATGTCGAGTATATTATGGTAGATATCGCTCCTACAGAATCCAGTTATGATTCAGTGATTTGGTATTTCCCTAGGAATGACACAGCATGGACAGATAGCCCATTTATTACTCTACAAACAAATTCAGATGGTTCTTCCAAGGCCAAGATTAGAAATGAGAACGGTAACGTACTAATTGACCCATTCGAGTCAGAGTTTTATCTCGACCTTCCGATTATACTAGATTGGGGGCTTCCTTTTAGTGAATTCAATACGCCTTCATTTGCAATCAAAGATTTAGATAATTCCCAGGTATTTTCAGAATCATCCTTTAGACAATCTTGGAGATATAACGATGGAATACAACTTGATATTAGAGGGGACTTAGTCAACGATTTGATGATTTCTCCGATTTTCTATGACCTTGATGCCCCTTATTCAAGAGACATTAGAAAGGGTTCAGTTTATCCAGGTGACAGTGTCAGTTTCACTGGACAATATGTCTTTACAGATGGTGTCCTAAGCAATGTTTTTGTCAATCCTGAAGTAGAATTGACTTTAGAGATAACTAGACTTCCAGTCGAGGCTGATTTCGCTAAAGGTTATTCTAAACTTGATGGAGATGTTACCACGCACACATTTACAGGTGGTGAGTTCAACATTACTTTGAACGCCCCAGGTATCATTAACGAATTTGATTATACCTTCAAACTGATAAATTTACCAGTTGGTGCTCAAGATGTAACTGACTCTAAGTGTTCAGGTCTTGCTTTCTACGGTTGTGGAAGTTTCTCAATAGCCGTTGATGGAACTCCTCCTAAGGTTGTACAAAACTCATGGAGTGCTGAGAGAGGTGAAATGCCTGATAGTGATTCATCTAGATTCCTTGGCTCAGAGATGCCTACTTCGACTTATCATTGTGTAGACATCGAAGTAATAATTGAAGAACAAGGCTCTTTGGCAGAAGGAGATGTAATGGTGAAGTGGAAATATTTCAAGGATGTAGAAAACTCACTAACATGGGATCCATACAAGAATGCATTTGGAAATAATGAGTTGTCTCATGTAATGAATCTGACAACTACGGGGCAAGGTTCTATTCTAGCATATGCTGATTGTATTGACTTGTGGCCAGATAATGTAGTTAATCCGGAAGTTTCTAATGAAGACATTGGTAATGATAATGTCAAACTAGTTATGTGGATTGATGCAGTTGATGGTTCAGGCTCTCAAGTAATATTTGGTGGGCAACCTACTCAAGAAAGTGGGGCATTAGGAATTTTATCCAGCGATGTTAATCATGCCTCAAGTTATGACTTTATCTTCGAAAAGGCTCAATTCCAAGTTAGAAATGTACGTTTAGTTCCTTCATCCCCCGAAATTGGCGATAGTGTGACTTTAGAGATTGAAGTATTGAACATAGGTTCCCTAGCAGGCCCTGCTAATCTCTCAGTCCGTTCTGTTACTAACAATGGCAATCCGATATTGGAAGGAACTGTTGTCAGTGAAGAAATTGGTATGGACCAGAGCATGTGGGTCACAATTAAGCTAGAAGAATTTAGAGATGCTACTACCGGAATGTACTATATCGTCGATGATAATACTTGTACCAGTGATTGTACTTCTCTTTACAACGGTAAAAACAGTGGTGATACATTCAATGTTAAGGTCGCAGGTGATTCTAGTTCAGGAATACCGACTCTACTAATCGTAATCATCCTTATTGGCGTAATTGGTGTACTTGCAGTTGTTGTTGTCGTAATCTCACGTAGAGAAAGTTCTGGTGGAGATATGTTTGACGAAGATGGGTTTGAATTCGAAGAAGAGAAATCATATGCTGAAGTACCTTATCGAACATCTCCTGTTTCAGGTGCTGATGTAACCCCTCAAATGGCAGATGCTATGGGTAGATTCCCGCAATGGACGCAGGAAGATATCCAAGGTTACTTTGACCAAGGCTGGGATGTTGATTCATTACAAGAATGGATAGACGGACAATGAGTGTGAATAGTGTGTCTTCGAGGCTTGCTTGGAACGATATTACCTGGCAGGACCCAGACGGAGGCTCAATAATCCTTCATGGAGTTTTACCTACTATTGTTTACCCACGTAAGTTAAGGCCAAATTTTGAATGGCATGGCTTAGGAGTTTTGGAATCAGAAGACATTGTTGAACTATGGGTGCAGGAAGAAAAAGATGAAGCAGAGTCTCCAGGAGTCAATCGTTCTCATGCTCTAATATCAGGAGGGACAATGGCTCTTTATCTCGATGAATTAATCGAATTAGAGGATGTTCCTTCTGGTAGATTTCCTGATCCAGAGCCGAGAAGAGTTCACCGTTTAGCACAAAGACACGATAGACCTGTATATTTCATCGAACCATCTTTTGATGATGAAGAATGGGAAGAACATATGTTGAAAGAAGCCAAGGAAGTATCACGATGGAGAAAGTTACTGGGATTAATTTCACTTGGAGGTAAATGGCGAAAGAGAGTAAAGAAGAACGTTTTCGAAGCTAAAAAACCACCTAAAGGAATCAGTGCAAACTTCGCCTCAGCATCAGTATTAGCCGCTACTTGGTGGGATTTAAGCGAGTGGTTGATTGGCGAACAGGTCTCCAAATCAAGAAATGACCGCTTCGCTGCAAGGCTAAGAGGTGCATTAGCACACTTACGAAAGACACACAATAACGACGCTCGTCTTCTTGTACCTCTTGTAACACCATGGCGTCACCAAATCCTAAGTTCGCTCGAATTACTACCCGAAGTAGAGGAGATTACTTCAAACAAAACGGGTTCGGACATATTGGAGGAGGAATGATATGGCAGCCGGTGGAGTCGATGTTCGTGTTGAAAATCAAATAGTTCGCTTTGTTTCTAGTC
>JABIUA010000111.1 GCA_018667575.1 Methanobacteriota archaeon | reverse complement strand
CTGGATTGCGCCCGCCTCAACATGAAGAATTGTATCGAGAACTTGGCTAACTAAGCCAAGTTCGACTTTTCCAATCAAACGCTGAATTGCCTCGAGGGCTGAGTTGGCGTGAGTTACGCCCAGTAGGCCAACACCGGCCAATCTAACATCAGCAAATATCTCAAAGTCACGCGCTCTCCTAACTTCGTCGAAGATAACAAAATCTGGCCTCACTAGGAATATAATCTCAGCAGTTTTCTCCAGGTCCCCTTCCAATGGAGCATATTGGGTTATCCTATCTGCTAATTGTAAGTCCCTTGGAGACTCCATAGTTTTGACCATGGCCCCCAAATCATTGTCAAGGTATTCGGCTATTGCTTGAGCTAATGTTGTTTTACCAGATCCGGGCCTTCCACAAATGAAAACGCCTCTATGATGATTAGAGAGCCTCTCTATCAATCTTGGATCTAATTGATAATCTGTAATTTGTAGTTTTGCTACTGGCCTGACAATGGTAATTTCTCTAGCATCTGCAAACGGAGGCCAAGCACATGCAATACGTAAGTCGCCAAGTTGGACAACTTGACACCCTTTACGATTAATCTCCAAAAAGCAATCACTACGATGATTATTTGACTCTGCTAATTCAACTAACTCCTCTTGCAATGATTCAATTCTAAGGGTATCCCAGTTACCGTCGTTTTGTTCCTCGACCTCTATCAATCGCAATTCGCCGATTGTTCCCCTTTTGACCCTAGGGGGGCAGTCTGCCTTTAGAAAAACAGTGTGGACGTCGTCCATTAATAGATCCTCGATGAGAGAGGGTAGGTCGGGGTGGTCGCCGTGTTTAGCCATAACAAACAGGCATGGTACGGCATACGGCCTTTGACACTTCGCCCTCAAAACGAAGTTAAATGTAAATTCTCAAACAGTTGAAGGTTGTAGTGCATCAATTGTCCACCAAAAGGTTCCAATTGTACTAAGAGATAATATGTAGGTTCCAACAAATGGTGAATCCCAAATCGAGAAGCAGAATTGTGAAAACAAGACTGTTACTACAATGAATGCGAATGCGTTAAGCAATCCTTTGCTATTTAGGCCAAGATATTCGAATGTTGTATCTTTAGTGGAAATTACCCAAATAAACCCGATTAGCCCGCACAATGCAATGGCAGTCCAGGCTGTCTGAATGGCGTCTCTTGTCGTAAATGCTACGATGAGTGTCGCTATTAGTGTCACTGAAAGAAGACGAATGGTTGCTTTCATCGAGAGTCCCATAGAATAATCGAATGGCTCTCGATTCTTGAATGCTCGCATAATTTTATCCAGTTTGGTTTAATCTCATCAAACTCTGCTCTGACGCCATGGCTTAGACAATAAAGAGTGGATGCAATTATACGCGATACCCATTGATTTAATACCATCCATGAGGTGTCGTAAGATATGAAAACGGCTATTGCGACTTTTGGTTTCGGTCGACCAGAATATTTCGCTAGAATGTTGACTTCATTGGGTAAATGTCCAGAAATCATGGATGGTACGCTTGACATTTTTCATTACTTAGATGGTGGTGAAGGTAGTGAACAATCACAACTCAAATCATTAATCGAAGAAAGTGGCATTCCTTACCATTCAATTATCTCTAGACCTGAAAATTATGGTGTTGGACGCCAATTAATCGGGGCACGTCGGGAAATTTTTGACCAGTTGGGCTATGACCGGTTAATTATGGTTGAAAATGATATTGAGTTGAATCCAACGTATTTTACTACCTTGCTAAATCTATCTAATTGGTCTCAGCAGTTTTCAGACATTGGAACGGTTCAGGTATGGAATGTTGAGCAAGGTGGGGAAGAAGAGTTACGACCTTGGTTAAATCAAGTGGAATTGACCAATCGGCATTTCGTCACCTATTGTATAACAAAACAAGTATGGAACGCTATTAAATCTACATTATATGATTATGAGACGAAATATTTGTTGAAAAAGGCCTATTCAAGTAGGCCACATTACCGTATACGGGCATTCATGAAGCGTGCATTACGGCGCCCTGTAACCACTCCTCAAGGAAAGAAACTATCTCCGCCATTAGAAGCGATAAGTCATCCATTTCCAAAAATTTCTTGGCGAAAAGCGCCCACAAGTCAAGACGCTATCACCTCTCTAGCATTACATCAAGTAGGATTGCTTAGACTGACGACAAGAGTTCCACATGCGTTTTATTTCGGGGAATTAGGAGTTCATTGTACCCCTGAGGTTTATGCTGAAATGGGTTTCGATGAACAAGGCCACTGGCAATGGGAAAAAGAAGACATTCCAGAATCATTTGAAGTACGATATAAAGATGAAAGTGGCCGCTGGTTAAACTCGATATATCGGTAAATATCTCATTATTCATGACAAACACAACACGGACCAAAGGGCAACCCTATCAAACCGACACTATGCAGATTGTAACAACATGGGGGTAAAGGTCGGCATAATTGGTTGTGGCCGCTGGGGCACAGTCCATCTAAATACTCTAAACAGCCTCAAGAAAATAGGCACTGTTTCTGAGATACATGCCTGTGATTTAATTCCTTCAAAAGAGGTTGATTTAACGGGTTTGATCGATTCTTTTTGCGCTAATTGGCAAACGATGGTTGAGAGTGTGGATCTTGACATTATTGCCATAGTTACGCCTGTTGAAACTCACTGCGAGTTAGCATTACAGGTAATTGATTATTGTAAAGTATTATTCATTGAAAAGCCCATTGGATTGACTCAATTAGAAGCATCTGCGATAATTTCAAAAGTTGAGGAAAGGGGCGGCAACCTATTAGTTGGGCACATTCTTAGATTTCATGATTTAATCAATCAAGCGAATAATCTAATTTCAAAAGGAACAATAGGGGAGTTACAAAGGGTTGATTTTTCTAGAATAACAACTAGAGCCCCGCCAAAAAACCCTAATGTTTTTGACGCCTTGGCAATACATGGGATAGACACTGCATGCTATTGTTTTGGTGAAATTGAACCGGTAGGAGCATCGATTGATAATCTATCATTTAACAATAAGAATCAACCTATACACGCCAGAATTTCACTAGAATTTCCTGGTGCCAAAGAAGCCTCTATTGATGTGGGGTGGAATGGTGATTTAGAAGCACGTGAAATTGTTTTTTCGGGTTCAGAAGGTAAAATGATTGTTGAAATGAAAAATTCCAATTCTATCAAATTGCTAACCAAAGAACATGATAAATCAATTGTGATAGAGAATACACAACTACCCCTGAAAAGAGAATGGGAATATGTAATCGAGACACTGAATGGCAAAAACTCTTCACCAATTTATCCATCACCTTCATCAATTTTCCAATGCATGAAATGGCTTGAAGAAATTAAAGATAAAATGAGCATTATCTCCGTAGATGACTAATAAATTGGACTTGTTAAGAATCCTTTTATTTCTTCTCAGGTTGACGCTTTAGCCATAAATTTCCGGCCAACACTTCCCATTCATCGCTTTGGGGTTGGCACGAATTATGATAGTTAGTAAATTCACCAAACACCCATTTACCTTCACTCAAGAAAAAATCAACCCTGCTATAATCGATATCTTCGGCTAATTTCTGGGAGATTTTAATTAATTCATCGAGTTTGTTCTGCCCTAGTATCGAAATGATTTCATCGGGCATGTTGGCTTGCGGCCATGGCGGATTTGTTTGGTGGATTCTATTTCCTGATAAATCATAAATTGCTTGAGAGTGGTCCTTCATACGCCCAATGTCATATTGAATGAATCCTGCTTTACCGTGGAAAACATGGACTTTCCAATCGGCCGGTATTTTTTCTTCATCGAGTAATAATTCTTCGACCATTATACCCCTTGGTGAAATACTGCTTGCGCCCCATTCTAAGGGGACTGGAAAATCTTGCTTGAGGCATGATTTTAATTTTCTTTCAATTCTCCATCGGGGCCAGAATCCTCCATTTTGATCTCTGCCATTTCTGATAACTCTATATCTGTTAATTCTTCGAGAAAAAGGATTTGATTTACGTTCTATCCCTGCAATCGGCTGTTCGTCATTATCCATTATGAACAATGCATCTCCAGACCAGTGATTTGTTTTTATTACACATCTCAAAGGTAGTTTTTCCCATGGAATTCTATGGGTTTGGTCAGACCAATGATATAATTTCGGGAGATTTCCGGACTTCTTTTCTTCTACCACTTCTCTAGCCTGGTATTTATCTTCCATCTTTGTAAGCAGTGGGTTACGGTCGTGTAAACAACGCTTCAATAATAATTGACTATAGTGATTCTTCTTATCCTCGATTAAACGATGAAAGGGCAAAAGGCCTCCCGGAAGAATTCCGCTCATAGCCTTGCCACCCTGTTCCTAGTGAAGAATAAACCGCATTTAGAAATTCAGTTTTCTCTTGGTTCTGCTCCGCCATCTGAGGATGTTGATGAAGCGTT
>JABIUA010000172.1 GCA_018667575.1 Methanobacteriota archaeon | reverse complement strand
TGCTCGTGCCGGGATTCGAACCCGGGTCGGCGGGATGAAAACCCACTATGATGGACCTAGCTACACCACACGAGCGACTGCTAAACCACCCGACTAACATCCCGTTCATAACAATTAGGTATGAATCCTCGAATTTTACTCGCTTGAATTAGTAATCTCTTCAACCGATAAATTAGACCACCAAGACCATGAAAACCATAGCACTGCGCAACTAACGATCAGTACAACCCCAATCAATATTTCATTATCAAGGAATGTAAACATGACGTCCAATGCCTTTTGCCCATAAACGCCAACAAGAATTGCCTCAAGTCCAAATCTTAGGCTACGGCCCAGAAGTCCAGCAATCAAGAAGGCTTTTTTGTTCATCTCACCCATACCTGCAACCCATCCAAACACCTTGTAGGGGATAGGGGAAAAGGCAGCAATGAATATTCCAAGATTTCCATATTTAATTGTCAAAGCTTCTAACTTGGCAACATGCTTTGGTTTGGCAAATCTATCAAGAACATCTCTACCCCATTTTTGTCCAATCAAATAACCGATATATGAGCCGGCAACTGAAGAAAGAGTCACAACTAGGAATAGCCACATCACCAGTGGGATATCACCCATCGCATCATATAGCATTGGAAGATACAGTAAATCTGGAGGAACTGGTTGAATAATGGATTCCGTAAAAGAGAGCACTGCTAGACTTGCAGGTCCAAAAACATCGAAGAAGTCCAAGACGGTGTCCTTCCACGACATACCTCTCGCTTTGGTGCTTTAGTCTTGAATGTGCGCATAATCGGTGGGTTGATGTGGGGCTTTACAGGGTGTGTGACTGATGCGAGTACTCGATACGGCGGCATTACTTCACTGGCCAGTGGCCAAATTAGTGGATGGAATCTGTGCTGAAAGTCAACGCCAAGAGATAGAGAGGGTGAGTCCACAACGTGCAATGCTGGTATTTGCATTGGAAATGGATTGGCGTCAAGTTTCGCCAAAATGGCTAGAACTGGCACGTAATGCTGCAGCGAAAACAGGTGATTTACCACGACTATCAGATGTGGATGTGGACGTACTTGCTCTCGCATTAGGGCTTGATTTGCCGCTATTCACTGATGATTATCGATTGCAAAATGTCATGCAGAGTGCTGGTAAGATTACTGCCTCTGTTGAGTCTAAAGGCGCTAAGAAAGTTTGGCGCTGGGAATTAAGATGCACTGGTTGTCGTGTTAAAACCGAAGTTCCAAGTGATGTCGACCGTTCTAAGAAAGGGTCAGTCAAAGACTGTGATATTTGTGGCTCGCCAATGATGCTGAAAAAGGCCAAATAATTACTCTTCAGAATTTAGTGATTCTAAAGCAGAGACTTTCTTTTCCACTTCTTCAACTTCCATGCCAGTAGGGTCGATTCCAACAGCCTTTGCTCTTGCTGCGAGTGCTTGACTGGGCGTTCTGCCTCCAGCATCCATATCGGCTTTAGTCTCTTCAAGTTTCATAGCATTGGTTGTATGTTCCAATCCTTTTTGGAATTCTCCCTTGGACCTTCCAAGCGCATTCGCCATCTTAGGTAGGCGCTCAGCCCCGAATAAAACGAAAAATATGACAAGCAGTACGATGATTTCAAGGGGTCCCAGTCCACCAAACATTACTCTTCCTCATCTTGGGGTAGTGGTTGGGTGTGTTAAGGCTTCGCTGAAAATTTACTGAAAGATATCATTTTAGCCGCCAGAAACAGGAGGCAAAAGAGCGATTTCATCAGCGTTAGAGAGTACTTTTTCAACATCACATATGTTTCCATTTATGGCAACAGTAAGGCCATTGTCCAACCAGGTGGTGAGTTCCATCGAATGAATCAAATCGAGAATGGTAGAATTTTTATTGATTCGAACCTCTTGTTGACGCTGAATTTCTTCACTCAAGGGGCCAAATGCAACAACAGATACTGTAATGCTGTCATCTTGTTCGGCCATGATGATGCTTTGAAGCGGTAGTTTATGAACGCAGTTCCTTTGTAGTGAAACATGCGACCTGTCATGCAAGCAACTGCATTATGGAAAATCTATGCTTCAGGCGATTCCACTGTACAAGCAGTTAGAGGTGTCGATGTTGAAATTAAGGAAGGAGAGATGATTGCCATAATGGGTCCTTCAGGGTGTGGAAAAACTACACTGCTAAACGTTTTATCTGGAATAGATGAGCCAAATTCTGGAGAAGTGATGATCGACGGTAATCCTATGTACTCTGTATCTGATGACAAAAGAACTCAAATGAGAGCCCAGAATTTGGGTTTTATCTTCCAAGATTTTAATCTTCTTCCAGTACTTTCAGCGGTTGAGAATGTAGAGTTGCCGCTACTACTTCTCGGTAAATCTGCCAGTGAGTCAAGAAAATCAGCACTTGAGGCTCTAGATTCAGTTGGCTTAGCAGACCGAAGTGAACATCGTCCAACTGAACTATCGGGCGGTCAACAGCAAAGGGTAGCTATCGCCCGCGCCATTGTTCATCACCCTAAAGTGATACTTTGTGATGAACCGACAGGCAATCTTGATTCAGCCACTTCGAGCACTGTCATGACTTTGCTCAAGGAAATAAATAACAAACTTGGTACTACTTTTCTCCTTGTTACTCACGACAAGGATGTCGCATCTCAGTGCAGTCGGATTCTGCGAATGGATGATGGACTGATGGTCGATAAAGGAAGAGGCGAAGAGGAGGAGTGATTCTGCTTATCGAGATGCTCGTCCTATTGGTCGTTGTTACAATTCCCTCGGGGATTTCGACAATACTCACTGGGCGTAGCAGGAATCTCTCTCTATGGATTAAGTCTCTATTGACACTAGGTCCTGCAATAGATGCCATCATTGCTTTTTGGTTATTTGACCTAATGTCAATTCAAGGAATGACACTTTGGGCTGGTGCACTCAGTATTGCAATTATTAGTCATGTATTGATGCAGCCGTTACTAGTTCCTCAACGACTTGTAGTTTGGCGATTAGCCAAGGAGAATGTGATGCGTCGAAAAAGGCAGGCAGCCTTACTGATGGCTGGTCTAGTAATCGCTTCGGCAATTATCACCTCATCATTAGTTGTAGGCGATTCTCTCGATGCTACGATTAGATATGAGATTGAAGCATCATGGGGAGAAACAGATGTCACTCTTTCTGGATTTGACTTGAGTACGGGTGAGAGAGTTCGAATTCCCGAAGCAGTGGCTCATCAGTTATGGGATGATATTCAACAGGATTCAAGTTTGAAAGATGATGTAAAGGGCCAACAGCAAGGAATAATCTCAGGTGCCAGTATACAGGGCCCAAGTGGAAAATCACTACCTACGGTGACTTGGGCGAGTATGAATTCGACAATCGATTCTCTTCAGGTATGGCCGAATCTTGGTTCCAAGGATGATGGAATAAGGTACATTGACATTGAAGAACAAAACAACCTCAATGAGCAAACACAAATTGCGATAAATAGAATTCTCGCAGATGAATTAGAACTTGATGTGGCAGATGAGGTAGAGATAGGCTGGTATGTTACAGATGATGGTGCCAGAAAAAGAATCGAGCAAAACGCAACGATATTCAAAATTGTCGAAAACGATGGAATGGCAAATTTGGCTGGGACACAGTCACCGGCAATGTTTACCGACCTTTCAACTGCTCAAGATTTACAATTACTCGATGGCCAACTAAATACAGTTTACTATGCACTTGCTGGCGATGTCGACGACTTAGGGACAATCGAGCCAGTCATTGAGGAACTTGGAGATTTACTCAATGGCACGCTGACTGCAGAAGATGTGGGTTTCAGCCTAGATTTCCAACAACAATCCGCCTCCCTTTCATTATCTACTGACAAAGGGCTCGGTCGGCTTCAAGGAGAAGATGTAGTTTCTCTACGTGAGAATTTGTCGAGTTTGCTTGACGGAAGTACGATGATGGAAGTCCTTCAAGTTCCTTTGATCGAGATGGAATATGATTTTGAACAATTATTGACACTATCTTCTTCTTCAATAACTGAAATAAGAGAGGGTGGTAGAGCCTTATGGCATGTTTCAGATTCAGGCTTTGGTTATCAAATCGAAGGTGCAGGTTCTGCATGGCTATGGCAGGTGAAAGATTCACAAAAGACATATGATTTTGCATTGAATCAAAGTGGTAATCTTGGTGCAATTGCTCATACTAGTGGAATTGTCATCGGTAGTGAATCGAATTATGATGATGATTATTGGGCTAAGGAAGAAACCTCCGGAATAGTTCATTCAATCTATTCACACGACGATTCATGGTGGGCTACAGAACTTGATGGTCAAGAATTGAAGTTACATCGATACAGCCAAGACTTATCTCAAGACCAAGAGATTACTCTATCGATTGTCTTACCTTCTACAGTTCGCTCCATAGATCTAATTATTGAGGATTCAATATATCTTGAAATCGAAGGATTGCTTAGTGTTGAACGCTATGTATCTACAGAAGTAAATTTCGATGACGAATTCTCAACGTGGCAACAAGGTGGGTACTGGCCTAGTGATAACTCGGCGCAGAGTGGTCAAATTCTGCACCCTGATTGTAATTCTGTGACTTCGTTAAATTCGGTAGTATTGGGCGGTAATTGGTGTAGTTATGATGATGGCTTAATGCGCTGGAATGAATCAGTAGTGGAAACTATTCGGCTCCCCATAATGTCAAGTGCTGGCGGTTTTGGTGAATTGCCTCAATTATTTTTGGCCTTTGGTGGTGAGCAATCTCCAGTTACAGTAAATGACGGTGATGTTTCGATAAGTCAACGACTATCTCCTCTGGATATGGTCGATAATGATAGTAAAGTTTGGGTCAAAGGCTTGATTCCTTATGCATTTGGAAATGATAGTTCACTTGGATTAGTAAATACTGGAGTATACAGTGAACAAGAAGGCTTAGAATCGCTTGAAGACTTAGATAGCGTTGTTTTAGGTTTTATTTCACTCTCTGATGGAGAACAATTATCTGCAGCAGCAGAAGATGAACGTTCACTGGTGATAATTGGAGGCGGTTTACTAGAATCTAATGATTCAGAGGTCACAAGTCAGGCTATTGAATCACTGAGAAACTGGCTTGATATCAATTCTGACAGCGATGATTTGGGCGCTTCTTTTACTGCGGTTAAGGTCGAAGCCGCAGAAGCAGCAGCCCAATCCTCAGGTGTAATAGCAGGTATGTTCCTTGTCTTTGGAACGTTCACAATTGTGGCAGGAATTCTTTTGGTATTGACTATCATTTTGATGCTTGCAGAATCACGTAGAACTGAATTAGGCGTTCTTCGAGCGATTGGAATAAGTCGTTCAGATGCTCGGGCTTTAGCGGTTCAAGAAGGCGTAATTGTTGCTTCAATGGCTGGAGTTATTGGAGCATTTGTTGGTCTTGGACTTGCTTGGATAATCAGTGCGGCATTCGATAGTATATTTGCAGCAGCAGGCTCAGACCTGTTCACATTTGCTTGGGATTGGTCATCGGTCTTTGCTGGATGGTCATGGGGCTTTTTAATTGCAATTACCACACTATGGGGTTCTGCTTTATGGACTTCTAAATTGAATATTGTTTCTGCTCTAAAAGGTGGCGCAGTGAGGTTTCAAGAAGGTATTCCTTGGATTTTGATGTTGGTTCAAATCGTGGCATTTGGTGCAACTGCAGTTTTCCTGTTACTATTATTAGTATTTGGATTTGATTCTGGCCTTTCTTACCTATTATGGACTATTGGTGGATTATTTGGTTTAATCGCTATAGTTCCAATATTTACTTGGGAGTTGCCAGTTCTTTTGAAATCTAGAAGCATTAGATGGAAAAACCGAGCTAGATACAGCGGGCGTAATACCTTAGCATGGTTAGGTGGCCTAATCCTTCTTTGGACTATTATACTCGAACCTATTGACCCGGTAAGGAGTAATATGACTCCTGACGAATTTTCTTTCATTCTCTTAGGTTTGTTTGAAGTATTTGCAGGGGTCTTGTTGTTGACCAGTGCTGCTCCAGTATTAGTTTCAAAAATCGGACGTTCTCAGTTCTTCACCAAACGTTGGGGACCCGTTTTACCTGTGGCCTTAGCACATCCACTTTCGACGCCAGTTCGTACTGCTGTGGTAATGGGCATGTTTTCTATCACAGTGTTTTCAGTTATTGTTTTGAGTGGTTACACTGTTCAATTCGATAATTATTCGAGTTCATTTGTAGAAGATACAGAAGGTGAATTTGAGTTGATGCTAACTGCCTCACGCTCTCGCCCATTGGAACTTTCGAGTGATCCATTGGAATGGAATTTATCAACGCCTCTTGAAAGTGAAATAGATGCAGTTGGTAAAGTGTATCGTTCTGAAGTATTCTTACAAGATCAGACAGGTGAAAGAATGCCATATATTCTTCGCGGTTTTGATGAAGGTTTTGCTGGCCATGGTGGCCTTCCACTTTACCTCTGGGATGAGTCGCTTGGAGATACCGCCGAAGAAGCATGGATTTCAATTGGAAATCGTGACGATATTGTCTTAGTGGATGCCTCGTTTGGACTCGAATTATCTACAGATGGAACGGGCATTTCTAGGATGAGTTTTTCAATTGGAGATTCAATTTCTCTAATTGATTTATCTAACCCTGGAAATAGTAGAAATGTAGTGGTTGGGGGTTTCCTTGAACAGTCATCATATTTGTTCTCGCCAGGGGTTTGGATTAATAGCGAAGTTTCTCAACAACAGTTCGATTCTAGGTTGACCAGAATGTATGTTAGTTTATCAGAACAAGCAACTCCAAGTTCCTCATTTGATTCTTCAGAAATCCAAACCTTTTCTGCTGCTGGAAAGTCTGCCGATTTGAGAATAGCATCTGCTGAACTTGCAGAACATCTCGAAGAGAAATTAAATGATGAGGGCGCATCTGTATCGATAATTTCAGATGATGTTATGTTGATTCAATCACTAGTACTGGCCTTACTCGGGATTTTCGAAGGTTATCTTGCTTTAGGATTAATCGTAGGAATCGCAGGCATTGGGGTTGTTACTGTACGTTCAGTGTCGGAGAGAAGAAGAACGATCGGAATACTTCGTGCCCTAGGATATCGTAAAAGAATGGTTACTGCGACATTTTTAGTCGAAGTATCTTGGGTTGGCTTACTAGGTATCTTGAACGGAGTTTTGGTTGCAGTAGGCTTTCACAGGTCCTTGTATAATTCATTCTGGAAAGATCAGGGTGCTGATTTTTCGCTGCCTTGGGTGTCGATAATCACTGTTTTAGTCGGAGGATGGTTACTGATAATAATGGCTACTTTGGTACCAATTAGGGCTGCTTCAAAAGTTCCTCCGTCAGCAGCATTACGGGACATTTGAACTGTATTTGATGTTATTTATCGAATATTCCGCGAATTACGAATACGTGGTTTGAACATTTTTTCAGGTATTAATAGTTCACAAACAAATTACTCCACTCTGCTCTGTTAAAGAGTCACTAAGGGTCTAAATGTGGCCTCTATACTCGTTTTTTACCCGTTTTTCACCTTCCCATAGTATAAATACGGCATTTGACGTGGAGCGGAATACCGAACCGTCGGAGGTATAGATATGAATAAAATGACCCCAATGATTCTCGTCATGTTGATGTTGACTAGTGTACTAGCAAGCATTGACTTCGTCGAGCTACAAGAAATGAAAGAAATAGAAGACACAAGTGGCCGTGCAAGTGCCGATCCAGAAGTTGTAATAATTACATCTCCTAGAGAAACAACTTGTGACTCGTCAGGCGATTGTCTTGACGAACTACTCGCAGGCGAACCTGTAAATTTCCGTGCTTACTTGCGTAATAGCGGCGATGCAGATTTGACCAACATGCAATACACCGTTGAAATTTATATCAACGAAAATGGCAACAGAGGAGACATAGCCAAGGATTCAAGCGGAAATGATTTGTCATGGACAAACTATAACGCTGTATGTTCAACAACAAACTGCCAAGAATCAGTCGTAACACCTGGTACATTCGTTACTGGCGGAGAAGCAGTTTTGCAGAACTTTGACGGAACTACTCTCTCATGGACTCCTAGTTCGGGAAGTTATTTTGTTGTAGTTTCAGTAACATCTTCTGTTCTGGGCGACCCTGGTAACAATGAGTTGTCAGTTCCAGTCACAGTAAGAAACTATTTCGATGTAGAAGTAGACCTAACTTGGTTAGATTCCTCTGGCGCACCTGTTGCAGGAAGCGTCGACGGTTCTGGAGACAAAGATTTCCAAGTATCTGTTTCCCTCAACTCTCCTAGCAATCCTTCCATGACTATTCGCAATGCATCTGTCACAATGACTTATACTAATGTCGAAACAGGTGATGCAACATCATTCACAGTTGGTCATTCCAGTACGGTCAATACTAGAGAAACCATCGGTGGATCCAGTGCACCACAAACAGGTACAAGACTAGTTGTTGGTTCTAATGGACTAAACGGCTCATATGTCGGTGTAGCCATAGGTTCGATTACTCCTCCGGTAGCAGTAGAAACAGGCCAATATTCGGTAACCGCTATACTATCGCAATACGTAGTATACGGCCCTCATGGCACCTCAGCGTGTGGAGGAAATGGCTTGGATACTGTTTACTGTGAGAAGACAGTAACCAGCCAAGACTGGGCTGATGAGTACCCAGGTTCCAACGAAGCAACAATCGATGGTTCGATTGAAACATTCCAAGATATCGGTTTAGTACAATTTCAAATTTGGAAAGGAATAGATGGAGAAGACCCAGAGGTTTTCGGTTCTCTAGGTCTTGACATAACTTCCTCACTATCTCCGGGCGATTATGAATTATATGCTGAAGTTGGACACATGTCTAGTAGCAGTTCGATTCTGTACAACTGGTCCGTCGATTTCACATTGACTGACTCGGCAGGTGTTCAAACTACTGTGACTGCAAATTCTTGTGATTCAAAAATCACCTATGACTACTCACAACTTGGAGCAGCATCTGTGAAGACTCCAGACGCACAAATGCTAGTTTATGCATGTGCATCAGTATCTATGGGCGAAGGTGACTTTAATGTCAAGGCAGAAGCTAACTTACTCGGGCAGTGGAACGAAGATACATCGGCACTCAACGATAAAGTAGATGATATGTCACTTTCCAACAACAGGTATGATTTTGATGTCGAAGTAACAAACTTCGCTCCACAAATTTTGTCATTATCACTGAACTCTGAAAGCCTTACTACTGATACAGACAAAGATACATTCACTGCAAC
>JABIUA010000133.1 GCA_018667575.1 Methanobacteriota archaeon | reverse complement strand
AATATTGATGGATTTACATCATATTATGGCTCCTTAGAACCTATGAGGGGATGGAAATCAACTACATTTAATCAGATTGAACCGATATCCTCTTTGAGTTACTACCTCGATGGTTCTGACGTTGAGTTTTCAACAACAATAAGTATTGATTTAGATATTGATGGCGTTGAACATAACAATGGTTCTTACAAAATTACTTTTTCTTCAGGAGAGGATATTGTTGTTGATACTGATGAATAAAATGGTAAAAAGTCCATATAACGGTTGAAGTTTTTTTAACTTGATTAATTTGTACCCATGTATGCAAGAAGGTAATAGGTTCGCGCAAATGGTATCATTTGCAGGCTATTTACCAGAAAAACAAGTGACAACCAAATCTTTTGCAGGAGTAGATGATTTACCAAGGTCATTAGATTTTGTAAGACTAACAGGAATAGATTCACATCATGAGGCCTCAAAAGACCAGGGTAGTTTCGAATTAGCGATAGAAGCCGCCAATAAAGCGCTGGCTAGGGCGGATTTAGATGCAAGGTCAATCGATTTGATAATCAATGCCTCGGTGAGTAAAATGGACAAAGATCTCAGTCAGCATTTATCGCCTAGTTATGCTACATTGATTGCTAATGAACTAGGTGCGAGCAATGCTCAAACATTTGATGTTTCTAATGCATGTGCGAGTATGATGACTTCACTAATGATAGCCGAATCTAGAATAAAATCAGGTAAAGTCGACTATGCGTTAATCGTTTCAGGCGAATTCATCACTCCGATAATTGACGAAGCAAAGAGGAGAAACTTGTACCTTAATCCAAGGGCACTAGCATCTTTGACAGTTGGCGATGGTGCTGCAGCATATATTCTAGGGCCTAGTCAAGAGAGTGGACGAATTAGATTCAGTGAACCATTCACCTTAGCACAATACAACAAGCATTGTATTGGACAAGCCTCAGCTAAACACCGAGGTCCACAGATGCGAACTAAGGCTAGGGACTTGCAAAATGGAGTGATTAATAATCTCGGAGTATTTTTACAGCGTGCAGTTGAACACATGGACCTAAAGTGGGATGAAATTGACCATACTTACTCACATCCAACCACCCCAAAAGCCGTCAAGAAAGGAGCCAAAATTGCTATAGAAATTTTTGGAGAAATAAATTTCTTACACAATGATAGTGCAGATACAGCAAATACCGCTTCGACCACTCACGGCGTTCTTCTTGAAAAATCGCAGAATAGTGGCTATCTAAAGTCAAATGAAACCACTTTTATGGTGTCCTTTGGTTCGGGATTAGCAATTATGGCGATACATTTCCATCTTCCTGAGGGGGTAGAGAATTGGTAGTTTTATTATCTTGGGAGAGCCAAAAAATAGGCGATACGCAATTGCTAAAATCAACTATTAGATTGGCTAAAAAAGCGGTTAAAAATGCTAACCTCAATCTAAGTGATATTGGCTTGATAGTGCATGGTGGTGTGTTTAGAGAGCATTTTCGAACCGAGCCAGCATTTTCCACTCACATACAGGGTGGTCTCAACATTCATTGTACCGGCATTAGTTTTGAAAGTGAAACATGTTTTTCTTTTGATGTCACAGATGGTAGTTGTAGCCCCCACATTGCACTTCAATCGGTTGCAGATATGTTACCTTATGTCAAAAATAAGTATGCTCTACTATGTGTTGGTGATGATAGGCCGTCGAAGCATTGTGAGTGGGATCAAGACTCTTATTGTGTAGTTGCAGTAGTTGCACTTTCTGGTGATGGGCCAAGACTTGTTTCAGTAGATTTTGACAATAGTAATTTAGAGGCAAAAAGGGTCATAAAAGGCTACTTTGATGATGACATTAGAAGGAATAAAATCGAAACTAAGGGTGAAATTCAATCCACTAAAATCCAAAGTCGAGAAGGCTATTTTTGTGGAGATAGCCAATGGTTATCAGGGCAGCATATGCATGAATTCTTAGTTCGTATGGATGAACATGATGATACACTTGAACATTGTATAGTAGACTGGTCTGGTAAGTCTACTACTGCCAAGTGGGAGTTTTGAATATGAAATTTCAAAGGAGTAAAGAAGATAATTTTCTATT
>JABIUA010000127.1 GCA_018667575.1 Methanobacteriota archaeon | reverse complement strand
TAGTGAACTAAATCGCCTAGAAGAAAGTCACTCTGCTAGGCTGGCCGAGCGAGAAGAACAATTGAGACATGGAATTAGAACTCGTTTAGAACAACAACTCAGAGCCAGACTTAAGCAAAGGGAAGCCAGGCTAAAAGCAGAATATGACCGTCGAAGCCTCCGCTTAGAGGAAGACATCGCTCAACAAATTCAATCTGAACTAGAAGAAAGACTCCGTAATGAGACTACGGACCTAGAAGAACAGATGCGAGAAGACGTGGAACTTGCAATCGCTCGCCGAAGAGATGAACTCAGAGTAGAATTAGAAAAGCAACTTGAAACCAGACATGTCGAGAAACTATCTGATAGAAAGGTCCGCCTAAGAGAGAAGTATGATATCACATTCTCTAAGGCTGTAGATGATATATCTCGTTCACTGAAGCATGAAATTGATAATGAACTTGAACAAAGGATGGAATCCGAGTTCACTAGTTACCGCAATGCTAGAGAAGCGGAAATTCAAAATCGATTGGCAAGATTCCGCTATGACCGTGAGAACGAACTAAGAGAGCAACTCGAAGTACAATATGAATCCAAGAAGACAGATTGGTCCGAGAGACTCGAACTCGAGTTCCAATCACGTGAAACCGCTGCTCGTAAGGCTATTATGTCGGAAATTGATGCAGGTCTGCGAAATGAAAGACTAACATTTGAGACTCACCTTGAACTATTGAAGGAAGAAACCGCTCTCGAACTAGAAGTGGATATGGAAGACCGCCTTGAACAGTTCAAGAATCGTAAAGAAGACGAGGTTGCTTCTCAACTTGAACGTCAACTCGACAAGCGAGAAGAGATTATGCGTAACAAGGCATTGATCGAAGTCAGAAAGCGTGAGGCTCTAATCAGGTCTGAAATCGAGGCACAACTTGGCTTGAAGCGTGCAGAAATTAGGGATAGATTACAAAATCTAACTACACAAATGGATAATTTCAAGGAAAATGCCGAAATTAAGATGCGTGATGCAGTTGAAAAGCAAGTTCAGGGCGAAATAGATTCTACTGAGAATGATTATAATACTCGTGAAAAGGAATTTAGAGACTTACAAAACACGGACTCAAGAGCAGAAAAGCGTCAAATGTGGATGCAATCAATTTCCGGACAAGATAGGCCGCAAAATACTGCAATGCCAGACCCGTCGTTACTAGGAGCAAGACCATCGCTTCTAGGTTCCAGTGGCGGTAGACCGATGAGAGGCATTCTTTCCAATGAGCAACCACAGCAACCTAGAATGGGTCTTGCCGGAATGAGAGCCCCAGAAACAAGTTCCAAACCATTGGCACCATCTGCTTCATTGGTAAGACCTGTAAAGTCGCCACTTGTATCTCCAACGCCAGCCCCAACAACTGTACTGCCTAAGCCAGTTCAAAAGATGGGAACAGCAGAATTAAGACCAGTAGTATCTACTCTTCAACCACAAGAACCAGAAACAGTAGTAGAAGTTGAACAAAACGTGACAACAACAACGCTTACTCCTATTACTACTACATTAACTCCACAAGCTAAGCCAACTGCAAATGTAGCAAGATTGACTCCAATAAAGCATATGCTTGAACCAGTCAAGAAGTCTCGAGGCTCTCCTCCATCGTCTTCATTTGGTAAGAATGCTGATGATTCTGAAGAAAATGAAGAATGAATAGATGCTATTTTAGCGAGTTATTGATAAAATAACGCTACATCGCAGATACATGAAGCGAAGTGTATTTCTAGTAATTGTCTTGATGTTACTTCCGATTTCCACTACCATCAGTGCTCAGAATAATGTTGTTTTTTCTGGCGTCACTGATAGTTCAGATCAGATTGTTTATTCAGAAAAGTTATCAGACAATACAATTTTAACTGTAAAAAACAATGGAGAGATAAGTCGACAGACACTCGCTTCTGGTGAACTTAGCCCACTGTGGTCTGCCAATATCAATAAGGCCACATTCAACGGTAAACTAGATTCAGCACAGCAATTACTTGCGGTATCATTTGAAACAGGATTCCTAGTATTCAGTATGTCTAGCCAATCTATTGTTTACCAGATTAATTTGACATATGCTCCGGATGATTTGGACTGGGATTCTGAAGGTAACGTTTGGCTGGCTTACTATGATGGGACTTCCGGAAGTAGTCGTAGAGCAGTTGAATACAATCAATTTGGTCCAACAGGATTTGAAACAGGTAGCATAGGTTCAGGATTCCTATCCTTTGAGGTTCTTTCCAATGATGAAATCACCTTCTCTGCCATGGATTCTAAAACACATGTCTATGCTCAAGATGGTAACTTTATCCGTAAATTATCTCAATCCAATAGTTATCTCACTCATTCTTTTGAAGATGATGAACAGAACTTTTTCGCAGGTTCTTCCAATGGTAAATTGTACAGATACAATACTACCACGTGGTCTTCCACATCACTAGATTTGGGAGTTCAAGAAAAGGTCTCATACATGTCACATTTTGATGAGACCTCGTATTTTGTAGGCACCGAAGAAGGAACAATATTCATTGTAGGTTCATCTCCATTTATCGTTCAAGATAGTTTTTCAATTTCCAAAGTTGTAACAGGGGCATATCGTGAATTTGGCGGTCAAATTTCAGTATTTGGTTCAGATAATGTGTTTACTGAAATATCCTTTTTTGATATAGATTCAGACCTTGATGGCACTCCAGATTCTGTTGATATGTTCCCTACCGAGCCTACTCAGGACACAGATACAGATGGAGATGGATATGGTGATAACTTGTCTGGACTTAACGGTGACGCTTTCCCTAATGACTCGACTCAACATTTCGATGCTGATGGTGACGGCTATGGAGATAATCCACTGGGTAATTTTAGTGACGCTTTCCCTCAAAACTTGTACCAGTGGCTAGATACTGATGGCGATGGTTATGGAGATAATGTCGATGCACTCGGGGGGGATTCCTTCCCAACAGAATCGACACAATGGAATGATTCTGATAGCGATGGCTATGGAGACAACCCTCAAGGATTCCAACCTGATGGATGCCCTGAACTAAACGGCTTCTCTACCCAAGATCGCTTCGGGTGTCTTGATTCTGACTTCGATAAATACTCGGACCCCACTGATGGTTGGACCATTTCAGATGGTGCTGACGCCTTACCTAACGAGATCTCACAATGGGTTGATCGTGATGGTGACGGATACGGCGAGAATAATACCGGTGTAAATCCGGATTCATGTCCTCTAATAGCAGGTGATTCAACTAAAACTTGGCAGGCTGATCAATCATCAACTACCGGATATTCAGAGACCTCAATGTATGGTTGCTTAGATTCTGATGGTGATGGTTGGACTGATACATCAGATGCTTTCCCCTCGGACTCTTCAGAATGGTTTGATGGCGATGGAGACAACGTTGGCTCTAACAGTGATTATGATGATTCTAAGACTTTGGTATCAACTGAACAAGAGTACTGTATACTAGCAATTGACGATGTTTCAGATAAATGCAATGGTTGGAGAGACTCAGACTACCAAAATTACCTTTCAAGAGACAAAGCCGATGGTGAAGGTGACTTATCTTATCCATCTTGGATTGTCAATTCTGAGGCTGGAAACCTAGATGAGGAAAGTGAAGAAGGACTTGGTGATACAATAAAACAAGTTACTGTTATTGGTGGACTTGCCTTTGTAGCGATTGCAGCATTGGTTGTCATTATCAGTTTTATTGCTAAGAAAAGAAAGATTAATTCGATGATTAAGATGTACGGGGTTCCATTTGAACCAGAAGAATCCAGTGCTACTGATGAGGCTCTAGGAGATTCAGCAGGACTTTCAGCAACAGGCGGTATTGTATCTGACGACTCATGGGAAGATGATGTCGAGGAAATGAACTTCATCGAAACAGATTCACCTGAAGAAGAAGAAACTACTAAGCAAGCCTCTTCTGAAGATATTTATGAACAAGATGATAGTTTAGAGGATATTGCAGGAATCGAGGTTTCTGCTAGTGAGCCATCATCTGAAGATGTTTCAGCAATGTTTGAAGAAAAGGAAGAAAAATCAGACGATAAGCCGAGTAATGCTCCACCAGTACCAGCAAGCGGATTACCAGAGGGTTGGACTATGGACCAATGGGAATGGTATGGTCATGAATGGTTGGCTAAGAATAGTGATGATTAATCATCGCCAAACAATAGGCAGTGACTTTTTCAATTCACCGAGTTCTTTACCGGTATAGATTGGTTTTCCATCTTCAACTAGAGTATTCATAATTAGCCATAATACACCGTTCCAGGATTGTGATTTGGAAAAAATCTCTACATTACCAGCAGCGGCAGATACCAGTAACTTACCTTCGTCAGTATCTTCATCAAACAGAGCACGAACTAAATTTTTAGTATCGAATAAGTAGCCCTTTGGGCGCCAAGTCATCATGTTATCACACCTTGAATGGCGATAGATTTAGTCTGTCTACGAGGTGCTCAACTTCAACATCGGCAACAGCTTTCATTCTCTCTCTTAGAGTATCAATTTCGCCGCTCATTTTTGTTATTTTGTGAGCACGTACCAAATCATTTAGAAATTCATTAACACTCTTGTATCCACTCAGTGTCCTTAGAGTATTCAATTGTCTTCTTACCTCATAACTAACACTTATCGATGTCATTCCTTCAGCAGTCATTACTATCCCTAAATGCCGACTATTTGAGCGCCTACTTAACCTGCGCGAAGAGTTGAACAAAAATCATGCATTTTCAAGGGGTTTTTTCAAACCTCAAATTACATACGATTATTTCTATCTAGCAAGAGCCTGGGTTGTTCGTTAACGCCAAACTCTCTTCTCATTGCCAACACACGATGATGGAATTCTTTAGCCAAAGTCCAATATTCTAGAGAACCAGCACCAGCACCAGAATTTGTTGGCTTGTTCAGAAGAACAGTTGGGGCACCACTCCACGGTGCTTCAGCAACTTTGACAAGTCTTCGAATTGTAGTTTTGAATAACTTTTTCGGCATTTTTGTATTTACCTGGTCGCAAACATGTCTGCTAAGTTTAGAGCGAGCATCAACCATAGTCATTGCAATTCCAAAAATCTTCAAATTACGATTAATCCTTCTTTGAATCATTTTAATCGAGTTCATCAGCATACTAAACCCTTCAAGAGCGTAGTATTCAGCCTGTACAGGAACCATTACCCAGTTTGCAGCACACATCGCATTAATTGATAACAATCCAAGTGAAGGAGGTGTGTCGATTATTATGTGGTCAAATTGGTCGATAATAGGTGCTAGAGCCTCACGGAGCCTTGTCTCTCTACCAATCTTATGGCTCAATTCGATTTCCGCGCCAGAAAGGTGAATGTCGCTCGGAAGCAACCATAAATTTCCAACAGAGAGGTTATCTGGCGCTTTCTTACCTCCATTTCGCATGCTCCAAGCTTCTTGCATACTGGCAGTCAACTGTTTAGGATTAATGAGATATTCATCCATCAAAGGCAAATCTTCTCCTGATTCATTGGCTAATAGATCATACGCTGTTTTCTTTACTTTCTTTTTCTCTACTCCAAATGAAGTAGCACAATTACCTTGAGGGTCGAGGTCGATTAAGAGTACTTTTGCTGGAGGAAGTCCTTGTTTACGTGAACCCTTGGCTAAGGCTGCTGCTAGATTGACAGCGGTAGTGGTTTTGGCACAGCCACCCTTTTGATTGGCAACAGCGACAACCATTTTGTAAGGATTCACACTAACACACTCTCGGACATTAATAGTGAGAATGTTTCTCCTCTTTCAATGCAAGCATTGAATGATTGATTTCAAGCAGGTTGTATAACTGGAACAGGCACTTCGGATAGAATTTTTCTAACGATGTGCATTCCGGTAATTCCACGAATCTTGGCTTCAGGTTTCATATTGATACGGTGACTGATGATTTGAAGAGCAATTCCCTTGATGTCATCTGGTATGACATAATTTCTTCCAGCGATTGCCGCTGCAGCCCTTCCGGTCTTGAACAATGATTGTGAAGCACGAGGAGATGCTCCATTGGTCACTCTGTGGTCTTCTCTAGTTCTTTGAACAATTTCGACAATGTAAGATAGAATCGCTGGGTCAACATGAACTGTTTCCAAGGCTTTCTGCATAGCAACAACCTTCTTTGGAGAGGTCACTTGTTCGACATCGTGATTATCTTTTCCTCTGAGTTTTCTTCTTGCCAGAATCGCTTTCTCTTCAGAACGGTCAGGGTAGCCCATACTCATCTTCATCAGGAAACGGTCCATTTGTGCTTCAGGAAGCGGATATGTACCTTCTTGTTCGATAGGGTTTTGAGTTGCAATTACTACGAACGGTGCAGGTAATTTGTGAGTAATACCTTCAATTGTAACCTGCTTTTCTTCCATTGCTTCAAGTAGAGCAGCCTGAGTTTTTGGTGGTGCACGATTAATCTCATCCGCTAGTAGAATATTAGAGAAAAGAGGTCCAGCACGTAGTTTGAATTCTCCTGACTTTTGGTCATACATGTAAGTACCCATAATGTCTGAAGGAAGTAAATCCGGAGTAAATTGAACACGCTTGAACTTACATCCCAGTGCACGAGCGAAAGTATTTGCTAGCAATGTTTTAGCAAGTCCAGGGAAATCTTCTAGTAGCATATTTCCATTTGAAAGAATACCGACAGTAACTCTGCGGAGGTTTTCATTCTTACCAATAATAACCTTGCTAACCTCATTCATCAAACTTGACGAGATAGCTGAAACTGTCCCGATCAAATCTTGGGTTCCAGCGGCTTGACTCATCCCAGCATTTGCCGATAATCCTGCTTCCATACTCATAATCCCCTTTGATAATTTACCATCAGCGTCATTCCATATATCAATGTGAGGTTGTAATATGTCATTATGTATCACCCAGAAGGTGAAATTAACTTTATCGACCCCAGAAATGGTTATCTTTGCGATGAAGTCTTATCAACTCATCTAAAATTTCTTGTTCAACTGGAGTCAGTTCAATCTTCTTTAGTCTCTTAGCATGCTTTTCAGGTACATCAACATAGAACTCATCTAGTTCCTCAATATGCCTTCCAACAGTTGGCCCTTGAATCGCAACAGCGACTTCATCGCCTTGTCTAGCTTCCTTTACATCATCAGAATCTCGAGTTCTCAGGCTCTTAATTTGTCCAACAGAAGTACCATCTAATTTCATCAACCTTTGACCGATATGAACACGTCCACCAATTACTCTCATTCCAACAATAGCAGGCCCCTTGGCTCTAAATGTGTGGTCTTTAAGGTAGAGTAAACGCCCTGGATATACCAATGATTCCCTTTGTTCAGCCTCAATCTCTGCTTTGGTTTTCTCTCGCCACTCTTCAAAACTATCTAGAATATGGTAGATGATTGAACCACTGAAGAAACTAATTTCGGAATCATCATCTTTCAGTTCATCAGCCACTTCATTATTTGCCTTGGTAGAGAATCCTAAAATGGCTCTGTTTAATGGGTCTTGGATAGATTTAGCCATCAAAATATCTTTCTTATTGACTGGACCGACACTCGCTTGACGTACAGGGATTTTGAGTTTGAATAACTCAAATGCTAATGCTTCAAGACCCCCAACGGTATCAGCCTTGATTACAACTCCATTCTTCTCTTCAACAGCACCCTTACATGAGCCCTTTTGACAATTCTCTACAAATTCAACACGCGGTGATACCTTTTCACAAACAGAACACATAATTGGCATTTTGTCGTAAATAGTTCTCCATTCTTCTTGAATCGCTTGCTTAGCATTTTCAATTTGTTCTTCCGTATTTGCAAGATATAGTGTTGTTCCAGCAATGGCCTGTTCAAGCTTTGGTGCAACAATTTTCACTCCACAAGCGGCTTGTACATCAGGGAAATTGACCCATCTCTTACCAGCATCACGCATTTCAGACATACCCTTAGGCCTCTTTAAGCCCTTGATATGTGTTGAAAATGGGCCATCATTAGAGGCGAGCATAATATTATCGCCAACTTTCAGTGAACCTCTGTAGAGAATCACATCAATTGTTTTGCCCATTCCAATTTCATCACGCATTTCTAGAACAGTACCTTGTGCAGGGCCAATAGTGTCAGTCAGCCTATCCTCGAGAAATCTTTCAGCCAAGCCAACGCTTACAGCCAGTAAGTCTTGCAACCCCTCTCCTTCTTTAGCACTCATTGGAACAACTGCTACATTTTGAGTAAAGTCTCGAATTTTGTCATACCTTTCAATATTGAAACCATGTTCAGAGAACTGACCAAGGATCTTCCAATATCTATCCTCAAATAGTGAGATTACATCTTCTCTCTGGTCTTTTAGCGATTCCATAAAAGAGCGGCCACGCTTACAAGTCCAGCCATGAATTCTGTCAACTTTATTCGCAGCAATTACAAAAGGAGTTTTGGTTTCTTTCAAGGTGTTCAAACTTTCAATTGTTTGAGGTTGCAAACCTTCCATAACGTCAATCACAAGTATTGCAATATCTGCAACCGAACCACCACGATTTCTTAGACTGACAAAAGAGTGATGCCCTGGTGTATCAATGAATAATAATCCTGGCGATTTGAAATTCTTTCCACCAAGCATTGCAGAGCAGGTATCGTTGAGGACATCTGCTGGAACTTCAGTCGCTCCAATATGTTGTGTAATTCCACCGGCTTCCCTGTCCATTACACTGGCTTGTCTTTCCGAACCGATAGAACGAACTAAGTCAAGGACACTCGTTTTACCGTGGTCGACGTGACCTAAGACAGAAACAATAGGTTGACGATTTTCACCGCGAACCACTTCTTCTTCGATATCGTCTGCCATCATCTATCCCTCCACTATGGGAGTAAGGTCTGTGGCAATCACTCATAAAACCATCTTGAGATGGTTTGGTCCCAGTCCATTAAGCCTTCAGGGAACCAAAGTCCTAGTTCGAACTCAGCACTCTCTGTTGCATCAGAACCATGAATCATATTGTATCCAATATCCATTCCGTAATCTCCTCGGATAGTTCCAGGAGCAGCTTCTCTTCCGTTTGTTGGGCCAATTAAGTTTCTAGCGACACTAATTGCATCTCGTCCAGCCCATGCCATACAGACAACAGGTCCAGAAGTTACGAATTTGATTAATCCAGGGAAAAAAGGTCTCTCAGAGTGGACCGCATAGTGGGAGCGTGCTGTTTCTTCACTAGGGACTACAGATTTCAAACCGACAAGTTTCAAACCTTTTTGTTCGAATCTTCCAATAATTTCTCCAATTAATCCACGTTGTACGCCATCAGGCTTTATCATTACATATGTTGTTTCCATATCGTTCACCAATCCTTCCCAAAAACAACCCCTTTATGAGGCATACGGAAGTATAAGACACAGTTAGTTACTGAATTCCGCCTTTTACAAAGTGGCGGGTCCACTTAACTTTACGAGAGTTTCTACGTAGTTTGACCATATTCTTCCTTGCTTTGGAGTTCTTGAACCACATGATACTTCCATCACGACGGACAAACATCATACCGGTTCCAGGCTCAATCTCTTCTCCAGAGAAACTACAAATTCTTCGTTCTGGCATTTAGATCACCTAGCATTTAATTTACGTGCTTCACGACCAGTGTCCTTCAGCATTAGAATATCTCCGACACGTATTGGTCCCAAGACATTTCTTGAGATAATACGGCCTACGTCTCTTGGGTTAGGTGCGTCATTAACACGGACCTTAACCTGAGTTGCTTCACCGGTCATTCCAGTTCTACCGACAATTTCGACCACTTCTGCGGGCCATCCACCAAGATCTTCGCTCATATTATTACAACTCCAAAATTGGTTCAAGCCTTCAATCCGTTGATGATTTCAACAACTTCATTGAATTTGTCTTGAGCGCCTTTGTTAATTTCCATAACAGCGATAGATGCAGTCTTAACTCCTTTTGGAAGTCCTGCTTCTGAAGCTAAGAACTCTTGAGAAGGAACATATCCGTATGGAATACCTTTTTCTTCACAAATCAAAGGAATGTGAGCAAGTAGTTCAGGAGGGTTAACGTCTTCAGCTAGGACGATGAACTGAGCAGTGCCACGTTCAGCGGTCTTAGTAACTTCGTTACTTCCTTTCTTGATTCTTCCATTAGAATTGGATTGAATCATTTCATATATTTTATCAGATACTTCAGTTGGGGTTTCAAAACGCACGTGTACAGTCATTGGAATTCGCTCCATCCTCTTGTTAAAGGCAACCATGCGCAGAACCTCAACAATATAAACGCGACGGAAGAATTGGACTTGAAAAATAAGCGAAAATATAGCGTTTTTCAACAAATTCAACAGGTTTAAACGACTTACTAAGAGCCTAAGACTTCAATTCTAGTCGCTCCATCAACTCAAAAACGCCGCGCGCCAACGCTGGGCCGCCGGAGATAATATCTCGAGGGTTTGGAAGGGAACTTGTAGAGTGAACTCCATCTACATATCTTACAAGACGAGCAATCGCTCCTCCTGTAAATAATCCATGTGAACAAGCCGCGTGAACTTCAATGGCGCCTTGACTTCGAAGTGCATCTGCTGCTCTACATATAGTGCCTCCAGTTGCAATCATGTCATCTACTATAGCGACAATCTTTCCATCCACATCTAGATCTTTGGCCTTGTGTATGATAGTATGTGCATCAATCCTAGTCTTCTCAAGGTATGAAAACTGACAACCAATCGCTTTTGCAACCTCAGATGCTCTTTCGATGGCCCCTTTATCTGGTGATAGAATGAAGTCTGGCTTGACCTCTTGCTGGAGGTGTCGTGCTAATTCTGGCATTGCGGAAGTAAATGCTACGGGGACGGATAGTCCATTGAGAACTTTAGGCTCGTGAATATCGAAAACAATAATTCCATCACATCTAGATGCTAACAAGTTGCCAATTGCTTTGGCAGATATTGCCTCTCCAGGATTAAATCTCTTATCTTGCCTTGAATATCCAAAGTAAGGTATCGCCAGTAAAACTCCTGGTCCAACATCTTCTAATTCTTGGGGGCCAATATTTTTCAGATTTTCCATTTTACCAGTTCTTACATCATTTATTGCTTCTAACATTAGTAGCGTTTCAACAATTCCAGAATCGGGGAAAGTATTGGACACTAATACTACTGGTTCTTTTCGAACAGCGTCAATTACTTCACTAGGTATGCGAATGTAACCTTCAGTATCGGGAAATCTTCGAGTTTCCAGTGGATGATGTTCCCAATTTAGCGCCTCAGCGAGTTGTTTGGCTAAGGGCTTAGAATTACTTCCAGATAGTACTACCATCGTGTCCCCTCAAACACCCCTCGTAGTAGGACATTCATGTTCTTTGCGCGTGCTGAAGTGAGATTTGGTGCGCGAGGCAGGACTTGAACCTGCGACCTCCCGGTTATCAGCCGGGTGCTCCAACCGACTAAGCTACCCGCGCAAGGGTAAACCCGCCGACTAACCTCCCCGTCATAAGAGTGACGGAATAATTAATCTAATCTTAAGGTGAATTTACTAATCACTCTTCTTCCAAAGAATTGATTGTGATGTATGAGGGTAATTGTAATACTCTCTCAAAAGTTCTAGATAGAACTACTTCGTCCAATCTCTCCCTAGTTCTAGAGAATGCTGTGATTGGAATTCTGATGTCTCCTTCAATCCCGAAGTCTTTCTGAATTCCGAGTCGTGTTTGTACGATTACACCTTTGTAGGTTCTTTTGACCTTGAACAGTTCGGTAATGACTCCGATCTCTCTTCCTTGGTTATCTAGTACGGCACGATCGAGCATTTCATCAGGTGCATACAGTTTCTCATCTATGCGCACAGTGTTTCTCCATCTTCTCTGCAGTTCTCTCATAGATTTTGACAATCTTACAGTACCGTCATTTCTAATGCTGTGTACTAACTCTTTAGGTAAAGGCGCTAGTTCTGCAGGCTTTCTCATATATTCGTCGGCTACATCAGACTCTACTTGAATACGCATTGAACGTACTCTTGCTTCGTTAGGGTGATGACGCTCACCAACGATTGTTCCAACTTTCTTATCATTTACATATACATCTCTTTGGAGTAATTCCTGGATGTCGTATTTTTCGTTTCTCATTTTTCCCATCTCGTTATCGGGGGCTTCCCGTTAAATGGTTCTCAATCGTGGAGGGTCTTATACTCTTTGGAAGAAATTGGTTGAAATCCAATTGAAAATGTCGTATAATCTTTATCACTTCAATTGAAAAACCGATAAAAAAATCAATTTTTAGCAATGTCGTATAATCTTATTTTCAATATGACTTACATAAATAAACAGACTTAAATTCCTCTTTGGCTCTAAACCTAAAGTCAGATTACATATGAAATTCAATTGTAATCCTAGTAGAATAGCGATTCTGACTATTGGCGATCTATTCATCCAGAGTGGAACATACTAATTTATTTTTCCAATTGGAAATTAGATTTTTCAATTGATTTTCCTAATATGTAGTAGATAGTTAGTATGGCATTATTTTACATTTAGGAGCCTCTAGCGTGTTCATGATGGAAACCGCCAGTGTTCACCTAAGGGGGCAGTTAGACTCACTAGGGCGAAGCATCATTCAACGTCTTTTACGAGATAATGTCAATATTATCGTACGAGAGGGATCTCATAAGTTGTTAAATGAGTTTTTTTCAACAGAACTTGAATTTTCCAAATCTCAAATACTATCCTCTCTAAGCAATCCAATATCGCCAGGGCATAGAGTTATTCTTCTAGGATTTGATAATTATACTGCTAGTAGTGATAACTCGGATGTTGGCATTGGGATTGATGGGGCAGAAGTCATCCTAGTAACTCCTGGCGGGACCGATATAGAATACGATTTAAGCGAAGTGGATTGTCATTTTATTATTTATGATATGATCCCGAGTGAATCAAGCCCTACTTGGGGTAATTTACACTTGGATGGGATGATTGATTCCCTAATGGATGATGGTGATTACGAATCCACTGGCTATACAGGTTGGTGGGTAGCAGAACAGGATGTTGCTGATGCTATTTCTCGCATGATGCTGAGTAAACATCCTAGTCCAAATGTTGTAAACTTTTCAGGCCGTCGTAGCTGGGAGATGGATCAAATTTTCGACGAATTACAGATGCTGTATAGTCGTACGATTGCAGGCCAATCCGGTAGTTTCACGACAGAGCACCTTGTATCTCCAAGCACCCCCGTCATAGAACTTGTATCTTTCGAACAGTCGGTACAACACGAGCGACCAGACCTGAAACCCTTGCATGAATCATTGATTCTAGCAGATGGCGACGGTTGGCGTTCAATGACGCCAATACGTACTGCTTTGATGCATTTCCTAATTGGAAAAATGAAATAATTGCTCACAGAGTCTGTGCGCCACCCTCGGGAATTTCACCAAGATCAGTGACATTTCCGAATAATGTCGGGCCGGTCATTGTTGTTGCAAAAATCCCCATGTCTCCTGCAGGGTTATGCGATAATGCAAGCCAAGGGCGGCCATAAGCATCGATTTGCATATCTATGAAGTCGCCAAATCCGCCACATCTCTCGTATCCGCATGTTGGACTAGCGTTGTCTAAGGGGTCGTCATCAGCGTTGACTTGAACAGTAGTAATTAGAGGAGTTTCGTTGAAGGCATCGGTAATTACTGAAATATATCCATCCCACAGGCCATCTCCATCTTCTCCGATATATCCGAATGCAACTCTACCAGGGTCGCCTGCTATTACAACTGGGAAACCAGTTCCTTGTAGGTGGTCGGGGGCGATCATAATTGCGTCAGACCATGTATTTGCATCATCAACAGAATAAGAAAAGTAGGGTAGGTTGTCCAGTCCCATCCACATAGCGTAAACATTACTTTCACTGTCAGTGTCTACTTGCGCTTCTTCAGCATTCCATGTATCTGCAGTTCCAGATTCTTCGGTAGGAAGAACGTGTTCAGTCCAAGTAATTGCACCATCATCAGTCTTGTACATAGAATAGCCCTCTCCATCACAACCCTTTTGTCCGCGGTAAAAGTTACCATTATCTGCCCCAATTATGTGTGCGGATAAACCTCCACTTTGACAATCAACAGGTGCTCCAGGAAGTTCAGGTCCCCATGTCAAACCACCGTCTTGACTTTGCGAACAGAGTGGTGCTGGGTAGTTTCCATTAATACAGAATACCCAAAGAGTTTCATGCAGTATTCCACCATAAGGAGAAGAGGCTATTGTTTGATGGTCTTGTACTGAGTAAGAAGTGGCTACTGATGGTCCAAACCAAGAATCGCCTTCATCATCACTCCATTCGACAGTCATTCCTAGTAATGCATGCATGTCGAATTTCATCAATCTATCAGTCCAAGGGTCGACATAAATGTAAGGGTCATTAGAGTTGGCGACTGGTAGCACTGGGCCGTACACATTTTGACAAGAGTATTCTGCAAGTGAGGTCATTTCTACCATGTTGCTACATTGCACAATGGCAGTTGAGCCTGATGGGCCGTTGCCGTAACTGGAGATATACAAATTGCCTGTAGAAGTAATTCCCATGGTTGGTTCAAAAGTAGTCATTCCTATACTATAGTACGTTCCAGATGTTTCGAATGGTGAATTTTGTCCACCAAGTGCTGATGTGTTATTCATAGCGTTAATTCCACCTGGGTAATGATACCATGTTTGATTGCTGATTTCGAAGTTAAAGAACTCGCTCTCAACAATCACTTCAGTTTCCTCTTCCTCTCCAAAACAACCAGCTAAAGCCGAGGTTGCCATTATACAAGTTAGTAATATTGCTTTCATTATTCTCTTCATTATATCGCCTCATTGATTAAAAATGTCGCATCCAAGTAGGGGCAGTAATACGCTAGCATCACCTTCAACACAAACATTTGGTGCTTCGGGGCGCATCTTGCCCCATGAAATCGCTTCTCTAAGTCTGGCACCAGAAAGACTTCCATCATGTTCTGGTGCTGTTGTGATGTATACTGCAGAATCAAGTCCTCCTCTGTACTGGTTCCACCAAATAACGTGATGTTTTGAAATTCCTCCACCTATCATTAGTGCGTTAGAGGTTTCCACGTCCCATGTTAAATCACTCATGACCTGTTCATCTGCTAGTGTGTCAATATGGAAGTCACGGTGTTTTTGCCTAAACATAAACAGTTGCGCTCCAATCGAGCCATCGGTTATTCCAGGAATACATACTGGTATTTTGTGCTTAGCAGCCCAATAAATCAGTGAGTCGGGTGTTCCGATTCTTTTTCCAAGTTCCCAAACTAAGTGTATGGAGCCAAAGCCAATCCACGCATCAGCTCCAGTTTTTCCTGTTTCTTTTAGCCTATCGTTGTAAATATCTTCTAAGACTGGCATAACTACTTCTTCGATTATTTCTCCATAAGATGAATTTGGAACGATGACGTTCCCAAGTCGCATTAGTGAATGTTCTCCAAGTTCGATATCGTCAAGTTCGAAAGATCCATGATAATATTTCTTGTATGCGCGTGCAATATCATGGTCTAACGTTCCACAGGTGGTTGAAATAACATTGAACATCTGTTGTTTAACTGCTTCAACAAAGAATCCTCTCGTCCCTGTTGCACACAAGCATGCAGGAAATGAAAGCCAGTTACAAACCTTCGATGAATCGCCACCAACTTCATCGATTTCCTTTTTCATATCTAGTAGGATGTCCCTCGCAGTAGCCAGTTTTGTTGCAGTAAAGCCGCCTGCTGAACTCATTTGGTCTATCAATGATTTAGGGTCCGAGATCGTAGAGAAATCATAGTCCTCGACAGGGATGTCAAAATCATCAGGGGAAATCGCCATAGTATGTCCAAGTTGCAATTACAAATGAATCTGTCCACTCTCAAAGCATTTGCTCGAGTTCGAAAATTCTGTCTCTAAGTTTGGCGGCTTGTTCAAAATCAAGGTCTAATGCTGCCTTTTTCATGGCACTATTCAATTCTGCTAATAGGTCTTTAATTTGCTCAGGTGAAAGGCTATATTTGACATCATTAGGTTCGTCATATGTCAATTGAGAATTCGATTTCTCAATTGAAGAATTCACCAAATTACCACTGTTTTCACTATGAGCCCATGCACCCGCTCCTAGATTCAGTTTAGTCGCCCAATCTCCGTCTTTCCGACCACCCTTTTTGGCGACCAGTCTTTTGCTTCCTGAGCCATCAGTAGTGGTGCCTGAAATGAAATCGTCGTCTTTAGAATTCATTTCCGGCAATGCTTTAACGATTGTTTTTGGTATTATTCCATGTATCTGATTATATTTTTCTTGTCGAACTCTTCTTTCGAGAGTTTGTTGAATCGCTGCTTGCATTGCTGGGGAAACGCTATCTGCGTAGAGTAAGACTTTGCCATTAACGTTTCTAGCTGCTCTACCCATGGTTTGTAGTAGGCTTCTCTCATTTCTGAGGAATCCTTGTTTATCGGCATCAAAAATAGCAACTAAACTGACTTCAGGAATATCCAGCCCTTCTCTTAGTAGGTTTATTCCTACAATTACATCGATCAGGCCCAACCGTAGAGCATTGATGATTTCACTTCTTTGAATAGTATCAATCTCTGAGTGTAGATGATGTGCTTTAATTCCCATTTCATTGAGGTATGAAGCAACTTCTTCTGCAAATTTAATCGTTAAGACGGTGACTAAACTTCGTTCACCTTGCTCAATACGTTGATTAATTTCTGATAGCAGATTAGCAACTTGTCCACTGGTCGGTCTGACTTCTAAATTAGGGTCAAGTAGGCCGGTAGGTCTAATTTCCATTTTGGAAATATGTTGAATGCTCTGAATCATGTCATACATGCTTTCTGCTTCTGAGTGCTTTTTGTCTAAATCTGCTTTCTTTGCACCACCTCCAGATTGAGCATGTAGGAGGCCATTGGGTATTGTTTGACCTGTTATCTCACAGAGGTGCCTCAATTCCCTCTCTCCCGGGGTGGCTGAAACATACACTAACTGCGGTACGAGTGATTGGAACTCTGGAATCTTTAGTGGACGATTATCAGCAGCAGTAGGTAGTCTAAATCCGTGTTCAATCAGACTTTCTTTACGAGACCTGTCTCCATGATACATCCCTCCAACCTGGGGTAAACTGACGTGTGATTCATCCATTATGACAAGGAATTTCTCAGGGTTTCCATGGAATTGCTTAGCACAGGCAGCAAAGAAATCCAGCAAACAGTAGGGTCTTTGACCTCTTTCTCGACCATCAAAATGTAGCGAATAGTTTTCGATTGATTGGCAATGACCAATTTCTCTAAGCATTTCTAAGTCATATCTTGTTTTTTGCTCGATACGGTTTGCTTCTAAATCTCTTCCCAGGCTGTTGAAGTGGGCGATTCTGTCATCTAACTCGTCTTCTATGGAGATCAATGCATTTTCAAAACGTTCAGGGCTTGTCATGAAGAATTCCTTTGGATGAATCCATGCTTCGCTAAGTACGTCTAGAGTTTCCCAAGACACCGGGTCGCAAACTTGAATTTTTATCACTCCTTCATAATCAAACTGTATTCTTAGTGGGTCATCTCGACTAGGCATCCATACATCGAGCACTTCTCCTCTAAGGCGACAACTTCCGCGAGTTAGGTCTGTATTAGTGCGAGTATACTGTAGTGCTACTAACTCCTTGAGTAAGTCTACAGGTTCGATTTGTTGGCCAATATGGCATCTAACGTGTGATTCAAGAAAAGTCTCAGGAGGATTTAACCCGTAGATACAGGATACCGATGATACAATTATGCAATCAGGTCTTGTCACTAAAGAGGCGACTGCGGCGAATCTTTCTTGCTCAATACGTTCATTTATCGATAGTTCTTTGTCAATGTATAAATCGCGGTTTGCTAGGTATGCTTCAGGTTGATAGTAGTCATAGTGGGAAACAAAATAATCTACGGCATTTTCGGGGAAATATCCTGCCATTTCTTGGTAGAGTTGTCGAGCCAGTGTCTTGTTATGGCTCATGATTAGAGTTGGAATGTTTAATTTTTCTATTACTTTGGCCATTGCGAAGGTTTTGCCGCTACCAGTGACTCCAAGAAGGACACATCTTTCTTGACCATTTTCCAATTGAGAAATCAAATTTTCAATTGCTTTTGGCTGGTCGCCAGAAGGCGTATATTCTGTGTGCATTACCATTCGTTTTACATCTGGCCTCAGATGCTCTAAAGCAGCACCTTCTAGCGCCTTAGAAAGGTCGAACGGGTCTCTTAAGTCTAAATCCGGTCTACCAGCGTCATGATCAGCAAGTGATTCAAAGTCACCATCATCATCCCATTCGCTAGTCATTTCAAAAGCCCCGCATTAATATTGAAATGGCGAATGGTTTTCAACTATGGCATAATTATGGGAGGTATAATCCACCATTGACATGAATGATTGCCCCGGTGATATATGAGGAATCTTGGCCTGTCAAAAAGGATATCGTAGAAGCCATATCTTCTGGGCTACCTACTCTTTTTAGCGGAACTTCATTTTCTCTAGTCATGCGTTTTTCTTTACTATCTCCAGCAAGAATTGCCGTATCAACGTATCCTGGTGCTAGTACATTCACCCTTTTTCCTTCTGGCCCAACCTCTTGTGCCAAGGAACGAGCCCATATCGCTAAAGCAGCCTTGGATGCGGAGTAATCCGCTCCATGTGGTGAACCTCTTGTTCCCAACTGGGAGCCAACAACAACGATTCGTGCCTCTGCGGTAAGGTGTTGCTGAACTGCTTTCCATACGCTTACTGCACCTTCAAAATTGATAGCCATAGTTTTTCTCAAATCTTCAAGCGTCATTTCTTTGGCAGAGATACGATTGTATGCTCCGTGATTTAGCACTAAGACATCAATTGATTTTGCCATCCAAGGGTGTATTCCAAGAAGTCCCACTTCGCCATCATCAGAGCAATCGACTTTGACTGCAAGTGCATCTCCGCCACTTTCACGAATATCGGCGACCAACATTTCCGCAGGTTTTGATGAATTATTGTAGGTCAATAGAATGTCATATCCATCCTCTGACAAACGTTTGCAGGTAGCTGCGCCAATTCCTTGGCCGCCACCTGTTACCAATGCAACTGGGCGGGTCATAATTACCCCAATGGGTACTCAGCAATAATTCGACCTATTGACTATTCAAGGAATTGAGCCAGTTGAGGAGGTTGCCACCCTTCCGGCTTCAAGACTTTCCCATCTTCTCTTCGAATTACTTTGCCGTCAACTAATTTAGCCATATTGGACCGGTGTACCTCATTAAAAGCATCATCATAAATCCCCTGCATACCGTGATTGATTATTGTTCCAGCGAGGATATAGCCTATGTCGGCTAAAGCATCCAAAACCTCCACTAAATCGCCTGCTCTAGCCGCTTCAGCATACTCTTGTACTTCTTCGACGAGGAGTTTAATTCTCAGTTCAATCATTTCATCAGTTCCAAGTCCTGGACTGTCTAGTTTTGGTATTTCGAAGGCCTTATTGAATTCTAAGAGGGAGGCGACTATTGGGTTCATGTTGGTTAGTGCGCCGACCAAGTCTTTCAACGTTTAGAACACAATAACTTGTTATTTGCTTGAGGCAAGTAGTATGTCGGACTAGAGACTTAATTCAAGAAGAGCACTGCCCTGTTGTACTTGGTCACCTTCAGAGAAATTGATTGCGCTTACTGTACCTTCTTGAGATGCTATAATACGGTGTTCCATTTTCATTGCTTCTAGAATCATCAATGGTTGGCCAGGTTCTACTTTTTGGCCCACTTCTACCAATACCTGTAGTACTTTACCCGGCATTGGTGCAGAAAGTCCACTCCCCTCATCATCCTCTGCTGCACCCGGCTCGACATGGTCGATACAGAATGTATGCCCGCCAATGTGAATCCACCAAGTATCTTTGACCTTAGCACTATGAGCGAAAAAGGTAGTTCCCTCTTTTGATTCTAATCTAATTCTGCCATCAGGTAAAATCGAAGCATTATTTTCCGAAAGAGTCCATAGGTCTCCGTTCTTAGCCAGAGTTACCTCAACGGTTTCTCCATCTATTCGAAATTCATATTGCATCAAGGAAACCTCCTTGAAATGGTGCTAAAAGGGCTAATAGGGCCATTATCGGCCGAGTCGGTAGAAGAATTAGATTTACGATGCTTCCCCGAACCTTCACTAATTCCCGCAATCATCAATGCGGCTTCGGCTAAAGAATCAGGAATTTCAGGACTCCAGCCGTTTGGCCAGACTCTTTCGATGAGTGTAGTGTCAGTAGTCCCATTTACGACATCTTCTTGATCACACAACTCTCTGAGGAATCTAATATTTGTTGTAGTTCCAAGCACAACAAATTCATCTAATGCACGACGCATACGTTGTAGTGCTTCTTTTCTCGTAGGCGCCCATACGACTAATTTAGCCAGCATTGGGTCATAATTTGGTGTTACTTCATCGCCTTCTCGAACACCGGTATCCAAACGAACGCCGGGTCCTACAGGTGGCTTGAAAACAACTAGTGGGCCGATTGCTGGTAAGAAGTTGTTTGCAGCATCTTCAGCGTATAGTCTGACCTCGATTGAGTGACCGCGCATGTTTAGTTCTCCACAACTCATCGGTTCACCTTCTGCGATACGTAGTTGCTCTCTAACGATGTCAACACCAGTGACCATTTCAGTCACAGGATGTTCAACCTGAATTCTAGTATTCATCTCTAGGAAGAAGAATTCCCCATTTGAGGCTAGTAAGAATTCTACAGTGCCTGCGCCTTCGTAATCTACGGCTTGTGCAGCAAGAATTGCGGCTTTACCCATTCTCTCGCGCAGTTCGGGGGTCATCGTGGGGCATGGGGCTTCTTCAAACACCTTCTGATGCCTTCTTTGTACACTACATTCACGTTCTCCAAGGTGAATTACTCTGCCATGTTTATCGGCTAAAATTTGTATCTCTACGTGTTTAGAACCAGTAAGTAAACGTTCAACGTATACTCTTCCATCTCCAAAGGCAGCGATTGCTTCTCTTCTAGCTCCGCTAACCGCATCCTCTAGTTCATCGGGAGAATTGACAACACGCATTCCTTTGCCTCCTCCTCCAGACGATGCTTTGAGAAGTAGGGGGAACCCAACTCTTCTGCTAGCGTCTTTGATTGCTATAAGTGCCTCGTTTTCGTCCTCTTGTTCGATTTCTTCACCCGGTATCACAGGTACGCCAGCAGCTTTCATAGTTGTTCTAGCGGTCATTTTATCGCCCATCCTCTTGATTGCTCTAGGCGATGGTCCAATCCAAATTAGTCCTGATTCTATTACTGCTTGAGCAAAATCTGCTCTTTCTGAGAGAAAACCGAACCCAGGGTGAATAGCATCTGCTCCGTATTCTTTTGCGATTTTGAGAATCTGTTGTTGATTCAAGTAAGTATCAGCGATGCTTTCCCCTTCTAATTTAATCGATCTTGTTGCTAATTCTAAAAATAGTGAATTGGCATCATTTTCTGCATAGATGGCAATTGAGGCGTATCCTGCTTCATTGCATGCTCTAAGTATCCTGCATGCAATCTCTCCACGATTAGCAACCAGGACAGTACTCATTTCAAATCCCTCCTTCACAGGTCCTTCCAATTAGGCGCTCTTTTCTCCAAGAAAGACGACAATCCTTCTTGACCCTCTTTGGAGCCTCTCATTTTACTTGTGAAATCTAATGTGAATTGACGTAATTGCTCATCATCTCCTGGCCAATGGTCAAATTCTAAGGTCAATTGTTTAGCAAGTTTTACAGCAGAAGGTCCGGTCGAGTGTAATTCATCGATAATAGTAGATACTGCCTGTTCAAGGTCATCTTTCTGTATTACAACTTGTTCGATAAATCCAACACGTAGTGCTTCATCAGACTTTATTCGACTTGCTTGCATTGCTAGCCTTCTAAAGCAAGCAGACCCCAGTCTTCGATATACATAAGGGCCAATAACGGCAGGAAGTATGCCCAGTTTGCCTTCAGAAAGAGCGATCTTCACATCTTCGGTCGCTACAACGTAATCGCAGCATGCAACTAGTCCAGCGCCTCCTCCTAGTGCAACACCTTGAATCGCTCCAATAGTAAAACATGGGTGGGCCCACAAACTGTTGAACAGATTATCTAAGCGTTTGGAATCTTTATGGTTTTCTTCTGCAGTTTGAGCACCAGCGTCACGCATCATGTTGATGTCTGCGCCGGCACAGAAATGTTTTCCAGCGCCAGAAATAACCAAAGTTCTGAGATATTGGTTACCGTTTGAATCGTGTAATGAGTCGGTAGTGCCAGCGCTACGCTTCGCAGTCCAATCAAATATCATACACAATTCCGTAATCATTTGAACATTCAGTGCATTGTACTTTTCTTCACGGTCAAGGGTGATGTGGCATGTTGAGCCAGATATCTCTATTTTGACCAATTCTGTTTGTGGCGGGTTTTCCATTGATTCCATAATTAAAACTCCAATTGCATATTTGATTTTTCAATTGATAAATTACATCCTAAATACGCCGAATCTTTCATCGGGCAAAGGAGCATTTCTTGCTGTTGCTAAACATAGGCCCAGAATATCTCTTGTATCTCGTGGATCGATTATTCCATCATCCCAAAGCCTAGCAGTTGAATAGTAAGGGCTTCCTTCAGTCTCATATTTATCAAGAATCGGCTTTCTAAATTCTTCAAGTTCATCTCCAACCATCGGTTTCAAACCTTCACGGGCTCTTTGGTCTTGTTTTACAGTGGTTAATACATCTGCAGCTTGTGGTCCACCCATTACGGAAATACGACTATTTGGCCACATGAACAGGAACCTGGGGTCATATGCTCTACCGCACATTCCATAGTTTCCTGCACCGTGAGAGCCTCCAATAATTACCGTGAATTTGGGTACATTGACACAAGACACTGCAGTAACTAATTTGGCACCGTCTTTGGCAATTCCTCCAGCCTCGTACGCTTTACCCACCATGAAGCCGGTGATATTCTGTAAGAATATTAGAGGAATACCTCTTTGCCCACATAATTCAACAAAATGAGCACCTTTTAGTGAGGATTCTGAGAATAAAATCCCGTTGTTGGCAACTATCCCTACTTTATGGCCATGAATATGGGCAAATCCACAAACCAGAGTCTGCCCATACCTTGCTTTAAATTCATGAAACCTTGAACCATCAACGATTCTTGCGATTATTTCCTTGATATCTACAGGTGTCCGATTGTCGCTTGGAATCAATCCAAGTAAGTCTTCAACATCATGAGCAGGCTCTTCGGTAACAGCACTGGCAGCAGGCGCTAAATTACGAGGGCCGAGATTTTCAACAACATTTCTAACCATTCGTAGTGCTTCAGATTCATCTTCAGCGAAATGGTCAGCGACACCAGACTGAGAAGTGTGTACGTCAGCACCTCCAAGTTCTTCTGCAGTTACTTCTTCTCCAGTTGCTGCTTTGACAAGTGGCGGACCTGCTAGGAAAATAGTTCCATTCCCTTTTACGATTATTGATTCATCCGACATTGCCGGAACATATGCGCCCCCGGCTGTACAGGAGCCGAGTACTGCAGCGATTTGAGGGATTTTATCACCAGACATCTTGGCTTGATTCCTAAAAATCCTGCCAAAATGGGTAATATCAGGGAAAACTTCATCCTGCATTGGAAGGAAAGCACCACCTGAATCAACCAGATATATGCATGGCAGGTGATTTTCATGAGCAACAGTCTGCGCTCTAATGTGCTTTTTGACGGTCATAGGATAATACGAACCACCCTTTACCGTAGCATCATTAGCTACAAAGAGACATTCTCTACCGTGTACCATCCCGATTCCAGTTACGATTCCAGCACTGTGGGCTCGACCATCATATAGTTCAAAAGCGGCGAGTGGTGATAATTCTAAAAACGCAGTACCAGGGTCGATTATACGTTCAATTCTTTCTCTAGCGAGTAATTTTCCTCTACTTCTATGACGGTCGACATACTTGCCTCCGCCACCACTAGAAGCTGTGTTCAATCTCTCTTTGAGTGTCTTGATGAGAATTGAGTTGTGCTCAACACGTTCTGAAAAATCAGCATCTGCTCGATTTACTCGTGTTGGCAATCTATCCATTCTACCCCTCGATTCAAGGCAAGAAGCGCCGACATTTAACAATTGAAGACGAAAACTGCCAAATTGATGATTATACATCAAGTGTGAGTCTGCCTATATCTCTCAAACCAGGGGCTAATCCAACGATAAGAACTGCTAGTACAATCAGCATTCGCATGTGTACTTGGCGCTTCTCTACACGCATTTCAATGAATAGCCATACGATTACTGCCACCAATGATGCCTTAATCAGTGCGAAGAACCACGCTCCTTCGCCCCATGAAATACCAACAGCATCATTTATATCGCCACCATATTGTATTACTGCATTACTGACAGGATGTTTTTCCCCATATCCAAATAAATCAATACCAATCATTGTGGCAAAACCATCACAAAGTTGTCCATATACCATTGCTAATACCATTGGATTTGCTAGAAGAGCATTTCTAGATAGTTGTTCAATGGGGTGATTTGATACAACTTTTTCAGCATCCTCCCAAGTTTTGATTCTAACGCCATCAGGTAAGACTCCAGCAGTGTATCCGCTCATTTTCATGTGCCTAGCATCTTCGATTCCATATCTATACATCACCCAGCACACCAGTCCTGGAAGACCCAGTACAACCATCATTGGCCATAGTGGCTGTGATTCTACTATTCTACCACTTTCTTGCTGCCACGGTGTTGCTATGAATTGAATCCAATGAAAGAAGCCTAGTACAGTTGAAGAGGTTCCAAATGATATCAATCCTCTAGTGATCGACGGCCAGTTTGCGGTCCAGACCAGTGACATGAAGAGGACTGCATATGATGCAATAAGACCGATTATAACCCATAGGAGCCCAATTTCTTCATGCTCGAAGTAAGCCGGTCGATACAGCAATGCCCAATGGAAGAAGAGCATCATTCCTAGTGTTACAAACAGCATAGTTTTGCTTTTTTCCATACTTTTATCATCTTTTAACCCATCCCACTTCGAACAGAATCTATGAGATATTATGGCTACTACGACTAACCATATGGCTAAATGGAAATGTATGATTGGAGAAATTAGTAGCCAATCTATTTTCGAACTAAAGAAGTCTGAGTCTTCTAAGACCCTAAGTACAGGTGCTAAAATGACCCATGATATTAGGGCAAGCATCATTCTATCATCAGCAGGAAGTCCTAGTTTTCTAAAAATTCCTTGTAGTACAACAACGGATAGTAAGATTGTCGTAGCATAGATTGCTGTATTTTGTGGAGAGTAGCCTGCATCACCCGCTGCTCCAGCATCTTTGACTATTGGGTCCCAGACTATCGGTTTGAGTCCATCTGTCCAAAACATGTCATTAGCAAATATCAATCCGAGCGAAAGAATGGCTAGAGCAGCAATTAGCACGCCAATGGCTATCTTTTCCATTTGTGAAAACACATTATCAGGCAGAGTAGCCTCATAACTAGAGAGTTTCTTTTCAATATCTGTAGCGTTAGACATGTCCCCTACCACGCAATGCTAAGCACGGCTGAATTATTACTTTGCTATTGAATCACTCTTCTTCTTCTTGAGATAAGCGTTCAATAAGTTCAGCTTTCTTTCCGCCGACAGGTAGATTTCTTGCTTTCAATCTGTCTTTAAGTTCTGCAACTGATAACTTGGACAAGTCCTCATCATCGTCATCTTGAACTTGGTTGTCAATACCTACGCCTCTTGGCTCGTGTACTTCGACAAATGAGACCTTGCCGCACTCGACAGCGTCACGAATGATAGTTACAAGTCTAAATTTCAACATTGCTGCATTGGTGTCAAATAGCATTGATTGAGGTAGGGTAATAGAAAGGTCGTCTCCCTTGAAAGAAACTTCAAAACCACTGTGGCCAGTGTTAGATTCTAATAGGCCTAGCACTTTGTCATCCTTTCCTTTGAGTTCTTTGACCACTGTGAAAACGTACTTCAGAGTCTTACCAGCCATAGGATGGTTGTAGTCTATCTTTGCACGTCCTGCGGCTAAGTAGGTTAGGTAACCTTGGCGTCCACCGATAGTAATTGGTGCGCCGATGTATAGTGATTGAGGGTCTTGAACCGATCTTTTTAGTTTATCAATACTGATTACTTCAGTCATAGTAGCGTCTTTTTCGCCATATCCATCTTCTGGAGCGATTTCACAGACTACTTCTTTTCCGACTTTAGCATCGAGGAGTGCTGCTTCGAAACCAGGAATCAATCCTCCAGAGCCGACAACACAGACCATAGGTGCGTAAGAACGTCCCTCTTGGTGCATTTCATGCTCCTTTGCCACATCTTCGCTTGTAGTTTCAATCAAGTCACCGGTTTCGCCGCTGAATAAGTCATAATCAACATGTATAATTGCTCCATCTTTCATGATATAGCCTCCTTAGAGTGTTTCGGCCGACTTGACTCCCCTTCATAATCTCTTGGATAAGAGACGATTTATTCCTGTTCCGAAATTGAAGAATCTTGGGCTTTCAGTGGCTCTTTTTTATGTGAAGAGGCGTATGTTATCATTGTCATACCTATCATCATGGTAGCCCAACCGAGCCAAACAAGATGAGATGCGGGTAGGTCGTACACAGTAACTCTGACCAGTTCAATTGACTCTAATCCTTCAATCTGTGATTGTTTCATCAGACTATCGGCTTGTGTTCCATCAAAGATGAATACTATATCACCTGACCAGCGAGTCATAATATCGATTTCAGAGCGCGCAGTGCCCGTTTTGTCAAATCGAAGCATACCTGGTTCCACATCACCTATTTTATCGCCAACTACGCCATCATTTACTTCGTAAACCGATATGTCAATTCCAACATAACCATCTCCAACTTCTAGATTTTCGGAGGTTGCAATTGCCTCGTTGAACTGGAATCCATATCCATTATCGATTACAATTTCATCTTTAATCAATGTAATTCGATGACTTGCATCACCTCTGTCTACTAAAAGGGTGGTTGATACATGGCCAATAATCAACAGTACCAGTCCTAAATGAACAATATGTGCTGCTAAAGGGATTCTTTTCAAAAGAGGAGTTGATTTTTTAGCCATAGCCTGCGACCTTATTTCTGAAACTAATGGTGCGATACAGATTAACAGAATAGGTAGGTATATCCAAGCTACAGCGCCTCTGTCTATCATACTAGAGATAGAGGAGTCAGAATCCGCACCAAGAGCATGTGGGAAGAATACTGCAAGTATTATCGAAAGGATAACTAGAGTACTCAATAGGTTGAATGTTCTCTTTGGGTCATTTTTACGATTCAAGTAGAGCATCATCGATATAGAGAAAGCAAGAATGAATGGAGCACCGTATAATTCGTGGGCTTCAAAATTGACAGAATCTATACTTCCAATAAGTATGACTAATGTCAATATTAGATATGTGCTGACTACTAAAACAGAACCCCACAGCGCTATGATTTGCTGCCATTTGCGAGAGAATAACGAAAAAGAGTTCTCTTGTTCCTCGTATTTTTCTAACAACCATGGGGCAATGAAAATCAGTAACAAGATCCCCGCATATATTACTTCAATCAAACTTGCCCACGCTGCGGCCAAACACAACATTACACCGAAAGTCGCCCAAATCCATTCACTTGAAGCATTCTTGGAATAGTGCATTGGAATAAAGAACAACAGGAATAACATCACAAAGAAAACCTGCTGGGTCAAGAAGAACGATACCAAGGTTACAATTACAATAGTTGGGAAATATTTGTGGCTATAAAATGTCCACCCAGTAGTCTCAATTTCCTTCTCTCTATCCATTAGATAATCTACAGCAATAAATGACAATAACGATAACGGGAATAAGTAATCAGGTACGAAGGAATAGAGATCAGCTCCGATAAATATTGCTAAGAATGCCCCGAATACTGGGATTAGGAATATTTGAGAACCGTGCTTGTTATTCGAAGAGGGTAGATTCTTTCTTCTGATTGCTAACAACCAGCACCCAGCCAGCAAGAAGAGTATCACAAGATAGGTGATTACCTCAACACCAACCGCATTATCAGACTTTAACAGAATCATTCTAGAAAAAGCATCGGAAGGAGCAGTACCTTCATCAGAGGCTACAAATGTATGGACAGATGAAGCCCAAACTCCACCTGCTCTAGTCACTAAGGTGGCAAATAATGCTAATCCACCAGCAATTAGTCCACCGCCAATCCATGCATTATCGGAGGCTTTACCAGGTCTAGTTCGAAGATGGGAAAGGGCCACGAGTGCCAACCAAGGTAGTAATGAGCCCGTCTCAACAGGGTCCCAAGCCCAATAACCGCCCCAGTCCAAAATCAAGTATGCCCAAAGCCCACCTAGTCCAATTCCTAGTGTCAAGACCAGTAAACCAGGCCTGACCACTGCCAAAATTTGTTCCTTTACTCCAGATTTTGATTCATTGAATATCTTGGATATGGATATGGCAGATAAGTGAATACAAAATGAATACCCAAGGAAAATGAGCGGAGGGTGGATAACCATCAAATCTGTTTGTAATAATTCATTTAATCCTGCTCCAGGGAAGAATTCTGGCGCTTCTTTGAACGGTTCAAGACTAATTGAAATCAAAATCAGTATCAATGAGAACCCGTGGACCAGTCTTAGACGTAAGTCTTGTGAACTGACATCTTCAAGTTCAGTCATTGGTTTTCTCCAAATCCAAGCCAGCAATGTCAACCATAACGCCCACATCAAAAGAGGTCCTTCTCTAGCAGCCCATGTGGCCGCGAAGCGGTATCGCAAGGGAAGGGATTCTCCACCAAAAGCGACAACGTATTGTATCGTAGTATCATTGACTACGAATCTACTTGATAGTGCAAAAAAGGGTATTGCGATGCAAAAGTGAAGGAAAAAGCCAAGATATTTTGACTTCTCGTAGATTCTAGGCCGGAGAATCAAAACAGCGGCCGCAATCGCTGCGACCCACAAAGTGACTCCCCACATGACATTGGCTGACTCTCGGTGTTGAAGGGTTTTACTATTTCAAAACATAGAAAACAGAATTCTACCAACCGAAGAACTTTGCCCGACTATATCCAAAAGAACGTAGTACAGAGATAATTTTCTTGGTCAATAATGCCGGCCTTTTGACCAGTATTTTCAATCCTATTCCCAATTTTTGAAGTGGTGACATGTCTGATAACTCTTCAGGAAGACATTGTGCCATGAATGACATTTCTTCGTCAGATAATTCATACAAAGCCTCTTTTCCTTTCAAAATTTTATTGTAAGGGGGGAATGTCTTTTTCCAAGCCTTTTCGTAAGGCATCAGTTTTTCTCTAGAAAGGTCTCCTTCTTTCAGTGCTTTTGCAATCACTTTAGCCGCTTCTCTTCCAGACCATAAGGCTAGGTGAGAGCCACCTTCGAATAGAGGCGAGGTAAAACCGGCAGCATCGCCGACTAGTATGACTCCATCCTCGACTGTTTTCTCTCTTGGACCTGAAATTGGAATAGTTCCTCCGAACGGTTTTACTTTAGAATCTTGGTCTCTCCACATAGGGTTCACAATTGGCTTACCGTCAAGGTAAGTATCGTTTATGAATTTGTCAAGGTACTTTATCGCACCCCTTTTGTCAGTAGTGACAAGTCCTACATTTGCCCTATCTCCCTTTTTAGGGATCATCCAAACATAACCATGAGGGGAATACTGCGGCCATATGTAGAAATCTAGGTATCCATCATTTTCTACTTCAGTCATCTCATATTGGAAACCAGCGATGACTTCTACAGTTGTGCCCATATCCAATAATTTGGATGATGCGCCTGCGACTCCGGATGCATCAATTACGGCGCGACATTCAATTGGAAAATCAGAACCTTTGCCATCAATTTTCCAATTAGAAAATTTATTTTCGCTATTGTAAATACGTTCCATTGAAGTTACCTTGTGACTGAGCAATAATTTAGCACCAAGTTCACAAGATTGTTCCATGAGCCATTGTTCAAACAAATGCTTCTCTAAAACATACCCTGGTTCGGTGAGAAGTTTTTCCGAGCCATCTGGGAAAATAACCCTAATTCCTTTGACATCTAATGCTTTGACGTGTTCGGGAATCTCAAGTTCTAAATTTTGTACTGCTAACTCCGACAAGCATTCTCCACAGTGTACAGGAGTTCCAACTTCAGGGTCAGCCTCCACAATAAGAACAGATAAACCTGCTCTAGCAGCGTGTAATGCGGCCGAACCTCCACCTGGTCCAGCCCCGATGACCAACACATCACACACATTCGCATCACCCGCCATGGTACTGCTGTGTAAGACCAAGCCCATGAATAAAACGGTCAAAATCACGTAAGAAGACTTACGCAGGTTCAAAACCATAACGCCCCTCCGAGGTTTGTGGCATGGAGGACTTTGAAGCGGTGGTTAAACCACTTAGAGGGGAATGGTGAACTCCTCCGAATCTCTAGGCCAGTAGACGTAGTTTACGAGGCGGGGGCTATTGCTGACCTACTAGTCAAGAATTCTGGTCCTGCTGTAATTTTCGAGAAACCGAGACTTGCAGATGGCAGCATTAGCGAGATACCACTCGCCATGAATATATTTGGAACAAGTGATAGAACTCTAAGAGCCCTTGGTGCGACCCATGAAACAGAGGTCGGTGATAGGATGGTTGCTATGATGAAACCAGAGATTGGTGAATTTATGAAGAAACCCTGGAAAGCCCTGCCTCTCGCTAGAGACGCACTTGCAATGCCGCCTTGGAAGAAGTGGAAGGGGAATTGTCAGCGAGTTAAGATGGACTTAGACTTGACTAAATTGCCGATTCCCAAAACATGGCCAATGGATGGTGGGCACTTCGTGACACTACCTTTGGTTGTTACCAAAGACCCAGTAAACGGCGATCACAATCTTGGAATGTATAGAGCCCAAGTGTTTAGTGAAACAGAAATAGGACTGCATTGGCAGATTCACAAACACGCAGCAGACCACGCTTCTGCAATTGGCGAGAAACAAAAGATGCCGGTTGCAATTTGCATGGGTGGTCCACCAGAACTGATTTTTTCTGCAATAGCACCTTTGCCCGATAATCTATCTGAATATCAATTCGCAGGAATCCTTGGCAGGAGGTCTCTTCGAATCACAAAAGCTCTCACTCAAGATATCATGGTACCAGCGGAAGCAGATATCGTTATCGAGGGGTATTGTATTCCTGGAGAAACTAGGCTTGAAGGGCCATTTGGAGACCACTTTGGATTCTACTCTTTAACAGGGCAATATCCGGTGATGCATGTTACTGCGATAACCAGACGAAAAGATGCAGTCCTTCCTGCGACCATTGTTGGCCTTCCTCCGATGGAAGATGGCTACCTTGGTGAAGCGATTGGCAGACAGTTTTCACCAGTATTGCAATTCCAACATAGGGATGTAAAAAGTGTTCATCTTCCATTGGAGACCGGTTTTCATAATCTAGCAATCGTTGCTTCAAAGCAACGATATCCTCGCCAAGCAAGAAAAACGGCTCTTGGACTACTCGGAGCAGGTCAAATGATGTTCCTCAAATCCATTGTTGTAGTAGATCCAGAACAAAATCCAAAAGACCTCGAAGCGCTACTGGATGCTTTGAATGACAAAGTCGAAATTGCTGAAGATGTAATCATTCTCAATGGAATGGTTGCAGATTCTCTCGATGCGGCAAGTCCGTTTGAAAATGTCCAAGATAAGTTATTGATCGATGCAACCACAATACCTTCTTCAGACCCTCGTTCAAATAATGAACCATTAGAAGGTTCGTTCAACCAAGAGACCCCAGCATGGCGCCAAGGGTTGGATGCTCCACCAAAGTTTGAATCAATTGATGAAGTATTGAAACTATCAGAAGTTTCAGATGCTAGAATGCTACGTGACAGTATGTTGATAGTTACAATCGATATTGAAAATTCACCTTCTCCAAAAACGGGTTCGTCCGATTCAAATGATGCCGCAGAAAAAGTGAGAATAGATAAAATTACTCAATTAAAAAATTCAATTTGGCAATTGGACTTCAATTCTTCTCTTAGATGGTTATTTATCACAAATAATGACCTTGATTTACATTGTGAAAAAGCAAGGAGACGTTTGCTTTGGCAGTTGACTTCAAGGTTTGATGTCAGCAGAGGCTTGACATTTGACCAAAATAAGCAAAGACTCTGCTGGGATGCTACCGTTCCTATCCCTAGCGATGAGCATGGGGTTAGAAGGTGGCCTGCAATTACTCTACATACTCCAGAAACCTTAGAGAAATTGAACGCTCATCCCGAATTATCTGGTTATGAGTGGCCAGTACATCTAGAATTTGGGGGCTCTAATTGATGGATTTCAAACAAATAATGTCCTTCATTAAAATCGAACATACTCTATTCTCGCTACCTTTCATACTGGTTGGGTTCATAGTTGCTAATAATCAGTTCAATGACTTGCTGGATGATAAATCTATTTTCAATCTAGATTTAATTTGGATTTTAGTGGCAGGGGTAGGGGCACGCGGTCTAGCAATGACCCTGAACCGAATAATCGACAGAGAGATCGATGCAGCAAACCCTAGAACTGCTTCGAGGCATTTAGCCAGTGGAACAATGTCGATGAACACAGCCTGGATATTAGCAGGCATATTCTTGGTAATGCTACTCTTTGGTGCAGGTATGCTAAACGAGGTTGCATTGGGTATGTCATGGCTCCCTGTTCTTGCATTTGTTGTTTATCCATACACCAAGCGATTTACTTGGTTGTGCCATTCATGGCTTGGTTTGTGCTTAGGTCTCGCACCAGCAGGGGCATGGCTTGCAATCGCAGGGGATTTCCATGGATGGGAGGCATTGACAGGCACTGATGGATTAGGTTCTGGACTCCTTTGGCAGCCCACTATTCTGTTTCTATCACTTGGAGTTGCAATTTGGATTACTGCTTTTGATATCAACTACGCTCGCATGGACATTACTAGCGACCAAGATAACGGAGTCAACTCTTTTCCAGCTAGATTTGGTGAAGACTTCACCACTAAGATATCATATGTTCTGATATTGGTCTGGATGCTATGTTTCATTATTTCAAAACCTATTCAAGATTCATTTTATGTTTACTTAGTGGCTCTTTTGGCTATTCTAAACTGCTATATAATTTTGAAGAAAGATAGTTTACAGGACTTCCAAACATCGTTATTTAGAGTATCTATCTTTACTGGATGGGCTATATTACTCTCGATGATCATATAGAATGTTAGTTTAATCATCAAATTCTTTTGAGATTAGATTTAGTGAATACTTAGAAGCATTGATAGCAAGTCCGACTTACCCTCGAATATGGGGCACCTCAAAGATATCAAAAAATCATATTTTTCACACTTATTTGGAGCATGGAAAATGGCTTTTTGGTTCTTTTTAGGTAGTTTTCGTCTTATTTTACACGGATTAATTCCTAATTTAGACACCGAAGCAGGGCAGGATACGGTAAACCATTACAATTCACCGAAATGATATAGATTAGAAGTTATTAATTTAACAAGTTAATTCCCGATTAAATTCTTCTGCGTAGTTTTTCCATAAGTGAATCAGCACTGGACAATTGTTCCAAGCAAGTCTCAATTTTCCCAACATCCAACGCATCCTTGGATAGTGAAATCGCTTTCTCACAATCTCTTCTTTCATCATCATCAACTTTGATAAAGGCAGCCTCACACTGATTTCGTAAGACTTTCCATTCTTCAGTGACAAAGTCATACAATTCTTTAGCGTCTTCACTCGCTTTGCCTTCTTTGTCTAGGTCGGAGGTAAGTCTGTCAAGTAAAGTTGCAGCATGAGTCCATGCTTTATTATCGGCAGATTGCTCAATTTCAGTAATTCTATTTGACCAGATTTTTTTATCTTCTCTATGTTCAAATCTTTTGATAAGTTTCTTTTTCTGCTTGAAAGCCCTTCTTACATCATCCATTGCGCTTCGTTCCGCCTGGATAGTTCTAACCACTCCGTCGGCAAGGCCAGTGGCTTGACTTGCATTACCTGCATCTAGTGCTTTCTCAGCCTGTTCCATTCTTACTTCCATTTCACTGGTATCAAGTCCATCGGTCTGCTTCAGTTGCCTTTCTGCTTCTTTTATTGCTTCAGCGGCATGAGTTAAAGCCTCATCTCCAGCAGCTAGTTGTGCAGGTATAACGATTGCAAATTCAAACGCTTTCTTAGGAGACTCAGCAGATAATTTCTTTTTTGCATCGGCTAGCATTTCGTGTAAGTGTTTGAAGTTCTCTTCGGTTTTACCATCGAGTTGCCTTTGCGCTTCTCCGATTGCCTTCTCGGCTTGACTCCACCATTCAATTACTTCCTTTGCACGTTTTTTGGCTTGACGGAATAGCATTTCACCTTCTCTTAGAGAACCGAGTTCAATCTCTCTTAGTCCCATATCAAAGGCTTTCCTCGGCCTTTTGACTACCGGTGCAATTTCTTCAGCCTGTTCCATGAATTCCTTGGCATCCTTGAGTACAGCTTCAACATCATCAGCCAATGATAGAGAACGTTCGATATCTTCTTCGGCACTATTCAGTAAACGCATACCTAGTTCAGGGTCGACATGGCCTTCTTCCCTTGCAGTCATTACCAGGCTCGATGCTTGATCTACTGCAGAGCCTTGCTCCTTCAATTCTAACAAGCGAACTTCTAACTTATCTAGTCGCTTCTGAAATTTCTTTCTAAGTTCTCTCTGGTCATCACCAACAACCCAGATATAGGCAGTATAGGCAAATCCTCCAACGATTACAGATACATTGGCATACCAACTTAGTGAAGATGTTTCAGGCACATCACCGACAAATAGCGAGAATGCTGCAAGACTTCCAACTCCAGTCATCACAGACCTAAAACGGAGGACATCAAGTCCGCCAGTGAGAATAAACTTGGAACTGTAAAGGCAGGAAAAAGCAACAATCCCAATCATAACTGCTCCAATTGTTTCAGAATTTGTATCAAGTGTAAAGTTCTGAGCCGCAATAATTAGTAAAACTGGCCATGCTATACTCGCAGTAGCTCCAACGCGAGTTCTAGAACGCGGGTCAGAAAGTCCTATGTCTTGAACCATTAATCCCCATACAAGAACTAGTAAAGGTAGTCCTAATACTGAAAATAAGCCGGATTCTCCTTTGATTGCAGATGTAAGATTAGGCCAAATTAGCCATATTGCGCTGGAGAGAATCAGCATTGCCGATATCCCAGTCAAAGTTTCTAAGCGCTTTTGTCTTTGTTTGATGGCGGCTTTGATTGCGCCCTCGACATCCGCCCACTCATCCATGCTACGCGACTTCCGCTCTAATCAATAACTATGCCCCTTAGTTGGCCTAAAATTTCGATTTTAGAATATTTTAACCAACGGTAATGTTCATGGGAGTCTTGCTACCGTTGAAGAGAAGAGGGGAGCAAATGGCCGGACTCATAACAATGGATGATTTGACTAATGAAGAGATTCTAACTATACTTGATGAAGCAGAAAGACTTCTTCCAGTGGCTAAGGGGAAACTGTACCTTCCTCTTCTGCAAGGACGCATTTTAGGAAACCTATTTTTTGAACCAAGTACTCGAACTCGAATGTCTTTCGAGACTGCAATGAAGCGTTTAGGTGGAGATGTTGTAAATCTCGGCGATGTAAAAACATCTTCAGTAGTCAAAGGTGAAACACTGTTTGATACTATACAAATGGTCGACGGTTATACCGATATTATCGCCATGAGGCATCCTAGACAAGGAGCAGCCCAATATGCACAAGATTCTGCTACAGTGCCAATTCTAAATGGTGGAGACGGCGCAGGGCACCATCCTACCCAAACAATGCTCGATTTATTCACCATCAGGCAGGCCCATGGTAAACTAGATGGATTGAAAGTAGTTTTAGCTGGAGATTTACGTTATGGCCGTACCGTCCACTCATTATCTCATGCACTCACAAGGTTTGGCTGTGAACTAATTTTTGCTAGCCCTGAAATTCTAAAAATGCCTACTGAGATTATTTCCGATTTATCAGTTCACGGTGCAAAAATCACTGAAACTGAAGACTTGTACTCCATGATAGGAGACGCGGATGTAGTATACATGACAAGAATTCAGAAAGAGAGATTCTCTGATGAAGATGAATATGCAAGGTGTGCAGGAGCATACAAACTACATGCAGACCATCTTGCTGATGTTAAAGCCAACATGATTATAATGCATCCTTTGCCAAGAGTAGATGAAATCGATCCATCTGTAGATTCAACTCGTCATGCTAGATATTTCGAGCAAGCCTTCAACGGTGTTGTGGCTCGAATGGCCTTGTTATGCAAATTACTTGGCGTTACGGTTCCCGAGGATGTTAATTCTGCAGGAGGTGCACTATAATGTCAAACGAACATAGTATGCGAAGAGTTACAGCGATTAGAAATGGAACTGTAATTGACCATATCCCCTGTGGTCAATCTTTGACTGTATTGGAAATGCTTGGTGTGACCGGTTCAACCTCAGTTCCAGTTTCACTAGTAATGAATGTGCCATCGAAGAAAATGGGCTCTAAAGATATCATTAAAGTCGAAGACAGAGAACTAAATCAAGGCGAGTTGGACCGTTTGGCTTTAGTGGCGCCAGATGCCCATGTTGCAATTATTCGGGCCTACTCTGTTGCTGAGAAATTAACAATTAATCTAGGTGAAGAAGTGGTAAATGTGGTAAAGTGTGCAATGTCTAATTGTATAACAACCAATCTAAGAGAACCTTTGCCTCACAGACTGAAAGTAGTTTCACAAGACCCGCTCGAACTCAGGTGTCATTATTGTGGCAGGCCACAAGCTCTTAACGAACTGGTAGACAACGTACTTTGATTTCCTTTCAACTGGCTAAAACTCCAACATTGACCGCTTTGACGGGGCAAACCTTAGATTGAGACTGTTAGTCGTGATTTCATGGATGATGTATTGAAGGTTGATGTTCATAGCAATCGAACCACGGCTGCAAGTATTGCTATTGTCTCGGTTGTAGTTTACTTAGCAATGATAACATTGCAATCTATTCTAATGCCGCTGGCTATTGCGATTCTATTATATTTCATAATCAAGCCACCAGAACAAATAATCTATCGTAAAGTTGGAAATAGATTTGTATCCTATGGAACGGTTTTGGTTTCGGGCATATTAACGGTGTACCTTGTGTCGATATTCCTCTATGATAATCTCTCTCAATTTGTTGATGAAATCCCAGAAATTACTGCTGCCTTTGAAGAAAAGAGACAGAAATATGCTGATGCCGACTTATATGGTCTTGAGGCACTATTTTCAGATTCCGATTTAATCTCAAACGCAGCATCTCCTGAGAATATTGAAACATTCGTACTTGCAATTTTAGGATCTCTAGGTGGATTTTTAGGGACGATGAGTACTGTTGTGATTTTCCTACTTTTCATAGTTCTTGAAGAACATACAATTGCTAAAAGATTCAATTCAGCGTTCCCCGATTCCTATGGTAGAGCAAAGAAGATTGTCAGCGAGTCTACCGAATCAATTACCGCATACGTAGTTTCCAAAGTAACTTGTAGTGCGGGTCAAGCATTCGTTATGACTCTCATTATTTCGCCTATAGGCTTTGATTTACCTGGTTGGTTCTTATTTGGAATACTATGTTTCTTACTTGATTTCATTCCAATTATCGGAGCACTATTCGCTACAATACCTCCTGTAATCATCGGTTTTGTAATGCTTGAACCATTGTCAGCTTTATTCATGCTGGCTATGCTAATTGGTAATCAGCAAGTATTTGGTTCATTTATCGAGCCTAATTTATCAGGTGCCAAAATCGGGATTTCCCCGTTTGTTCTACTACTCACAGTTATGCTATTTGCACAGGTTTGGGGAATTGCAGGTGCAATTATTGGCGCACCGATTGTAATTATTGTCAGATTAATTCTAGATGAGAATGATAGAACAAGGCCAATTGCCATGATGATGGCGAATGATGTTGAAGAAGAGTAACTGAGCAGTGGATACCACCTCATATGATATCAGCGGCATGG
>JABIUA010000170.1 GCA_018667575.1 Methanobacteriota archaeon | reverse complement strand
TTCCCTGATGATGCTGAGAGACATAAAATGGATGTTGACGCTTCAAAAATGGACCAAGAATGGGCAGATAGGCCAGATGTTGTGATGGAGTATTGTATTAGAGATGCAGCATTACCTCTAGATATTCTAAATCAATTACAAGTCGTAAGGCGTAAAGAAGCGGTAGCGGCAGTAGCAAAGGTGTCTTTTGATACTGCAGCCAATGGAAGTAGTAGTCAACTGGTCGACTCCCTAATAATTAGACTGGCAGATAAAGAGATGGTAGCAGTTCCTTTGACTGGTTCTGCCGAAGCAAAAGAAGGGCAAATAACAGGCGGATATGTTCACGATGTAGCAGCAGGTCTCCATCCTTGGATTGCAGTTTTAGATTTCAAGAGTATGTATCCTTCAATTATGATTGGCAATAATATCTGTTACACAACAAGAATAGATCCAGTTCAATCCGATCAACCAGCCGAAGATGAACCGGTGTATACAGCACCAACAGGGGCGCGATTTCGACATCAAAGTGTTCGCAAAGGGCTAGTTCCGACGCTTCTTGAAAATTTAATGTCTCAAAGAGATGTCCACAAAGCATCACTAAAATCTGCTAAAGAACAAGACGATTCGGCTGGAATAATGTTCCATGACTCGATGCAGTATGCGGTCAAAATCTTAATGAATACATTCTACGGTGTTTTTGCTAGTGGCTTTTATCGTTTTACTCATCGTGACCTCGGCTCTTCGATCACAGCTTGGGCTAGATTCAACATCAAGGATATCATATCTCAATTAGAACAAGAAGGCAACCATGTTGTTTACTCTGATACAGATTCTATTTTCGTTCGCTCACCAGTCCCTGAAGGCTCTCCTTCAACAATAAAACAGGAAGACAAAGTAGCAGCTGAACAAGGCGATAAAGAGGCCCAAAAGCAAGTAGATGCTTGGAATAAAGCAAAACAAAGCATGCTTGATTTTGGACTTGAACTTGCCGAACGATATAGTAAAGATTCGGCCGTATTAGAATATGAAAAAGGACTCTCAGTATTCTTTAGCCATGGTGCTAAGAAGCGTTATGTTGGTCAAGTAGTCTGGCCAAATGAAGAAATGCTTATTCGTGGATATGAGACACAGAGAACAGACTCATTCTCTTATTTGACTAAAACAATGAAGCAATTATTCACCTTTGCTCTAGCTGATGAAGGAGAGGAATTAGTCAAGTGCGCACTTGATAGAGTCAAAGCACTCAAGGATAACAAAGTAGATTCAACAGAACTAATCCTTGCTAAATCTTGTAAAGGGCGCGTCAATAAAGATGGCTCGATTGACTTTACTAAAAATTACGCTAAACCAGATAGTATGGCTCAGGTTAGGGTTGCTAAAGCAAGGATTGCACTTGGTCTTGGATTCACCTCGGGAATGAAAGTGTCCTATGTCGTAACCGATGCTTCAGTCAGTCCAATGACTGTAAAACCATGGCTGGAAAGCGAAGAAAATGGTGGAATAACCGGCTACGATGGTCGTTTTTACGCAGAAAGATTAGCAGCTGCACTTGGAAGAATAACTGAGGCTTTTGGTTGGAATGCTAAAGAATTGATTGCTGGAAACAAGCAAACCTCCCTATTTTCCTTCTAAACTGACCCATTCGACGGGAGTATTTTTGATATATGCTATGTACACCCGCTACTATGAAGTCGCATGTTAAGCCAATCCTAATGGTCTTGATTATGATATCAACAAGCCTTGCTGGGTGTATTACTGGTGATTCGGGCGATGATAACGTACCTGTTACTGCTGTCTTTTCTTATTCACCAACTACCGATATCAGAACTGGCGATAGTGTCGAGTTAGACGCTTCAGCCTCACTACCTCAAGACGGTTCCTTGACTTATAGCTGGGATTGCGATGGCGATGGTGCTGCTGATGAAACCGGTCAAAAGACCGATTGTTCATGGGAAGTAGAAGGTACTTACAGCGTTACATTGACTGTAGCATCTGGCGGTGTAAGTAATTCACAAACCAAAGAAGTGACAGTTACTGAGGCGCCAGTCGGAACTCCAACCGCAGAAATTACCCAGTATGCAGACGAAGAAGATTGTATATACGAGGACATAGATGAAACAAGGAGCATCTTGGTTTGGATTTGTGCTATGGACAAATCACAATCAGACCGTGAAGTCACTGAAACAACTACCATTCAATTAGACGGCTCTGATTCACAGTCCGGTGGCGACAGCGATTATATCACAACTTGGAATTGGGACCTCGATCTAGAATATGACTCAGATGGCGATGGAAACTCAGAAAACGATGCAGATTTAACCGGTGAAAGTGTTGAGTGGAAAGACGTAGAGCCTGGTGAATATGAAGTCAATCTTTCAGTAACAAATAGCGCAGGTTCGATGGACGGCGATAAAATCAAAGTCTATGTCTCATATTACGGCGAATGGAAAGATTTCCAAATCGATGGAAATAATTCGGGTTCTCCAAAAGTTTTAGAATTTGATATGCCAGTTGTCTATGACAGAGACCAAGGCAATACTATCAGAAAAGTTGAGACTATTCTAACATACCCTCAAGTTGATGATGATTGTGTTCTGGGGGATAATCAATGTGCTAATACCCTGAATTTATATGCATTCAATGAAGAAGATGATGAAGCAGCAAATACCTCAGAGACTGATAACGAAAACCGTGATGCTGGTGAATGCGATGATGACGAAAATTATTGTGTTATGCTACTGCTCAGTTCCTACATGTTTACTGAAACAGAATCCACATATGGCGACGGAGAATGGATTATGCAGATTCGAAATAATCGATGGAATGATGTTCAAATAGAATCCATGGTCATTATTCTACACTATAAGTGAACATACTCACACATTCTATTTAGAAAGCCCTTTGATAGATAGCCTCGAGGGATAGTTCATGCGAAGAACCCGAATCGTCGCTACTATTGGTCCTGCATCTCAAGACGAATCAACATTGAAGTCGTTATTGAAGGCGGGAGTTGATGTATGTCGTCTAAACTATTCTCACGGCGAACCCGAGCATAAAACCCCTCTCTATGAACGAATCCGTTCAATGGAAAAAGAAATTGGTAGACCCACATGTATTCTTGCCGACTTACCAGGGCCAAAACTTAGACTCGGCGAGTTTCCGGGAGCTCTACTACTTGAGAGAGGAAAGAAAGTCGAACTTCACTGTGGCGTTCACCATATGGATGATGCCTCACAGTCTAAGTTACCAGTACAATATGAGGGACTTTCTGCTGAATTAGAACAAGGCGACCCAGTTCTAATTGCTGATGGTTTAATTCGATTGAAAGTGGATTCATCTCCGGGTGAATCGGGTGGAATCGTTGTTTGTACTGTTGAAGATGGCGGGCCAGTAAGCGCTCGTAAAGGAATAAACGTACCAGGCACTCTTGTTGATTTACCAGCCATCGGTCCCAAGGACAAGGCTGCACTTGCACATGCTCTAGAGGCGGGTGCCGATTACATAGCGGTCAGTTATGTTAGGACTCCAGAGGACTTACTACCCGCCAAAGAAGCGATTGCAGCAGCAGGTCAGCACGTACCAGTGATTGCCAAAATCGAACATCCTGTTGCTCTTGAACATCTTAATGAGATTCTAGATTTAGCAGATGCGGTAATGGTCGCTAGAGGTGATTTGGGTGTTGAGATCCCATTAGAGCAAGTCCCTCAAGCACAACAAAGAATTGTTGACGCTGCGATAAAAAGAGGAATGGTCGTCATTGTAGCAACTCAAATGCTGGAAACTATGACTCTTAACCCTCGCCCAACACGTGCAGAGGTCAGCGACGTTTCTACAGCAATACGCCACGGAGCAACTGCAGTGATGCTATCTGGGGAGACCGCATCAGGGGATTATCCATTACAAGCGGTTGAGACAATGGCTAAAATTGCAATGGCAACCGAACAAGGATTGGCATCAAGCGATTTAAGACCTGGCGCTCAAGCCACTTTCAAAGCCACTAGAGCAGTTGCTCATGCAGGTGTTGAGTTAGCGAAAATGTCAGGTGCAGTTAGGATAATGGTTGCTACCGAACACGGTAATGCACCTCGTTTGGTTTCAGCCTATCAGCCTGGTATTCCTATTACTGCAGTCACAGACAGAGTGCGAGCAGCAAGACGAGTTCAACTTCTACCCGGTGTAGACAGTTTGATTGTAAAAGAATTCGAACGAGGTTCACAAACTATGCAAGAAGGTTTGAAAATCCTGTACGAGCGTGGAGAAATCACTGTTGGCCAGAGAGTAGTTGCCATTTCAGGTAGTCCATTGGCGATGCGGGGCGCGACTAGTACCACCCGATTATATCGCATTGCTGAAGATGGCTCCATTCAAGGCGCGGAGTGAAAATAAATTCTTAACTGAAAATTACATTTCGGGTCACAAAGGCCTTATTTATCTATTTTTAGACATATTTTTTTATGCGTCGCTTTCAAATAGGGGATTATTGTCGGATGGCTGCTAAGGAGTAATTAAAATGGCATCACAATGGGAAGATAAGACTAAGCCTCACCGTAATATTGTATTCGTCGGTCACGTTGACCACGGAAAGTCGACCACTGTAGGTCGTCTTCTCCTAGACTCAGGTCACATCGAAGAACACGTTATCGTAAAGAACGAAAAGTTGGCATCTGATGCAGGTAAAGCTGGTTTCGGACTTGCTTACGTTATGGACGGACTAAAGGAAGAGAGAGAGCGTGGAATCACTATCGACGTTGCTCACAAAGAATTCTTTACCCCTAAGTACTACTGGACTGTCATCGACGCTCCAGGTCACCGAGATTTCGTCAAGAATATGATTACTGGTGCATCTCAAGCAGATACTGCAGTTCTTCTATGTGCTGCTAACGATGGTGTAAACGCTCAAACCAAGGAACACGCTTTCCTAGCAAAGGTTCTGGGTGTCAAGGAACTTATTGTCCACGTCAACAAAATGGATATTTCTGGTGTTGATTGGTCAGAAGACAAATACAAGGCTGCTTGTAAAGAAGTTTCTGATCTGCTAACCATGGCTGGATTCGGAAAACAACTCAAAGACGGTAACATTCCTATGGTGCCAGCATCTTCTCTTAAGGGAGACAATGTATACAATAAGAGTGAAAACACACCATGGTACAAGGGACCAACATTGTTTGAAGCTATTGACGCTGCAGCAATGCCTAACAAGCCAGTTGACAAGCCTCTAAGACTACCTATCCAAGATGTGTACAAAATCTCCGGTATTGGAACTGTACCAGTTGGCAAGATCGAAACAGGAACTCTAAATGTTGGTAAGACAGTTGTCTTTAATCCTTCACAGAAGTCTGCTGAAGTTAAGTCAATTGAAATGCACCACACAATGGTACCAAAGGCAGAACCTGGAGACAACGTTGGTTTCAACGTTCGTGGTCTAGCTGCAGTTGACATCCGCCGTGGTGACGTTGCAGGATACTCTGACAGTGAGCCTACCTTTGTTCGTCACGACGAAACATTCGTTGGACAAATCCAACTTATGGATATTCCAAAGGCTGTATCAATTGGTTACACTCCAGTTTTCCACTCTCACACCGCACAAGTTGCAGTGAGATTCCAAGAACTACTTGAGAAGACTAACAAGGCTGGCAAAGAAGCAAACCCATCTTTCCTAAAGACTGGTGACGCTTGTTTGATCCGTTTCCAACCAACAAAGCCACTTGCAATTGAGCAAATGGATACCTTCCCTGAATTATCCCGTTTCGCTATCCGTGACATGGGTAAGACAGTAGCCGCTGGTGTCTGTTTAAAGATTGAAAAGAAGTGATTCTGATATTGGCGAGTAATTGGTTGGAGGATTAATTTTGGCAGCAGTAACAATCATCAAATTGACTGGTGAAAACCATAGCGACCTCGATAAAGTTGCTAGTCAAATCAAAACTATCTGTGATACTGGGGGAATCTCTCTTAGAGGTCCTATACCTCTACCAACACGCCGATTGGTCGTACCGGTTCGTAAAGCACCTGATGGTGAAGGAAGCGAAACATACGACCACTGGGAACTAAGAGTTCACAAGCGTCTGCTTGAGATGGATATCAATACTGGTAAAGACGAGTCTGCTTTGAGACAAGTTACTAGAATCGAGATTCCAGACACAGTAAGTATTGAACTTTCAATGCGTGTTGTAAACTGAAACTAATAATCTCTCTCAAAGAGATTCGACTTCAGCTACACCTGATTCTATTAGCCAATTAGCAGTTTCTTGGTCTAAGAAATGCACATCTTCTTTCTCTAGAAGGATTTCTTCACCATCCCCTACAGATATTGGTTCTGGGAATGATTCAATCACTCTGATACGAATCATATTTTCAGACGTTGATTTCTGTTCTTGCGCCACATCTTCGGTTTCATAAATTTTTAAGTCATCTAGAATAATATTGCTACTCGACTTTTTTGATGGAGCAAGTTCCATTGCTGCGGAATGTTTCTTTGATTGACTATCTGATTTTATTTCTACTTGCTCCACAGGCTTGTTTTCAACAAGGTCACTTTGTACGAACTCATCGATATCTGGCCATTGGTCGACTAGAAAACGGTCTTCCTCATCCATTTCTTGGGCAATATTCTGTTGTGGTTCTTCATCAGCGAATACTAGTTCTGGTGGCGGACTACCAGTTAACCCCTTATCTTGTTCAACAAATGAGTCTAGCTGCATTGTGCCTGGAGAATGAACCATCTTTTCGATAAGGTTTCCAGAGAGTTCACCATTTTGCATAGAATTCCAGTCAATATCTTTCTTGAATCTATCCATTTGTATCTGCAGACCGTGATAGAATGCTTTCTCAGCAGGGTCGTGCCTTTGCCAGTCTAGGGGGGGTAAGTCTTGCGTCATACCAGGTTGTGAAGCGATCCGAAGTGACTGTGAAGCGACGTGCTGCATCATGGCAACTAATCGCTTTCTGGCTAACTCCGAAGCTATTCTTCTAACATTGGCCTGTCTTTTTTGCAGGTTTTGAAGCCGGATTCCAGTCATTCCATTCATCATCATATGTTGAATATCAAGGTCAATATCAGATAGTAATTTGCCTACAGTTTGCCAGAAATCAGGGCGTGGTAATGCGACTGGGACATGTCTAGAGGATTGTTGTCGACGAGTGGCAAATAACTCTTCTTCGATCTCTCGCGCTTGTGCGCTATCGAGGTATCGGTCCTCCGTCATCATGGGCTGGTAGGGTTGACGGGTTTTGAACATTGATGTATCACAGGCTAAACATTGAGACAACTGATTAATTATTGATGACCTCACCTCGCAGAGCGAGGTGAATTGAGATGTCAACCAAACGACAAAAATTCGGGCACGAGCGTAGTCCGAATTTCACGGTCTTGTTACTGGTTGTAATACTTTTGACTAGTACATTAATCAATGTACAAGCTCAACATTCTTCCTCATGGAATAGTGAAGACCCAGTTCAATGGAATAGTAATATTGATTTTACTCCCCAGTCTAACAATACACACATCAATACAACAGTATCTTCGATGATTGAAGTACCTGCCAATCATACATTAACTTCAGCGCAAGTGGACATTTCTCCGATTTGGCAAAGTGCAAATAGTGAAGGAACAGTTTTTCAGGCGGGCGATTCCAATTTTTGGAATGGAACATATCAACAAACTTCTCAATCGTCACGCGATGGTAATTTACGCCTTGAGAGAAACAGTTCTATCGGAGATATAACCGATTTTGAAACCACCATAGAAGTACCTTCAGAAGGTTGGTACAGTACTAGAAAAGACTCCAATACATGGTCGATTGTCTCGCCGTCTCCTAATGCCATAAACAGTCAATCGGGAATGTCACTTCCAGACGAAGGCTTCAACGGAAGCGCATTTCTTTCTACTTCTGCAAATGGAGATTTAAATTCTTCAATGCACTCATGTATGCGCTCCCCTAGTTTAGATATGCCTAAAATAATAAAGAACTTTTCAGTTTCTTTTGACCACTGGCTAGCATTAGATTCTACCGATGCAGCATGGGTAGAATTACTGGACAGTAATGGAAATTGGATCGCTTTAACACCAAATAACGGCATAAGTCAAACTTCAAATCTGCAGCATGCTCCAAGTTTGGTTTGGACTGGTGAGTCCAACTCTTGGAATCGAGTTGAAATACAACTAGACTCTTATGTTTCAATAGGTCAGAATCTTCTCAGTTTACAATTATGCTATGAAACAAGTAATCTTTCAATTCCACGCGGAGGTTGGTTTGTAGACCAATTATCTATTTTTAATGAAGGTGAACAAAGAGGTTCTTTCTTCCATGGAAATTTAACAGGGGACTACATGCCAAATTCTAATTCTAAATACATCATTCCACTAAACTTCACATCAATCCCAACAGTAGATGAAATTGAAATAGAAATGAATTGGGATGTACAAGGATACCTTTACGATTATCTTACCGTTGAATATTCCATTGACAATGGTTCATCATGGAATTTTATTTCAGGTAATTATGGGATTCCAGGTACAGGTATTTGGCACAATGGTAATGTACGTTATGGAGAATCTAATGGCTGGGTTCCAGTCTTCATGAATTTCAACTATAATTTTGCTAATTCCTCGGCCCTAAATAACACACTACTTCGATTATCGGTAATTACAGATTCCTCGATTAACTTTGGCGGCAAGGTTTCCAGTGATTGGGAAGGATTCGCAATTGATAATATCATACTTCACAGCGGTAGGGGTGGCCCAAATCCATCAAGTTTGCTTCACAGTAATTTTTCGACTGCTCCCAATTTATCTCTAGGCTCTACCGATGGTTGGTTGATGTCTTATGGAGGTACTCCAAACCAATGGCAATGGACAAATCTCCTTGGAGTAGATTCGATGGAAGTGACGAATTACTCATTTGATAAAGGAAACCAACTACCTGCAGGATGGTCTTTAATTTCAATTGACCAGAAACAGTGGGAAGTCGGTTCAATACCCAATGGAACCACATATGGACCAAACGTATGGCCTTCAGGACAACAAGGAGTAGGGACATATCTCAGCGGAGCGTACAGAAATGAAATGCTAACTCATCTTTATTCTCCAGACTATTTTGTCCCAGTAGGGGCATCGTCAAGATTGTCATTCAAGAGTTGGGTTTGTACAGAAGCTAACTGGGATGGAGGAGCAGTATCTATCTCTACTGATGGGGGATTGAATTGGTGGTATATCCCGCCTACTCTTGGAACATTTCATGACCAAATATCAACAATTAATTCTAATTCTCCGTTCTATGGGGAAGGAATTTTTGATGGTTCAACTGTTCTGGGAGGTTGTCAAAATACATCGCGTCCATTCGAAGATAGAATTTTCGAAACAACTAACCTGTCAGGAGAAAATATAAAATTTAGATATTCTTTCTTCTCAGACCAATTATTGGAATTTGACGGCTGGTATATCGACGATGCAGGAATAGAGATCGATATTTTTGAATCTCAAGGGTCATGGATTTCACCAATTTTAACACCAAATGCTAGATTTGGTTGGGGTCAATTAGATGGCTTTGTCCGGCAACCAGATAATACTTCAATCAAATTTGATATTCTTGATTCAAACAATAATACGATACCGGGATATTCCAATCAAGTGCTTCCAATTGATATTCAATTAGATTCAGAAGTATATCCAAATTTAAGGATTAGAGCAAATCTAAGTACCTCAAATGAACTTGTTTCTCCTTCTATTGAATCGCTAACAATCGGTTTTACATCATACTTTGATGCTTACCACTACCAGTATATGGCTAGTGATTCAAGGTACTCCGGTTCTTTTTCAGGTATATCAAACGATATCGATGATAACTTAGTTGCAAATCAGGTTTCTTACATAAGAGTTCAGACGACAAGTTTTTGCCCACAAATTGGAGCACAGATGACTTCCATAGGAGATAACATTTCTCTTTACTCTTCACAGTTCAGCCTATACTCTACAAGCTTTGATAATACGATAGCAAACTATCGTACTTTGAATTTCACTAATAATCAACAAATCTCTCCTAGTCTTTCCGATTCTGTTCAGTTGACTCTTCTCACAGGGCAGAAATTTACTAAATTCACTTACCAACCAATTTGTGCTAAAGCACCGGTCAACCCCGAAATAGGCCTTGGAGTTTCAAATCAAAGTATATTCTCTTGGCCGGTTGATAATTCAGGTCAACAGTTTGGAGCAAATTCTAAATTTTATTCTATAACGGGTAATGGAATTACAAATTATTCAAATCCTGATGGTTCTGTTGAATTGGAATTATCAGATGGTCAACAGTTTCAAGTTGACTATACTATGCTCCTTTCTGCAAATGGTCAGCAAGTTACTGGTAGTCAATATACCCAAATTCCAGTATCATTTTTGATAAATATGGCTTCGCAAAGTTCTAGTTATTCATTAAATGACTCTTCATCAAATACGGCGATAGTCTCTTCAATTGCACAAATGTCAGAAGTTCAGTCTCGATTTGTCAGTCAAGATGTATGTCCAAATTTCACATTCCCTGATGGACTGATGACCACCGGTTATGGAATTGCTCTATGCACTCTAGATTTCACTGCAAATGGCAATATATCGGTTCATTTTTCCAATCTACAAGCAGTTTCTCCAATACAAGAAGTCCAATTTAATTTAGAACATTCACAACTGAACGAAATAAAAAATAATTCCTACCAAGGTAATGATAGAGAAACCTTGCACATACCTATGAGTGTGGAGACAAAATCCGGCTCAATAAACATCAATATGACTACTACTTCTTATCTTCATCAAATTGATTCTATCGATGATATCGACCGAGACAGGTGGCTACCAGGCCAAGCAATTAGCGTCAATACCTCACACGTTAGGTTCAGTCCCGTAACTATGAGCGAGCATGAATACCAATTTGAACAAGTAAAACTTATTTTATCGCCAAGTTCAAGAATTCAAGATTCACTAATTGAAATCGAGGCTTCAAACCTTTACTCAAGTAAAGATGTGAGCATAATCAAAGGTAGTGATCTAATTCACCTTGACGAAATAGAGACTTCAGTAGATTGTGTTACGGGCTTTTGTCAAATACAATGGTCTTTCATCAGTACATGGCAATTAAATGACATCGATGATATTTATTGGATGGCAATTTCAACAGATACTTCAGGATTAGAAACTGGTCCTATGACGCTTATCCGTCAAACAGCCTTCAACGAAGTAGAAAACGACTTAGAAATAACTCAATTCGAGGCTTTTGATAATGATAACGCATTACATGATTGGACCAATGCAGACTGGCCTTTCCACATTCAGTCTAATGAATCCATTACAGTAAATGGCCAAGTCAGGTTCCAAGGTATCTCTAATAAATTCATCGAAGCAGGCCAAGCCGAAATAGAGGTTAGATTACAAGCAGTTCCACCTAAGAATATTTCAGGTGGTCAAGACAATTGGCTTGGAACACCAGTAAACTGGAGCAATTCTTGGTTTGTTGAAGCCGGTATAAATGGTTATTTTTCAACTACAATTAATACTCCATATGCCCAGGTAATTCCATCTAATACTTCACTAGAAATATCAGTTCACATCATGAGAACTGGCCCGATAGATCAACGATCAAACACTTCAGAGGATATGACTGCGGTGTACCAGAGAACACGAATATTATTTGATATTCAGTCTCCAGAAATAATCTCAATCGATGTATTAGATCCTGGAGGCCAGGTGCCTGCAGATGGACATATTTGGATTTCAGGACAAGATATCCCGCTCAGAGCAACTATTTCCGATGTGGAAGGCCTTAGTCCATCCATTACAGTATGGTCATGGTCTGAGAGCAAAGATGACCTGAATGGAGACAGTGTGATGGACTTTAATGAGTATGTCTCAACATCAGTGACTCTCAACACCGGTTCAAAATCTGCAACTATTGATTTACCTATTTTTTCTTGGTTTGATATCAGGGGCTCACAAGAAAGCGGTAGATTGAGTATTTTCATAGAATCTGAAGATTTAGCAGGTAATCTGCTATTAGGAGGAGGGGGTTTCGGTGAAGACAACGACTTAGTCACCTTGCTAGTACAAAATCAATATACAACTTTCTTCGATTTCGATGCACTAGATTTAGATTTAATAAACCAACAAATCTTGCCTGGATTTGAACATAAACTACAGTTTAGCCTAACAGATGCCAACGGAATTGATTCATTGGATGAAATACAATTCGCAATACTTGGCAAGGAAACACAGCAACAATGCTTCATACATCATTCTCCTCGATTTTCAGTCACCGAGTATGATAGTGATTGTTTTGCAATAAAGCCAGAAGTTGTGATTATACAAAGGGAAGGTTTCCTAGTTTGGGATATTGAAATTAAGTTTAGAATCTCTTGGTCGATTATGGAATCTCTGACTCAACAAAACTGGATTCCCTCGATTAAAATATTTGATGAAGGCCAAGATTTGTATCTTGGTGTGTCTTTACTGACAATGTTTGAATGGAATATAAACCAAAACATTGAATTTTCAGAGACTGAAATTATTGAAAAGATTGGGCCAAATGGTTCTATTACCGGTAGTAAAATTTGGTTACAAAGTGATGATGTTATCGAAATGAAATTATTATTACAATTCGTAAATTTAAGTATTCCAGTTGAATACTTAAACGAAGATTTTTCAGTTATTGGAATAATAAATAATCAATCATCAAATGTTTTGACCAATTTCAGCATGACTGCCCAAGGGGTGATAAATGTAGAATTCACTGCTAAACAATCTTACTCTGAATCCACAAATTTTTCTTTAGACCTGACATTGTACTCTCCGCAATTAACAGCGTTGAGTTCTAACAGTTACCAAATATATCTTGATGATTCTCCACCAATGCTTTCTTTGAGTTTACAAGATTTATTGAAAGTAGATTCAAATAGATTATATGAGATTCCAATTTTTGCTACAATAAGCGATGACTTGCCACTCAATGACCCAAGATTATATGCTAACTGGCATTTCCTAGAAAATGATTCAATAATACAAGGAACAAGTGGAAATCAAGTAATTAATTCAACAGGAATCACTCAGTTCAATACTTATTTCGACGGACTAATCGACATTACTCCGAGTGATGAATCCTTGCTATCTAGAGATAGTGAGATCATTATTTGGTTTACTGCTATGGATAACTCCGGACTAGAATTAACTGGATTTGGGACTTCAAATGACCCATTGAAGCCACGCTTAAATTGGATTGAATTCGAACCTAAACTAGATACAATTTCAATTGAAACCGATGAACCTGTATTTGGTCAAAATATAGAGATTATTACTAGAATAGTAAACACTGGTCAATTGAACGGCACAGTGCAAGTCGAACTTGTAGACCTAAATGGTTTGATGTTAGGAACAAAAACAATCTCTCTCGAACCTGGAGATTGGGTTGAAACTGAATGGTACTTTGAAGCATGGACTACCGGAGATATCTCGTTCTTCGTGAATCTCACAAATTATTCTCAGTCTAAGCAAGTCGACATAGAAGATATCGAAGAATTCAATTCCTCCAATCGAGAAATCAATGGCTTACTTGGTCTAATTGGTTTACTGATTTTCTTAGTTGTTGGCGGTTTTGGATTCGCATATCACCGAAGAACCAAAGAATTGGAACAATACACCAAACTCCACGTCGAAAATATAGTTCGTAAAAGGCGCCCTGCGCCGCCACGTCCGTTGGAATTAGACATTTCTAATGAAGAGGAATAGTCAAGAATGAAATGCACCACGGCAGACTACAAGCCGGGGTTCCCGAGCGGTCAAAGGGGGTGGACTCAAGATCCTCTGCGTAAAGCTTCGCAGGTTCGAATCCTGCCCCCGGCACCACGTTTATGGTGAATATGAAAGTCTCTTTTTATGGAATAAATCACTCGGAAAGCAATAAGTGGTTACATACAATCGGCGTTTCATGGTTGAACATCCTCCCTTAGTTGGTACCGAATTCCAACTCAAAGTATGGAAGGCCTTGAAACAAATTCCTCGGGGTCAAGTTAGAACATACACGCAGATAGCAGTTCAAATCGGCCATCCTAAATCTGCACGTGCGGTTGCCAATGCTTGCGGTCAAAATCCATACCCGCCCATAGTTCCGTGCCATCGAGTTATTCGTACCGATGGCGGATTAGGTGGATACAGCGGTAGTGGTGGTGTCGAAGCAAAGCGCCAACTTCTCACCGAGGAAGGAGTTCGTTTCTCAGAAAATCAATTGTGAGAAAAACTAATTTATGGATGACTTGGACAGTAAATTATTCAATATTAGATTGGCGGGTTTGGAGGAATATATATGGAAATCAATCAAAGTCTTCATGACGATATAGATTCAATTCTGGAACTTTACGATGAAGCAACTGCATTACAGTCATCAAAGGGAATGACTCAGTGGCCAAAGATTGACAGAAGCCTCATCGAAAGTGAAATAGAAGAAAAACGACAGTGGAAAATGGTTCACCAGGGAAAGATTGTTTGTGTTTGGGTCGTCGCCTTTGAAGACCCACAAATTTGGGGCGAAAAGAGTCTTCAACCCTCGGTTTTCATTCATAGAATTGCCAACCATCCACTATACAGAGGCCAAGGATTCGTTGGAAAAATAGTCGATTGGGCTAAAGACCAGTACTCTGGTGGAGTTATCCGTTTTATCCGACTAGATACGGTAGGATATAACGAGGGGCTAATTAGAGTATATACTAGCCATGGTTTTACACTACTTGAGCCTGTTAAACTTGAAGATACAACTGGCCTTCCTTCACACTACAACGATGGGGAAGTTTACTTATTTGAGATTGAGTTATGAAAATGAACCGACTCTAAAAAAAACTTCCTTCAAAACCTACTTACCTATGTATACAGGTGATAGTTCTATAAACGGACTCTATCTGTAATGACTTGGAAGACTAATTATGAACCGAAAATTATTGACAGCCCTACTAGCATTGACCTTTATGTCTGCGGCACTCGCAGGATGTACATCAAATGACGACGATGAAGATACCACTTCAGAAGTCGTTAAGATCGGATTTTTGAACCCAGCAACAGGGCCACTAGCCCAAGATGCTGCAGGTTTTGAATATGGCGCACTTCAAGCCGTTATCGACTTGAATGCTGCACAAACTGACACCGTTTTTGAAGCGGTTGTCGCTGATTCGGGCTGCGACGGTACCGCTGGTGCCGCTGCTGCACAATCACTAGTTGACGCTAACGTAGTCGCCGTTGCTGGAGCAGCATGTTCCGGTGCTTCAATGGCTGCTAACGCAGTATTGTCTGCTGCAGGAATCCCTATGATTTCCTACGCTTCAACCAACCCAAGTTTGAGCGATTCAACTGCTTACCCGAACTTCTTCCGAGTAGTTCCTAGCGATGCTATCCAAGGGCCTGCTGCTGCAGCAATGATGGTTGGCTCTGGAGCCACCAACCCAGCAATTCTTCACATGACCAACGACTACGGCTCTGGATTTGCTGATGCAATCGAAGCTGCTTGGTCTGGCGACGTCTGTGCAAAGATTGGATACGCAGAAACCGCAACAAGCATTGCATCTGAAGTCACACAAATCGCTGACGCAGGCTGCGACTCCATCTTCATGGTATCTTACGTTACAGACGCTGCAATGATCCTCAACGAAGTTGCATCCCAGAACATTTCTGCTCTGCTCTTCTCTGGTGATGGACCTGCTGGCGAAGGACTGCTCGTTGAACTCAGCGATGATACCGTTGCAAGCGGACTCAAAGTCACTGCACCTCGTGCAGGCTCTTCCTTTGGAGAATTCGAAGCACGCTATGATGCTGCCGGAATTCCAAGTATCAAGCAATACGTCCTTACTTCCTATGACGCTGTTTCCATTATTGGAAAAGCATACAACACCGATTCAACAGACATGGATGCATCCATCCGTACTGTAGGAACAGGATACGAAGGCGCAAGCGGCCTTCATACATTCCTCGCAAACGGTGACGTTGGTGGCTCAGGTTACGATATCTGTACCTACACTGCAATGGAAGCTGGTGACGGTTCTTACGAATGTACTTCATACTGGACTGCAATTGATGGAATTACTGTCACTAAGACCATTGTCAAACTAGGTTTCATGAACCCATTGACCGGTCCTCTGGCTCAAGACGCTGCTGGATTCCAATATGGGGCACAACAAGCAATCGTTGACCTTAACGCTGCACATGGAGCTATGGGATACGAATACAGACTTGTAGAAGTTGACTCTGGTTGTGACGGTACTGCAGCAGCAGCAGCAGCACAAACACTCGTCGATTCTGGTGTTATCGCAGTCGGTGGAGCAGCATGTTCCGGCGCAACAATGGCCGCTAACGCAGTCTTGTCCGCAGCAGGAATCCCAATGATTTCCTATGCTTCTACTAACCCAAGTCTAAGCGATGCATCTGCTTACCCTGACTTCTTCCGTATCGTTCCTTCTGATGCAATCCAAGGACCTGCAGCAGTAGCAATGATGGAAGACATGGGGGCAACAAACCCTGCAATCATTCACATGACCAATGATTACGGTTCTGGATTTGCAGATGCTATTGAAGATGCTTGGAGCGGGGATCTGTGCCAAAAGATTGGATACGCAGAAACCGCAACAAGTGTTGCTTCTGAAATCACACAAATCGCTGACGCAGGCTGCGACTCCATATTCATGGTGTCCTATGTTACTGACGCAGCAATGATTCTCAACGAAATCGCAGCACAAGATGTCGGTGCTATGCTCTTCTCTGGCGACGGACCTGCTGGCGAAGGACTTCTAACCGAACTTAGTGACGACAGTGTTGCTAATGGCCTATACGTTACAACACCTCGTGCAGGTTCTTCCTTCGGAGACTTCGAAGCACGTTATGATGCATCAAACATTACAAGTATCAAGTCATACGTTTTGACCAGTTACGACTCAATCATGATGCTTGGAGCTGCTCACCAACTTAACAGCACAGACATGTCGGCTTCAATTGCAACCACTGGAACTGCATACGAAGGCGCAAGCGGACTTCATACCTTCTTGGCTAACGGTGACGTTGGTGGAGCAGGTTACGATATCTGTGGCTACGCTGCATCAGACGCTGCTGATGGAACATTCACATGTTCCAAGTACTGGACTGTTGCAGACGGCGTTCAATCTAACGCTGCTGCTTGATTGCCTTGTTCTTGAGTTCCACGGCTTTTTAGCCCCTGGTCGAAAGGCTTGAGTGGACACAGGACTTTAGAGAGGGAGTAGGATGGATTTGAGTGACGAATTTGAATCCCCTACCTCCTTTCTACAACGATGGCAGAACCTTTCACGATTGCGAAGGCGCCTGCTCCTTGCTGCTATAATATCACTTGATGCTATTATTGGACTACTGTACCAGTCGGGTATAGGCAACGGCTTGGATACTCTGCTGTTTGGTAATTTGCCAAATGATATGGTTTGGCTACTACAATCTGTACAACTTATCTCAATGGGATTTTTGTTGGTCAAAGTTGTTTTTGATGATGTCCCTCATGGTAAGTTACGCTCAGGACTGATGATATTCACGCCCCTGTTCTTACTACTTACAGTATTATTCACCATTGAATTATTGATGGTCGGACTCAATACTAGTGCGACAATTTACTTTAATTTGAGTTCAATTGGTTTTAGTACACTCACATGGTCATCAACTTACCTCGCTATTGCAGTTGGTTGTACGCTAACTTACAGCGTTCAAAGGTACGGAAACTTTGCCCAAAGCGAGTTTTTCATGCTCGGTATGTATGTCGCAGTGATGATAATGTGGATGGATTATTTCTTTCCACTCGTATCAACGCCAAAGGATGGCGTACTGGTCTGGTCCGTGTTACTTTGGACATTACTGGGAGCATTCGTTCTAACCGGATTAGCAGGAATTATCATTGATAGACTCGTATTTCGCGGTTTTAGAGATCGTAAATCCAGCGCTGACGTGATGATGATTGCTTCTCTTGGTGTTGCACTAATTCTCCGAGCGATTGTATATCTTCGATTTGGTGCAGGAACTAAATTGTTTGAACCAGATATTGATTGGCGTATAGCCCGTGACCAGCGTTTCGAAGCACCGACTGTTCTGACCAAACTTAACTTGGGCGACCGTTCACTGGAATCTGGAGAAACCTACTCTTACGGAGCATGTGAACAGGTTGGAACCTCCGAAAATGGGGATGCTGTTTACGAGAAAATCGTCACCGAAGGTTCAAAGCCATTGACCGATATTTACTCGGTCGGATCAGATTGTGTGACAGACTTGACTGCGAACTACACTTACTACAGTGCTGCAATGCCGTTTGTTATTTTTGCTTCAGTCGGACTTCTTATTCTTCTGTTGACAAAAACCCGTCTAGGCCGTCGTATGCGTGCGGTTGCTGACAACCCGGAACTCGCTGCTAGTTGTGGAATTAATGTGGAGCGAGTACACATGACTAGTGCTTTCCTATCTGCAGGAATATCTGGGATTGGAGGTGCTGTATTTGCTATGACTGTTCGTTACAGCCCTGAAACTGGGTTCACCCTTCTTTTACCAGCATTCGCGGTTATCGTATTGGGTACCATTGGTTCGATTAGAGGAGCGGTTTTTGGAGCACTGCTAATTGGTTTCGTCCGTTCAGTCTCATCACCAATTCTTATGGGAATAGGTACGCCACTCGACCGTTCTAATTATGCGAATTTGGCTGAAGTTATGCCCTATGTGATGATTATCGCAATTCTTCTCATAATGCCTAAAGGAATCGGTGATGCATATGATAGTTGGAAGATAAAACGAATTCGTATGCGTGCAGAAGAAGACTTCACTCCAAATACAAAACGAGCTTCTTGGCTTGGTATCTTCTTAGCACCAACTGGATTACATCATTTCAGCGTCCGAAATAGTATACGCGGCCAGCGTTATGCCCTCTCAACATTCATTGCTTTCATCGTTTACAAATTCAGTTCCTTCGTCAAGGATAATTCCATTGCCGATGACGAAATTATGGGTAAACTAACAGGTGAAGACTCATCTTTGTCTATTGCTCATGCTCCAGGCAATTTACTGGTTGAACAACAAGAGGCATGGGTCTCACTAATGCAATTTGAGCAAGGCTTGACAGGTATAATGTCTAATATGGGTATTCTTGTATGGCCTACGGTTCCTTTCCTTTTGTATCTAATAGCATGGTGGGAAGCATACCATGTTCTTCAAGACAAAGAACTCAAACCTTCAACAAAGATATCAGACTTTGTATCTAGTGTCTCAATGCGCTATTCTAAGGTTACAGAGAGTGTAGGAAAAGTTTGGAATGCTACAACTGAGGCCATTGAATCAAAAATTGGTTTCATCGCAGTACATACACAAAGTTTCACCCAGTCTACTAAGGACAAGATTTCTGGAACATATACCGAGAAACGAACCTCGGTTCTTGATAAATTAAAAATGCCATATGGTCGGGAAAGTGAGAATGGTTCGTGGCTGTTGTTTGCAATATTAGCAATCATCATGGCTACCCTGATTTATTGGCTTCCAGTTGCTGACTCAGACCAAGCCAAGTTTGTCAAAATCTTACAATTATCCAATGTAATGGTGACGTTTGCTATATTTGCAATATTAGCACTTTCACTCAATCTGCACACTGGAATAACTGGCCAGTTAAATTTCGGTGTCATCTTTTTCGCTTCGATCGGTGCCATTGTAGTCGGTATTCTAACCGCTCCAAAAGAACTGCATGGATATGATTGGCCGATATTCTATGCCGTACTGCTTTCGATGTTAATCGGTGCAGTGGCTGGATGGTTCTTAGCCTATCCAACCGCTCGATTAAGAAGCGATTACTTCGCTATTATCACAATTTCACTAGGAGAAATAGTCCGAGTCCTATTGAGTGGCGAGCCACTTCTTCGAGCCGGTTCTTGGGGAAGTGCTGTCGGTATTTCACGCTATAAATTACCGCTTCAGGAGTGGTGGTTTTGTGGTTCAAAAACTCCAGTCGATGCAGACGGAATAGAACTTTCTCCTGTTGCTTGCTCTAATACAGAAGGCATCGATAGTATGGCAGTTACAGTTGGAGATTTGTTCAACCTGGGCCAACCTGCCCCTTACATGTTCGTTCTAGCAACAATAGGTATCCTCGGATTGATTATTGCATGGTGGCTATTGAATACAGTCCTCTCCTCTCCATGGGGGCGCATTCTACGTGCAATTAGAGAAGATGAAGAAGTTGCACAGCACCATGGACACGATGTATTACGTCACAAAGCAGCCAGTCTAGCATTAGGTGCATCTATTGCAGCATTTGCTGGCGCATTATGGGCATGGAAGTTATCTGGTTTCCAACCTTCATTTATGTCTCCTTCTAAAACGACTTTCCTAGTCTGGGCGGCTTTCATCATTGGTGGTGTTGGAAACAACAAGGGTATGCTTATTGGAGCGTCAATTATCGTTCTCATGGAATTCGTGTTCAATGTATTAGTCGCTGCTCAAGGTAGTTCTGACCTTCCACTCAATGAAGTGGCAGCCACTATGGACGGATGGTTCAATTGGCTTGTTATCGAACAAGTTGCAGCCATGCAGATTTGTTTGGTCATCATGATTTTAGCCCATCTAGTAAAATGGGTTTCAGTACGGGAAACCTTCTTCTGGTTGACCATTATCTTTGCTTTAGCATCGTTCTTCTTTGATGAGCGCTCAATCACAGAAGTATTCCCAACCGGAGATATACGGGCAGGAATGGCTTATGTCAAGGTCTTACTCGTTGGAGCACTAATCGTATTCTCTCTACGTTATAATCCGAAAGGTTTGCTTCCTGAAGTGCCCTTCCGACCAGAGAATCTTGATACAGTTAAGGGAGTTGAGGAACAATGAAGCCTCTTCTTTCAGTCAAGAATTTACGAATGGAATTTGGTGGTCTTGTCGCGGTAAAGGATGTCTCCTTTGAAGTCAAGAAAGGGGAATTCATCGGTTTGATCGGTCCAAATGGTTGTGGTAAATCAACAACTTTCAATTGTATTAGTGGACTACTACAACAAACTGCTGGAACTGTAGAAGTTTTTGGAGAAGATGTATCGAATAAACGTCCAGACCAAATTCAGAAATTGGGAATGACTCGAACATTTCAACATACTCGACTTTGGAAAGACATGACAGTTATTGAGAATTTATTGGTACCACCAAGGAAACAATTCGCCCCTAATGCGTTCCTATCATTATTCCGTGGTCGCTCAAGACCTGCCGAAAAAGAGCGCCTTGCCAATGCATTTGCAGTATTAGAACAACTTGAAGTGCCTCATATGGCTCATAATCTTGCTAGTGAACTTTCAGGTGGTCAAAGCAAATTAGTGGACATTGGTCGTTCTATGATGGGCAGTCCAGATTTACTTTTACTCGATGAACCAGTAGCCGGTGTCGCAGGTCCACTTGCAATGAAAATTTTCACTAATTTAAGAGAATTAGTCGATACAACCGGTATCTCGGTTCTAGTGATTGAGCACAATATGGACTTTATTCTCCGTCAGGGAGTAGACCGCATTGTGGTGATGAATGAAGGAGAAGTTTTGATGGTTGGTACACCAGAAGAAGTCAAATCTAACCGTGCGGTAATCGAAGCATATCTTGGTGGAGCTGGAGGCGAGGAAGAATGACGAGACTTCTTGATGTAAAGGGATTGAGCGGTGGATACGGAAGCGTACAAATTCTATACGGAGTTGACCTTTATGTCGATGAAGGAGAGTTCGTGACTATTATTGGTCCAAATGGCTGTGGAAAGTCCACTTTTATCAAGACATTATTCGGAATCGCAACCTACTATAGCGGGGATGTAACCTATGGTGGTGAATCGATAGAGAAGTTGAGAACCGACCAACTTGTCAACAAAGGAATCGCTTATGTTCCTCAAGTGAACAATGTATTCCCTACTCTTTCTGTTGAAGAAAACCTTCAAATGGGCGGAAATGCATTACCTAATCGTGTATTGAAGGAACGTATCGAACGTGCACTGAATATGTTCCCAGACCTTAGGTCTCGAGAGCATGACTTAGCAGCTTCTCTCTCAGGGGGCGAACGACAAATGCTTGCGATATCTAGGGCATTGATTTCCGACCCTTCATTCTTACTTCTTGATGAGCCTACTGCGGCTCTTTCCCCATTGTATCAGCAACAAATTATTGAACGAATTGATAATTTAAGAAAGGAAGGAATCACCGTACTGATAGTTGAACAAAATGCCCGATTAAGTTTGGCTCGTTCCGACCGTGGCTATATTTTTGCTAACGGTAAAGTCGTTCACACCGGTGATGCGGATTATATTCTAAACGACCCAGAAATCGGCGAATATTTCCTGGGCTCACATGATGAAGAGGATGATTAAGGTCGCTCATTCGTTAATCGAATATTCTAAATTTTGAGCAATATACTCACCCAAGTATACTCAAAAGATCCACTGATTGTACTCGGATTTTACAATCGCCATCAAGTCATGCTAGAACGACCACGAATATCGCCACTGCGAGCATTATGGTACTGATGGGTCCCCAAAGCCATCGTTCTGAATTAGATGGAGTGGCCCAGTTGGCTACAGTCGTCAGCGCTTGTACGCCTACAGTCGCCCACCCGAACCATACTGGCGAAGACGGTACCAGTTCAGCGGTCGAGGCGATAGCTAAGCCCATGCAAATTAGCAGGGCGATAGACGCTCCGGCAGCAACCCGAAGTCGTATCGGTACCCATGAAGTCGCATAGGACTACAAGGGGGCCCCTTGTGTTCAAACAATTTGAGACCCATAAGTTTTGATACTGAATGGCTTTTCGATAAATCATGGTAAGTGTCGGTGACATAGTTAGTGGCAAAGATGACTATGAGGTAACTCAGTTCATCAGCGCAGGTGGTTTTGGTGAG
>JABIUA010000122.1 GCA_018667575.1 Methanobacteriota archaeon | reverse complement strand
GTGAAAGAGCAGAATCTGCCCCTAGGGTGTTCACATCAATACACATGGTGTATCACATTCGTGGAGATGTTCCAAGGAAACTAGTTGAGAGAATCGTTGAAAAGAGTCACGAAAAGTATTGCACAGTCTCCAATATGCTAAAGCATACAGCAGAAATTACCTCAAGCGTTGAGATTCACTCCAACTCTAGTTGAGTTCAATACATTCATTGCTTGTACAAGTAGGTCTCTAAGTACATTGTACAGAGGTACCCAGACTGCAGGAATTGATGATGGTGGACTGTTCGGTTTAACCCCGTCTTGTGTCGATTTGACAGTTGCGAATGGCCTTACAGCACCAGAACCACCCATATCGATGATAAGAGAGAGATGGTAAGCATCTTGATCTTTGATGACCTTTGCTGATTGTATGTCTGCACGGGCTTGTGCTGGTAATTCAGACAACCATTCTTCTCCACGATTTTCACGCTGTTTCAATTCTTGTTTGACAAGAACTTCTAGTAATTCGGCAATAGTTTCTTCAGGGATTGCTGGCATAGATTGGACAACTTGCTTTTGCGCCATGGGCTCGATTTCTACAATAGGCTTACTTTCTGTTACAAAGACAAATCCATCTTCTTGCTGTGGTTCAGGCATTTCATCATCTTCCATGAAAGCAGCAAGAAGATCCATATGTGCTGAGTTATTCTGCATTGAATGGACAGCTGCAACACTATTTTGCTGAGTATTAATTACTCCTAATTCAGCAAACATATCAATTTCTTCCTCATCGTTTTCTATAATTTCTGAAGCACTAAATAAGTCCATTTTTTCCCAACCTTGATTATATCGTCATGTCTCATCATACTTGAATGCATGTTCTAAACTTTCATCAATTGCATCATGATAGTTTGATTAACGAATACTTGGGTAATCTTCAAAGAGAACCCGATTGTGCTAATGATGAGTAGGATGCAGGTTTCACCAAAACGAATTTTGTATTTGGTAATCACCTTAGTATTTTTTCTGATGATTCCCGCAACACAGAGTTATCCCACAGGAATAGGTGAAGACGGAGATAGAGGCTGTGTTTGTCATGGGGCGATTGATGAATCCACTGAGATAATCATTCAGGGGCTACCTATAAAATTCGAATCAAACACCTCGTATAGCGGAGTGTTAACAGTCAGTAATTCTGGCCAAAATATCACTGATAATTCGACTATAGGAGGGTTTAGGATGATTTCTTCTCATGGAGAATTAATGTTTGATGATGCTAATAAAACACAAATAATGGATGAAGGATGGACACATACAGCTGAAGGTAATAAATTCCGAGAGTGGAATTTCACTTGGGTTTCACCAATGGATAATACCAGTTACGTCGAATTCAATATTTATGGTAATGCTGTGAATGGAAACGGTAATCCCTACGGAGATGAATGGAACTCTCTGCTCGTCAAGGTCCCTGGGGTCGAAAATTATGACGATTTAAGTACAGAAAGTTCGCTTTATGAGTTTGAGTTTTATGAAAAAGTCATACTAATAATTGTTAGTTTGGCAATTATTCTTCTAGCCTACAGGGCTATTAAATAATCTTAATTTACGAACTCTATACTTTTATTTCGAAGAGCACGCAATTGACGATTCTCACTTGAACCATGAATTTGCTCGCTCTTGACACCAGTCAAAACTAGCATTACTCGTATTTCATCACCTAGTGATTCGTCAACAGCGGCGCCCCAAATTATCTTAGCATGCGGAGATACTTGTTCTTGAATTATTTGAGCACATTTTTCTGCTTCACCCAGTGTCAAAGATGCGCCTCCAACAACATTGATCAAAGCACCCCTTGCATCGCTTGTGTCCAACTCCAGTAATGGAGAGTGTAATGCCTCAAGAGTTGCCTCTTCAGCGCGGTTTGCGCTCTTTGATGCACCAAGGCCAATCATAGCAACACCACTTCCAGATTTGATGACGGCCTTTAGGTCTTCAAAGTCGAGATTTACCATTCCATCAGTTGTCAACAATTCCGTTACACCAGTAATAGACCGTACGAGTAGTTCATCACCGACTCTAAAAGCGCTAGCAATAGGTAAGTCCTTGACTCCCTCGATTTCTAGCAGCCTTTCGTTTGGAATAACTAGTATTGTGTCACAATGTTCACGCAACCTCTCTAATCCCCACTCCGCATTTTGTTTGCGTAGGGAACCTTCAGACTTGAACGGATAAGTAACTACTGCTATGGTCATAGCACCCTGTTGTTTTGCAAGCCTGGCAATATGTCCAGCTGCACCGGTTCCTGAACCACCACCCATGCCGGCAGTGATGATAGCGAGTTGAGTATCATTGGTAATTCTACGAAGAACCATTTCAGATTCTAGGGCCGCTGCCTCTCCCTTGGTAGGGTCGCCACCTGCACCTCGGCCTCTAGCTGTTCGACCAATCAATACTTTTTCTTCGATTGGAGACATCAGCAATGCTTGTGCATCAGTATTAATCGCATATCCAGTAACATAACTATTCTCAAATAATCCTTCCTCAAATAGTCTGTTGATGGCATTGCATCCTGCTCCACCTGCGCCATACACTCTGATTCGAGGTTGTAAAGATTCTAGGAGCGTGCGCAACTCTTCTTCACTTCCCTGGCCAGGGGGTAATTCATTTGGAGAGATCTTAGATTGCTCCTCATCGCTTAGTTCAAGAACACGTTCGATTAGATGACGCATACAGGTTATCCTGCATCAAGTGTCTTTGAATATACCGACTGATTTAACCCTCTAGGGGTGTGTTTGTAGAGTAACGAAGATTTTCCGCCATCAATCACGCAGACCTTCTTGTGTGACATTATACACACATTCTCCATCAGGAAGGTTTGGAGAATCCACCAATCTTGCAATTCTTCTGCCTGCCTTGGCTTTACGAAGGTATAGTCTGAAAGTACTAGCGTGGGCTAGAACGTGTCCTCCAATTGGCTTTGTTGGGTCCCCCCACATTGCATCGGGCTTGGAATGTACTTGGTTAGTTACAAGTACGAGAGCGTTGTTGATATCTGCTAGTTGTTTCAGCTCTTTGAGATGCTTATTCAATTTTTGTTGTCTGTTAGCAAGCATTCCTCGTCCAATAAATTCAGCACGGAAATGACTTGTCAGTGAATCGACAATAATCATCTTGACATCAAGGCCTTTACTCATTCTTTTTATCTCGTCAACCAGCAACATCTGGTGCGCAGAGTTGTACGCTCTAGCAACATGTATTCTTGATAAAACCAAGTCAGGGTCTAGGTCTAGTCCACGTGCCATTTGAGTAATTCTTTCAGGCCTGAAGGTGTCTTCAGTGACAATGTAAAATACATCACCGTCCAATCCACCAACCTCGAGAGGTAGGGTACAGTTAACGGCCAGTTGATGGCCAATTTGTGTTTTTCCACTGCCGAAAGCACCGTAGACTTCTACTAAAGCTTGAGTTTCAAAACCGCCACCCAATAGGTCATCTATCGATTGAACCTTAGAGGATAATTTTTGAACTTCTCTTCTTCTTTCTAATAATGCGCCACCAGATACGAAACCACCAATGTTTGCCATCTTTTTAGATGCTGCAATGATTTTACTTGCCACAGCTTCACCAATTTCAGCTTGGTCTGCTAAGTCTGCAGGAGACATAACTGCGAGAGCTAATAATTCATCAAAACCTGCTTCTCGTAACTTTTCAGCGGTTGCCGGTCCAACACCTGGCAGATCTTCGATTCCGACCTCTGGGCTCTCCTCATCTTGTGGCATCACTACCACCGTCTCCTCTTGAGGGTCTTGATTCTTTTCAACTTCAATCTTAACTTTCTTCTTCGCTTTACCTGCCATATTACATCACTTCAACCCGTACTGGTAGGGCTAGAGTATATGAATAAACCAAGCAGGGCTATTGTGAAAAATAGGTTATTATCGTTCTTTAATTGTTTAATATTCAGCCCACTGGGCTTGAAACTTCACTTTAACTTCATTTTCACTGAAACTGAAAGTAAAGGTCACTCTTCAGGATTTTGAGCAGTTGGCATGGGGTTTGGAGAACTTTCATCTACGCTATATTTGATTGAAACAATGTGATTGACGTTTACATTCTCCTCATTGTGATTAAGTTCAACATCTAATTTCCAAGTCTCAGGGGATGGCCCGATTTCATTATGCAGCCAGTTTGCATCTTGTCCATCGCCGAGTTGTTCTGGAGGTGACTCCTTGGTCACATTATTGCTAGTTAACTTCCAGGTTACTGTCACGGGCCCTCCAGCTAGTCCCCCCAGCGCATTAGATGGATTTTCAACATTTGAGTCGATTTCGATTTGACTTGGAGAATTGCATTCACAATCAGGAGTAGTATCAATATTCATTGTATTTGGGTTACTAGTTTGACTTTGTCCCCACTGCGTTGATTTATCGATTCTTATTGTTAATGTCATCATTTCATCATTGCCAGCGTCATCCAATGCACCTAATGTGGCCGTAAATAGGCCGTGAGTAACATAGTTGTACGTTATTTCTCCAGTTTCGTTAGCATCAACTTCTGTCCTGGTACTTCCGTCTCCAGATTCAAAATAGAATGTAGTAATTTCACCAGCATCGGATTTAGTAAAGGCATAGTTAAAAGTCAACTCTACACCACTGAACGATACTTGATTACCATTTTGAATATTTTCTTGAATAGTCCCAGAAGTCGTTTCATAATAAACAACTAATTCTATTTCACTTTGTTCTTCTGAGTCATCATCATCTCCAATACAACCCGCCAGGCTTGCAGAAAAAATGACGAAGAACATCATCAAAGCAAGTAAATGTTGTCGCATGTATCAGTGTAGAAGGCGCTTGTTGATAAGTAAATTCTATTTTGGCTCAATTTTATACTTATTTTGGTCTTTTTTAGAGATGAGCAACATCCAAATCAATCGGTGCATTGAAAATGGGGAAGGTCAGCCGTTGAGATAACGAGGTGGGGTAGTCTGGATATCCCGTCGGGCTCATAACCCGGAGATCGATGGTTCAAATCCATCCCTCGTTACCACTCTAAACGTACTCGTGATAGTCATATTTTGGCTTCAGTGAGTCAAGCGCAGTTTGTAGTCTTGCATTTGCTGCAGCCTCACCACGTTCAATTGCTCCAATTTCCTGTAGGATTTTCTCTGATAGATGTTTGGCTTCTGGAAAACCTTTCTCTGCTATTTGATTCAAAGCATTACTAACATCATGTGCGGGTGCAGGCGGGAGGTCGATTGGTTGCAGGACATATACTCCGTCACTTCTAATGACAGGACCTGCGGATACTGTTGAGACTAGTAGCCTTTTGAGTATTTTTTTATCTTCATTAAAATGTTTGAAGGCTTCTAGAGCTACAGCTATATTACCCGGGGAATTTCTTTCACATCTATGGTAATACTTCTTGGCCATCCGCCTTTTATTAGCCGATGCAAAGATATTCGCACATCGTCGATAATCTTCAGAAATTGGCTTCATCATATCCACTGACATTGAATCACTTGACTTTACTAGAGAGGTTAATTTTTTTCGCTCTCGAAGAAGAGTTTTAGCCGATGCGATTGCTTTAGACGCTTTATTTCTAACCAATAGAACATCACATAAAATACGCAGTCCTTTGACTAACATTACTTGTGAATTCAAGTCTTTCTTTTTCATTGAAAGAAACATATCGGTGAACTGAGTTGCCATAACCTCAGACATTTCTAAACGTCCATCTTTGATGTAACTCTCTAACTGCAGCAGTGTTTGGTTAGGGTCACTCATTCCAAACATAATGAACAAACTATGCAAAACGACATTACCTTTGATGCCTTCTATCATCGGAGCGATAGATTATTTTTCTATTTCCATGCAATATTGTTTAATCAATGACCTTGAGGCATGGATATGCAGGATAACTTGTGTGTTGCTATTTCGGGAACTCCTGGGAGCGGTAAAACTTCTCTATCGAAATTGTTCCAAGATAATAATATTTCAGTTTATTCTGTCAAAGAATTAGCCGAGCAATACCAATGTATTGGAGAGGTAGACCAAACCGATGGAGCCCAAGAGATCGATATTCACCGACTCGCAGATGAATGGGAAAACAAAGAAACAGGATTGGTAATTATCGATGGACATCTGGCACATTTTCTTGATGTCGACGCAGTAGTTCTGTTAAGATGTAATCCTAATGATTTAGAAATTAGACTATCTAAAAGAGGATACTCGGAACAAAAGGTTCGGGCGAACAGCGAGTGGGAGTTGATTGCAGGTAATTGGTCTGAACTACTCGAATTCGAGATAGAGTTGCCAATATTAGAATTAGATTCAACCGGACAAAGCCCTGAAGATTTATTCAAAAAAGTCAATCAATGGATTGCTGAAGGTCTTCCATACTCTTCAGTATCCGAGGAGTCAAGAGTAGCAATAGATTGGCTAAAAAGTTGATTTTTTAACCGCAACAATCAACCTCTTAATTCCTCTGCGCTGTATCGGGGAAGTCACATGGCTCTTGAAAAGTTGAGAAATTATTGGGAGCAAGCACTCGTTCCAATCGTCAAGGCATTATCCAAATTTTCACCTGCAACGATCACTTGGATGGCATTGCCGATAGGAATACTGGGCGGCTTGGCCATTTTGACCGCATCGGAAGATTCCTTAGGGGCTTCGATGCTATTAGGTGGAGGCTTGCTGATAACATTCGCAATGATCCTTGATGGCCTAGATGGCCCAGTTGCTAGAGCAACGGGCAAGGTTACAAGATGGGGTGATTATTTGGATCACACTTTCGATAGACTTCTAGATGCAACTTGGATTATTTGTATCGCTGGTTCTGTATTTGTGGATGACTTGGTATTAGGACTTTCAGCAGCATGGCTTACGCTACTTGGTTCTTACATGGGAACACAAGCCCAAGCAGTTGCAGGGACCAGAAACTATCGAGGTTTTTCTCGCGCTGATAGAACTATTTTGAGCATAGTTGCGATTTTTGTAATGGGCATTATGCTTTACATGGAAAAGAGCAGTTGGGGTACTTTCCCAGCGCCGTTTGACCATATTTCGATTAATCCGTTGAGTATAGTTGTATTTATCTCGGCTCTTGGTGGACTATGGACATTTTTAATCCGATTCATCCAAGCCAGAGAGAAGATAAAACAAATCGACCGTGAAAATCCGTTACCGCAAAAGAATTTACAAGAAGAATAATCAATTGTGGTTGGTGCAAAAAGCCCTAAAAATCATATGATTTATCTTACTACAGAGCGGTATACTCATAACAGTTGCATGTTAGAAAGGATTGATGACGGGTAGTTCGCACGGTAAAGATGGGAAACTTATCGCTACATTGTTAGTCTTATTGATGGCCTTTTCTGTAATTCCAATTATGACAACATCGGCTGAAGATTTTGGAGATCCTATGAATCTTCAAGCACAAGACATAGTCGCTACTTTTGATACAAGTACAGAACTGACAACTATCACATGGCGCAATATAGATTCACCAGGTCTTGAACTGAACAATATATTTGATGCTGTTTACAATCTTTACCGACATACAGAAAATATTACTCGAGACACAATTGGCAATGCTGAATTAATCCATCAAGTAGATGCATGTAATCCCTCACAAATCGGAGGTTCAACCAGTAGGTATGATTGTATGGCCTTCAATGGTTCTCACCCGGGTCACAGTTTTTCTCACCTTATTTCGCCTGGTACTAACGATGAATTCTTTTACGGAATTACAACTACGATATCATCACTCGGAACATCAGATGAACTAATATTGAATGAATCAAGCCTCTATGAGGGGGTTGAAGAAGTGACTACTCCAATTAGGACCCCCTACAATCTACAAGCAAGTTTTGATGCCACAAATAGTAGAACCATACTTAGTTGGATAAATTATAACGATATTTTCTCACTGCTTCCAGAAACAGGGCCAGATGCCTATACAACAAGGATATGGAAAACCACTGAGCCTGTTACTAGACAAACAGCATTTTCACTTCTAAGCGCCACTACGCCGATTGCAAACTTAAGTGCTGGTATCTCGACCTATGAAGTTGAAGTCCCTGAACAGACCGATTCTGATTATTATTACTCAATAACTTATTTCCTCCCAAATTGGGTAAATGG
>JABIUA010000174.1 GCA_018667575.1 Methanobacteriota archaeon | reverse complement strand
TCCTGTACCATTGACAACTAGTTTGTAATCATTATTTAGTAGTTCAGTAGGTATCGAGTGTTCTACTACATGTTCTCTAATTTGTTGCCTAACATATGCGAGTTCTTTCTCTTCAGAACCGTCAAATTGGTCTTTGAGTTTATCATCGTGCTGAATGGCGATTACAACTGTATGCACCTTAGAAATAGAACCATCAGAATTGTATTCTACTGTGACTTGAGATTTTCCATCTGGCCTTGTCCATGGCAGAGTTCCATCTTCTCTAACTGTTGTTAAGCGTCGTGTCAATCTTTGCGAAAGTGCTGCTGCCAATGGGAAGTAGCGACCTTTTAGGCCGTCATAATTCTCAGTTTCATTGCATGCATATCCAAACATCATGCCTTGGTCTCCAGCACCTTGGTCAAGACCATCTTTATTCACGCCTTGAGCAATATTTGCCGATTGAGTAGTAATATGAACTTGGACATCACAAACTTCCGAACTAGTTGCATCCATACCTATGTGGTGAGAGACATAACCAATTGCTGCTCCTGCCTTTCTAGCAATCGATTCATAATCAGGTGCAGCGCCGTTTAGTGAAACCTCACCAGCAAGAACAATCAAACCTTTTTCTTCCTTACCTTTGACACAGGTTTCTACCGCAACCCTTGCGTTCGGATCGATACTTAGACACGCATCTACAATTGCATCTGAAATTGCATCGCACAATTTGTCAGGGTGTCCGCTAGTAACTGATTCTGAGGAAAATAGTACATTCGTCATAATTGACCCGCCATGTCAACCATTTATGAATAAATCGCCTATTCGGCAGCATCAATATTCTTTATAGTCATAAAAGAGTCAAAGTTTCCTTTTTCGTCTTACAAGTTTTAACTGATTATAGACGAATGCTTGATGTTCTAAACCGCCTCCGCCCGAATATGACCACTTATGTTGCGACCGCATACAGAACACACACATTGGGTGAAATTCAATCCGATGGAGCACAGTTGATAGGAAATGAAGTTACTGTTGCTGGATTCATGGAAGCAAATCGTGGCAAGGGCGCAATATGTTTCTTGGACCTTAGAGACGGCACTGGAAAAACACAGATATTTCTCAAAGCCGATAATGTTGGAGAGGAATCTTTGGACCTAGTCCAACGTATGACTCGCGAATCAACACTACAATTCACAGGGATTGTTTCGCAAAAGAGACCGCCAAAAACTAAGGAAGGAGAGCCAGTTCCGCCGCCAGCATACGAAGTGGTTGCCAACTCGGTCACAGTAATTGCAAGAGCAGAAGCCCCTCTCCCTCTGGGAGTAACAGATACCGTTCATGTCGCACTAGACACTAGACTCGACAACAGATTCTTGGACTTGCGTAGAGCCCACGTAGCCGCTATGTTTAGACTTAGAGGAAAGGTCCTACAATATGGTAGAGAAGCATTGATCAATGAAGGTTTCTTTGAAACCCATACTCCAAAAATTGTTGCTACTGCTACAGAAGGTGGAACGGATTTATTCCCAATGCAATATTTCGACATACCGGCTTACCTCAATCAGTCTCCTCAATTATTCAAACAACTTTGTATGTCTGGTGGACTTGAAAGAGTGTTTGAGGTTGGACCTGCATTTAGGGCTGAAAAGCATGACACATACCGCCATCTAAACGAATTCATTTCATTCGATATCGAATGTTCTTGGGCAACTGACGACGATGTGATGGGAGTATTAGAGCGAATGATTCACCATATGTGGGATTCTGTATCAAAGGACGAAGAATCACAACAACATATCGCGACAATCAATCAATACAGAGCGACCCAAGGCGAAGAGGCTGTTGAAGTGATAGTACCCGAACTTCCATTCCCAAGAGTCTCGTACTGTGACGCCATTGACATCATCAAGAAAAAGGGTGGAAAAATCGAATGGGGCGATGATATCGATGCTGAAAACTCTGATTTATTAGCAGAAGATTTACCTCAATTCTATTTCTTGCCGCAATGGCCAATGGACCTCAAACCATTCTACATACACCATGTCGAAGGTGAGATTGGCTCAACTGGTAAGCAACTAAGTCGTGGTTTTGACCTTAACTTTGGCAGAGATGAACTAACATCGGGTGGACAAAGAGAGCACAGAATGGATGTACTTATTGAGAACCTAAAAGACATGGAACTTGACCCTGAAGAATTTGAATTCTACGTAGCTGGATTTAGACATGGCGTACCTCCACACGCCGGCTGGGGACTTGGAGTTGAGAGAATTTTGATGAAACTAACTGGAGCCAAGAACGTTCGTGAAACCGTTCTGTTCCCTCGTGATAGAAAGAGAGTTAGCCCTTAGATAACAAGAGTGTAAGAGTTATCAACCTGTTTTGATAGCGAGCGATATGCACGAGATTGTCTATTTTGATTCACCCGGATTTGCTGAAGTATCACGTTTCTGTCTAGAACTTTCTGGATTAGAATGGAAAAATACAACGGTAGACTGGGACGGATATACCAAGATGAAAGAACAAGGAGAGTTACCTTGGGGATACCTACCAATTATCCGCACCCCCGAAGGTGTTATCTGCGAATCAAATGCATTGCTCCGTTACACTGGAGCTCTAGCAGGAATTGAGCCAAAAGACCTTTTCACAAGAGCCAAAGTGGATGAACTAGTTGAAGTGATAAATGGTTGGAGACAACATTTCATTCCGACTTTTGCAATAGACGACCTCGATGAGAAAATTGCTGCTCGTCAAGTAATGTTTGATGATGGCGGAAAGATGGACCTTGCCCTCAAGGCAGTATCAGATATCGTTGAGAATTCAACAACTGGATGGCTAGCGAGCACTGATGACATGACCATCGCAGATATCAAAGGATTCATGGACACCTTCATGATGTTTTCAGGACAATTTGATGGAGTTGTGCCAGAGATGTTAGTAAAATATCCTGCATTACTGGCATTTCATGAAAAGATGTCTAACGATGAGAGAGTGAAAAATTACTATAACAACGATGATGAGATCCGCTGGGTGTTTAGACCAGGCGCATTTGATGATTTCAAATCATCAGATAATATCTGATGGTGAGTCACCTGCGGAGAATCGAGTGACGCTTCCATCGCTTGAAATTACGAACTTTTCAAAGTTCCAGCGTATATCTCCAGTATGACCATCTGAGCCGGTTGACTGACTCAATTCTGCAAATAATGGATGCTGATTTTCTCCTTTGACCTCTAACTTTGCCATCAATGGAAAATCTACATTATATTTTGAGGAAGTGAAATCACAAATTTCTTGGTGAGTCCCAGGTTCTTGCGCCCCATATTGGTTGCATGGAAAGCCAACAACTGTAATTCCATCTTGTTTTGATTTTTCTTGGAGTTGCTCATACTGATGGGTAAAACCGCAAGCACTTGCAACATTTACCACTAACCATTGTTCTGTTCCAGATTCACCTAGCGTCCTCAAGGTTGTTTTTTGTCCATTCATTGTGTCAAATTCGATGTCTAGTGGATTGCCCATAAACAACACAAAATAGTTCTACTCTTGAAATCTTGTATTAATTGAATAAGAGCAAGGGTGATAGGCGACAACTGTTAGCATTTGGTATGGCCGTTGACCGTATGCAATGGGGTGCTGAATCTTGGCAGTACGCAGACCTGTACATGCCTGATGACCCTTCCCCCTACCAGAAAGATGTCGGAATTCCTTGTATCATGTTAATTCATGGTGGATTTTGGAAGGAAAAATATGATTCTGAATTGATGAAACCAATTGCTGAAGATTTAGCAGAAGCTGGCGTAGCGGCATGGAATATTGAATTTAAAAGATGGAATGATGATGAAAAAGGAGTTTGGATGGACACACTTTCTGATGTAATGAGAGCATGGGGGCAATTAGCACTTTTACCGGGTATCGATATTACTCGTTCAATGGTGATGGGACACTCAGCAGGCGGCCAGTTAGCCCTGATTCTAGCATCGAAGGCCGAAAGAAAACCTTGGCTAGCAATCGCACAAGCACCGATTACTGATTTGATAGGAGCAGACCATGCTAAACTTTCTGATGAAGGCGATGCTGTACGCAAGTGGCTTGGTTGCACCCCTGAAGAGAACCCTGAACTGTGGTCACAACTCAATCCTGTTGACAATCCACCTACCGCACCAGTACTGATAATACACGGTGAGCAAGATGATGAAGTCCCACATGAACAATCTGAAACTTATGTAAGAGTCATGAAAGCAAAAGGAGCGGATGTTCAGAAACTATGGCTACCAGGCGACCATTTCTCAATCATTGATGTTGCAAGTGATGATTGGTTGGTAGAACTAAACACAATCCTAGATTGGCTTTGATGCGAATACCTATCATGGAAGACCTCTTGGAGTAAGACATGGAACTACTCGGCTCTGATTTCCCATACTCACAAAACTCCTTGACTGGAAGACATGCCATGGTTTGTGGTGCTAGTCGTGGAATTGGTGCTGCTACTGCAAAAATGCTTGCTAAAGCGGGAGCGAATGTTACAATCTGTGCGAGAAATCAAAACGCTCTAGAAGAACTCAAAAATGAACTCGTGCAACTAGGAAATGGTAGTCATCAAATTTGTATCATGGACCTTGAAGAGATCGATTCATTGAGTTCAAAGGTTCAATCTATTATTGCTGGAAATGGCCCTGTCCACATATTGATAAACAATTCTGGAGGACCTCCAGGCGGACCATTACTAAACAACGGAGTTGAAGATTTTGACGCTCCATTCAAGAGGCATCTTCACGCCTCACATACCTTGGTTCAATTATTAGCACCACAAATGGTTAGTGAAAATTTTGGTAGAATTATCCAAATCATATCAACATCAGTGAAAGAACCAATACCAAACATTGGACTTTCTAACACCCTTAGAGGCGCTATGGCATCATGGGCAAAGTCATTGTCACGAGAACTTGACCCTTGCATTACTATCAACAATGTACTTCCTGGCTTCACAGATACTGAAAGACTTGGAAGTTTAGCAGATTCGATTCACCAAAGAACTGGCAAAAGTCCTGAAGACATCCATAAATCGTGGATTGAGCAAGTTCCTATCGGTCGATTGATTGACCCCTTAGAAACTGCTTCAGCAATTCTATTCTTGACACTTCCAGCATCTGGAGGAATTAGAGGAGTATCGCTAGCGGTCGATGGCGGAAGACTTCGCGGCATCTGATCAGCGGTAAAGGTCGAACCAAACCGGATAATGGTCTGATACATTCGATGTACTAAATGATGACATGTCAATGCCCCAAGTACCAACCAAGCGCCCACTCAAGTCCCCAGTAGTCACGATTCGGTCATAGGCACAGTCTGAAGATGACACAGTAGTATCTGCAGAGTCTGGAACTAGCCAAGTATAGTTTGTATTTCTCATCGGAGATGACCATAGTTCTTCGGAAGAAGCATAACTACAATCAGCATTATAGTCTCCTAAAATAATAATATCGGTTTCCTCTGGATTCTGCTCTTGGTAATCCTGTACCACAGTGTGTAGTGCGTTAATCTCTTCCATTGCAATTGCCGGTTTTGTGTGGATTGTGATTAATGTAAAGTCAAAACCAGATGAATTACCACTGGCATTTAACAATTCAAAACTACCTAAATAGGGTTCTTTTTGGAATAAGTCGGACTCTGAATCATTATACAAAGTACCGTTGATTGGTGAGAATACTGTAGTATTGTAATAATATGCATATTGCTCCTGATAAGTATCGTCTTCTTGCTTTCCACTTCTTTCACTTAGCAACATATCCCAAGTTCCGTTGGATTGATTGTTTATCTCATCGAGGAATTGATATGGTACTAATTGGTCAATGTCTCTTATTTCTTGAACTGAAACTAAATCATACTGAAGCACAGTTTCCACTAGCACACTAATCACTTCAGGCTTACCCATTTTCGTTTTACCAAATGTTTGAATATTGAAAGTCGCAATTTTAGCTACTTCAGAACGATTAAGTTCGGGTATTTCTCGAGCCACTGTTTCATTCTCCGAGTCATCATTATCTTCATCACTTTCGACAAAAACAAAAACTGTATTTTCTTCTTTGTGAACTGCTAAATGAATCGTCATTGGAGCAAGAATAAGAATTGCAACCAAACTCAAAGCCTGCAGATAACCATCTAAAGAACCCATAACTATTGTCCTAGAGGCCTATATGTAATTAAGATTCTTGAAAATTTCCGTCAGAATATGTTATTCATAACGTAGTGTTGGCGCAGTCATGAACGGCGAAGTCACTGCTGAGCAGGCTCGTAAAATTCTTGATATGCTGACCAAAGGTGAAGCACTTGAGAATGTCAATACCTCACTTGCATTACGCCTTATACCGCTTGCAGAAGAACTCGATGACGAGGATTTGGTTGAAAGATTACTCAAGCACGCATTAGATGTGAGTCAAGACGATGTAGAGAAAGGATGGGCTGAATTCGAAATCATGAAACTTAAGGACGCCCCGCTAGAAGATTTCGCAGAACTATCATCACAAATCGAACACTTAGTAGATGGAAGTTCCCTTTCTGCTGCACTTATGCACCACCTTGGATTGTTGTATTTGGCTCAAGAAAACTATGATGAAGCAAAACTGTTCACCAATCGCTCCCTTCGTCTTAGAGAATCTGTTGAAGATGAGGCTGGAATTGTGTATGGTTTAGCACTTCTCGAAGCATGTTGTAAAAGACAAAACCTGAATGATGAGGCAATAGTTCACGGCACTCGCAGACTTGAGATTTTGATGAAACTCGATGATCTAGAAGGACAAATTGAAGCATTGAGTGACCTTGCTCACACTCAGGCGACAATTGGTTCATTTGACGCTGCTCAAGACTTGTATAATCAATCTCTAAAATTATCAAACGAACTCGAAGACGTATCTGGACAATTGGTGGCCAGGTGGGGTCTAGCAGATATTGCTGAAATCAGTGAGGATTATCAAACTGCAATGATACTACTTTCTGACTGTCTTCATTCATTTATCGCCCTTGGTATTACTGCACCACCTCAGGTACGTGATAGAATTGAAGCACTGACCAATATCCAACAACCTCCAGAGAACAATGAGTGATCGATTTTAGCACACAAAGTTATGGCATGAAAGCGACTGGCAAGCACGGTGATAGTATGGAACACGACATCTTCTTCTCAATAAGTCAAACACCGGATACAGACGGTGAGATTCCAAGTGAATCAAAGATGTTCGCAAATTATTTCCAACAACTTCAGCATGCTGACAAACTTGGGTTTGGTACTGGATGGATTGCTCAAGCCCACCTATCAACTGAAACGCAAAAATCAAACAGCAAGCCTGTAGTGCCTCATTGGCAAGGTGAAGTAGGACTCTGTACTGATTTCCCTCAACTCGCTTTGGAAAGTTTTCGTAAAACCTCCAACATCAATATCGGTTCTGCTGTAATGAGCATATTAGCTAGTGGAGGACCTATTGCGCAAGCCGAAAGAATAGCAAATACTGTACAATTTCTTTCGATGATTGATGACAAGAGGAAATTGAATATTGGATTTAGTGCTGGTAGATTTGAATTCATGGCAAGACCTTACGGTGTAACTCCTAGAAATCCCTGCGAAGAAGCAGCATGGCCTGCCCTAAGAGGACAAATATTCATGGAAGCAAGTGAAATTTTTCTTCGACTCCTCCGTGGTGATACAATTAGTAGCGATAAAATTCGTAAAACGGTTCTTACTCGTGAGAACTTCCGCTCCGATGAAGATTGGCTAAAGGTTCAAACAGCGTACTTGGCTACAACAAAATCAATTGAGTCTCCAGAAAGTATCACTATCCCTAATAGATATGAGTTCGAAGATATATCGATAATACCCAAAGAATGGAATCGAGACCAACTGGAATTAATCGCTGGAACCCATGACCCACGAGCACAAGAATTTGTCAATACTTTTTTGCCTGTTAAAGTATTCAATCTATCGATAACTTCTCCAGAAGTCATCGATGAAACTCATCGAAAAATGGCTCAATATTATCATCAAGATGGTGGAAATTGGCAAAGAAGTGACATGCCAAGAACGAGTTTCGTCTTCATCAATGATGAACAAGGTTTGACTCCAGTTCAACAAAGCGAAGCCGCAAAAATAGAAGCATCTAATGCCCTAGAAGCATACTGGAATGCTCTAGAAGGTACAATCGACCCAAGTAAAGTTGCACGTGCAACCGATAATGCATTGATTGGAAATGTTGAGGAAGTCGCCAAGCAAATGGTAGAACGATTCCACTCTGAAGATAGAATCATGGCATGGTTTGATTTCTTCAATCACGACTCCGAGAGGGTTTGCCGAAATATGACTGCTTACATGAATAAAGTAGCACCTCTTGTTGAAAAATTGATGGAGGAAAAGTGATGACAGACGAAAAAACTCCTTCTGCAGTTATCGATGGTAAGCCAGGAAGTTCGATGTATCCTAATTCATCCCTAGGCGAAAATATCCAGGGAATTCCAACCGGTCGTGAAGTCGCTTGGGAGCCATTGGTTGACTATCGAAGAAATGGTGTATCTGAAACAACAATCCATGGTGCTGTAGCTTGGTCACATGGAGATGAAGTGATTCATTCATTTGGTGGAAATGTTCTGTGCTATGGTCGCTCGATGATGAAACCATTCATGCTCAAAGCATTCACTGAAGAATTAGAAGATACAACCTGGGAACAAAAAGCAATTTCTGTGGCCTCCCACAATGGTGATACGGAACACGTGGCAGCAGCACAATCCCTACTCTCAAAGCCTGAATGGCCTTTGATGCTGACTCCACTTGATGTTCCACTGATTCAATTTGGTCGTCAAGTTAGAAGACCAAGAAGATGGTATCATACTTGCTCTGGTGAGCATGCTGCGATTCTCCATGGTTGCCGTAAAAAAGGTTGGAATCGAGCAGGATACACACTTCCCACTCATGAAGTATTCAAAGCCTATATGACTCAAATTAGGACTTATCTAGGAGAAGACTGGACACCATTAAGAATTGCAAAAGATGGTTGTGGCCTTCCAACTGTATCCAATACCGTAGCGGAATTAGCGCAAATATATGCAGGACTGGTTAGAGACAAAGACAATGATTGGATTTGGGAATCCATGATACGAAACCCAGACCTTGTTGGTGGATTTAATCGACTTGACTCTACTGTTTTGAAAGCCGGAGAAGGGAAAGTAATCGCCAAGGAAGGTGCTGATGGTCTTCTGGGATTAGCGATTGAGCATCCTGATTACCCGAAAGGTCTTGGGATTGTGGTGAAAATAGCCCACGGCTGGAATTCACAAGCGACATGGTACATCGCTAGAGCGGTGTTAGGAGTGCTAGGAATTAATCTTCGAAATCCATATCCGCTACACCGGCAAAAAGCATTCATTGTTCCAGGAATTGTACCTGAAAAATATCTAGAGAAACTCGAGAGTATCGACACATGGGATGAATGGGACCCTGATACAGACCGATGGTCATTTGAGATTGAGGCTTAGCCATGACAAAAATCTGGAATTTCATCAAT
>JABIUA010000167.1 GCA_018667575.1 Methanobacteriota archaeon | reverse complement strand
TCATCGAATTTATTGAAAACTGGAGTTTTTTGGGGTATCATTTTTGGTATCTCCATTTTGTCGGCTGTAATTCTAGGTGTTATGTTTGGGGAGGAAACCATGGAGCAGTGTGGACCGGATTATACAGGTGAGGTTAACGTCACAAATTGTGAAGAGTATGATAGTTATTCTAGCACACTCATGTTTCCGATGGTCATTTTCATAACCCCTGCAATGATATATTCTGTGCTTGGCTTTATGGAATATAAACGAAAGAAAACCCTCACGGTAGTCATGGGGGCTCATGGATCAAAAAGTTACATGAAATTAGAGAGATTGCTAAAAATCGTGAACAAAAACCCTTCGGAAGAAAATCTTCTAGAACTTCAAAACGTTCTGTATGCTACGTGCAATCCACTTATGAGTTATCTTACTTCCGAAGATGGAACTTCTGTTGGACTTGAACGAAGCGATGTGTTGGAAGTGGACACATTGAATGTTATTTTCAATACTGTGGCAGCGGCAGTGGAACCTGCGGCAGCAGTACATGATGAGGGAGTGAGGTTGCAAAAAATGCAAATCAAAGCCGCCCAAAAACAAGCAGCAGCAGAACACGCACATCAACAAAATATGATGAATTCAATGACAAACAATCAGCCATCAGCAAAAAAAGGGAGTATGACTGGCTCAGTAGCAAAAGGAGTCGGAACTTTCATGATGGGAGGAGCCCGACATACATACTATTGTAGAAAATGCGGTTCGGTGAGGTCAGCCAAGTCTCTTGAGCCAAAAATGTGCTGTGGAATGAACATGAAGAAGCAAAAATGATTTTTGCAATAACGAGTGGTTAAACCATTATCAAAGGGTGGCAGCATAACACCCATTGCAAAATTAAGTTGCACTCAAAGGTTAGCAGTGGGTCTTTTCATACGCTACCCTTTGATTCACATACGAGGGGAAGAAGGCCATGCGTTCAGTGGTAGAAAGCGTAGCCGATTAAAGAAATTGTACTAACCTTGTTTTTTTTCCCGAAATCTATTCTTTTCGAGGTGTTGCTTACAATATAATTCACCAGGTAATTGTTCCCTGGAGCAATACCCTTCTCCATCCTTCTTTTTGGCTATGCACTTTCCAGATAGAGCATGTTCTGAGATTATCTCTTTTATAGCAAAAAAAGAGATTGTTAAGGTGAGAACAATCCAGAGTATGATTGTCAGTATGATGTTTATATCTCCATTTGTATCGTAAAGAATATTATCAATTCCTTCTTTTGACGTATTGTCGGGGAACTCAGGGTCTACATTTTCGTTGTAATCAGTTCCCGAAACACTGTAAGTCTCGCCACGACTAAGGGCTACAACTAGAATGAATGTAACAAATATCATAGTTACTGATATTCGTTTGAAAATTTCTCTCTTATTTGCTAACTTTATTCTCTCTGAAATCCTAATCTCTCCACTTCCTGTTGATAATAGATACAGTTTATTTTGAATCTAATTCGGATTAAAGTTTTTATGTATAAGTCAGTGTGTTTCTTTTGAGCCCATTGCTATGTTCTAAACGAACTGTAGATCTCTATTGGCCCTTTAGTGCCTACCTTTTGTTTTGATAATTACGAATAAATCTACTTTCAAGCCGACGACGGCACTAACGGACAAGAATTGTGGAAGTATTCTCTGCTAACCAATATCACATATGTTTTTGATAAATTAGATTAACAAAACTTTACCAAAGCACGGTAATTTGCCAAGCCTTAGAATTGAGTTAAAAAAGTGGGCATAAGTCCCACTCTCGCACCAAACTATAATCCATGATTAGTTTACGATTTACCACTCATAGTTACGATAATTTGATAATTAGCGTCAAAATAGTTGAACCGGATTATTATGGGTAGTTGGATTCCGGTGCTTGGTTTAATAGACGAAATAGCCTCATTAAGGACGATTAGGACATTGTGTGTTGTGTTCCTTGTATTGGGTAATCTCGGATTAATATTGACATTTCAAGAATTGACTACAGTCTATATTATACTGTTTGGAACTTTAATCAATGGTGGTTTTATCGTATTATGGAAATATTATAATTGGTGGTTTGGCCTTGAAGAGTTATGAGAGGAATTGGTTGTCATGGATGATATACTGAAACTTATTATGATGTTTCTTGGGTTTGTTTTATTTCTAAATATTTTAGCGAGGATATTATTCAATGGAATTTTTGGAGCCAGAGTTAAAGAATCTAGAATTAACAATAAAGATAATCCAAACTCTAAGAATTAGAATCACTCTATGCGTTACATTTTCGCTATTGGATTGGACGTTATTTTTGCCGTTTTTTTGAAACATCAACCCAAAACGGTTTAACCCGATTAGTATCAGCCCAATATGTGAACAAGATGAGCGTGAGCAAAACTACTCTGTCGGGTCGCTTAATTCCAGTAATTATCGTAGCTCTATTTTTGGGGTCTATGATGCCAACTGATAGCATTAATTCTAGTTCCAAAAGTATCCTTGAAAACGATAATAATATTTTCTTAGCAGGCTCTTCTAACGAGTCTTATGACTTGTACATCGGAGCAGCTACAACCGAGTCTGGTGGAGATGGTTCAATTTCTACAATGGAGCCTGAAGGTTCATCTGAGGAAGAGAGTATTTTGTCAACCCTAGAGTTCCGTACAGATGAAATGATTAGTGATATACAGATTTACGGAGAAGGTTCAACTCCTACGATTGAAATTAGTGTGTATCTAAAATTCACCGGCAATGATGGAGCGTCAGCAGACATAACCTTTGTTCTCCGGTCCGGTACTCAAGTACAGGCTGATGAAATAATAACTCTCGAAGACCCGTGTACCAGTAGTAATCCATTTGGGGGCAATTCTTGCAGTTTTTCTGTTAACGTAATTAACATGGAAATCCCATCAAGTGGTTTCCTTGTGGAAAATGGCAAGAGGCTCACGTTGGAAGTCGATGCCTCCATCGATGGCTGTCAAGGTTCTGGGGGAATAGGTGGAGGAGACGGAGATTGTGATGTGGAAATGCAATTTGGCGATATCGATTCTACCAATAGCTTCTCCAAGATTGAAATAAAAGCCAATGCTCTTTCTCAGTCCGCAGTTAAGGTTCACATGACTGGCTCTGGTTGGACCGATACAGAAGTCTTAGAATGGGCTCCAAATCATCGAAGCGAGTTCAGGACCATGCAATTTACAGTTCAAATCAAGGACTCTTTTGGTCGAGATGATATTGAAACAGTGAACTTGATAATGAGTACTAATTCTGGGGCGACCACGGTTTTCAATAAAGAGTTTGAAGACGATGATTTGACACTAGATAACGATGGATTGGTTGGAAATTATACCTATACTTACTCATCAGGTATAGATTCTGGCGACTATGATGTATTTTTGGAAATACAGGATATTCAGGGCCATACTGTTCTATTTGAACATCAAGGTTTAGTATTTGTAGAACACGACATTTACCTTACTCTTCCCTCATCACAACCTGATACTGTTCTAATTGCACCTGGTATGACCTCAAGTGTAGAATTTGAAGTAGAGCATACTGGTTCTGATTCTTCAGACATACAGGTCATCTTTGACTTGGCTCGCTCTTTACCTTCGACTTGGTCTGAGTCATGGGACAAACCGGGAGGATATTCTCTTAACGGCGGTGGTTCTTCCGCCAAGCCAATTTTGCAGATAGATATCCCATCAGATGTGGACTTTTCAAATGCTCCAGAAAAATTAGAAGTTGAGGCGCGTGCATTTGCGGAGATAGATGGGACAACTACAGAGGTTGCAGTTGTTGAGATAGTTCTAGACATAGAAGATGTTGGTGTTTTTGCTGAACCTAGAATATCTATCTTTGAAGACTTCGAACACCAAATTCAGATTGTAGACTCTACAAGACCTGAATTTTATGATGAAAGCCTCTCACATTATGTGGATACAGATGAAGTTGGAGATTTCTTCATAGATATTTTTAATTCTGGATTTGACTCTGATACCTTTTTCATTCGAGTTAATGCCTTGCCGACTTCATGGCAATACAAGTTCTATGACAACGACACAGGATTAGAATTGACCGAAGAGGGAATCAATTCAGTAACTCCGAGCATCGGTTCTCATGATATTTTGACGGTTAGAATGGATCTATTTCCTCCTGCTGAAAGAGAGGCAGAGGATATCGGCTTAGTGAGCCTGCAAATCACCAGTTCGGGAGAGACAGAATTACGTACTGATGTTGGCTTCACAGTTCATAGAACATTTGGAATACTTGCTGAAGTAATATCAGATAGCGATGCTGGTGAATTAGGCAGGATTGAATCCGTTGACCCAGGGGACACCGTATCCTATTCAGTTAGAGTTACAGATTCCAGTGATGTTGCAGGCCAGACTACTTGGAAATTGATTAATCCAAAAGACTTAGCAAGGAATTTAGATGCAGAAATGGGCTATTCAAGTTGGGATTATAAGATTACAGATGGCTCCAATAATGATATTATCATATTAACTTTAGAATCTGAATCTTATTCAGATATCAATGTCGATATGACTCTACCGTCTAATGTGGAAGCAGGAAATCATACTATTTATGTACAAATAAGGGAAGAGGGTGTCGATTCTAATGAAGCTAGATATTTCGATTTACCTCTCACAGTGGAAGTAAATGAAGATGTCCAACCGGGGAATTTACCTATCACTCAAAAGAGTGAATTTACTAGATTCTCATCCGAAGAAAAGAAGAGTATTGAATTCAGAATTACCAATGATAACAATGTTGAACTTGAAGTATTTGTTGAATTAGATGAGCCAGTAGGCTGGGATGGAGAGATTACAGCATCTTCAAGCCAAGCAGGACAAGGGTTTTTGTTCGTAACTTTACCTGCATATTCCAGTAAAGATTTCTTTGTTGAGTTGACTGCCCCTTCAAATTTGAAAGACGGTTCTGAAGTGGACTTTGTTCTAAAGGTCACACCTATGGATGATGAAGTTCCTTACAGCGAGGATTATAATCAACTGTCAAAATTTACATTTAAGACCGAATGCAAGGGTGTGTCATGTCTTCTAAACGAGTTATACGAGCCTGAGCCGCAAACAATCGCATTATTGGCCGGTCTTGTTGTCTTATTCGTCGTGGCAGTTTATCGTAGAGGTAAATACGATTCATCTGCTTATCAAATAGCCGAAGTTCCACTAGAGGAACAGATGAAAGTAGAAGAAGAAATAGATGTCCCTGAGCCAGTTATCGAAGAATCTGAAGTCGACGATGATCTAGAATTGCTGGATGCTTTGGATGAACTTTGAGGAAAACCTCAAGTTTAATTTTGATGTTTTGTATGAACATCGCACCATTTCCCTTATGAAGCATTAAGCACCCCGTCACATGAGAATCATGCGTATGCCTTCATCAACTTCTGTGCCGGAGCGAGGATTGCAAATTTCACATTACCGTAAGGAGTTGAAATCTTTGTCCTTAGTGGCCCTTATGCTATTGTCAATTTTCGCTTCGCTTCAATTTGATTCTTTGGATGTTAGAGCGTCTTCTACAACCGACCAGGACGGAGATGGTTTGACTTATGGTTTAGAATTTTTACTCAATTTATTACCAAGCGACCCAGACTCCGATAATGATGGTCTTCCGGATGGTTGGGAATGGAAATATGGACTTGACCCACTTTCTAGCGCTAATGACGATGGAGCAGTAGGAGACCCTGACGGTGACGGTATGTCAAATCTCCAAGAATACACTTACCTGATGCCCAATGGATGGGATAATAGTGCAACTCCAACAATTCTTGATAACGGTGTTTGGTGGAATGGAACTGTTCCAGTCAATAATTGGGATGAAGAAAATGCAATGCAGTACAATAGACCTGCTTGCGGCTCTTCTGGCGCCGATGGTACAGGAAACACAATTCTTTGTGACGAAGACCCTGTAGGAAATATTTGTGCTAACGGATTTGATGACGACAAGGATGGTACTGTAGATTCGGCTGACCCTGACGGAGATGGGGATGCGGATTGTAATTCTAATGATGATGATGGCGACGGTATCGAAGATGAAGATGTTGCTGGCTGGGATACAGATGGTGACGGAATGCCAGATGGTTGGGAAGCAGCAAATGGTCTAAACGCTACATCAGCATCTAATGCCGATGGTCCTAACGGTGACCCAGACGGGGATGGTTTGAACAATCTTCTCGAATATGTCAATCCAACATGGGATTCAATGTGTGGTCCTAATCCATGTTTCAGAAATGGTCCAGATGGTGCTGTAACCGAAACAACATCTCCTTGCGACCCACTCCAAGGTTGTTTGACATTCACTGCTGAAGTAGACGGTATTACTTCAACAAACCCACAACGTGCTGACAGTGATAACGACGGTTTGAATGATTCCTATGAGGCTCTCACATTACTGACAGACCCTACTTCAGCAGATACAGATAACGACGGAATTAACGATGGTGTCGAAGTAAATGGACAATACGGTAATCCTCCTCAGCCCACTGACCCACGTAATAACAACACAGACGGTGATGAATTGGATGACGGTGAAGAGGATAACAACAGTAACGGTGTAATCGACCCTGGTGAAACCGACCCTACAAGAAAAGAAGATTCTGGTGATGAGGACGAAGATGGTCTCGAAAATTGGGAAGAAAACATGTCATGTACGCTATGGGATGTTGCCGATTCTGACTTTGGCGGTGTCGATGATGGTGAGGAATTGAATGTTACTCATGGGACCGATCCATGTGATTCTTTTGTGAATTTTGAAACTACTATAGTGGGCACTTCTGGTACTACTATTCTTGATTTGACCGATAGTTCTGGATTTAACCCTAGTGGCGGAGTTGGATGGTATAATGTGTCAGGCACATTCTTATCGTTTACTTATGCCAGTGTTGTGGGTCAATTACTAGTTGGAGTATCATCTCTTCCTTCGCCTGGAGTGACTGAAGTTTCCAATAGAAATGGTTCATTCTGCCATACTGCAGCATTTGCAGCGGGAACTTTGGCAACTACTCAGCAATATTGTGATGACGACTATCGAGATAGCGATGGAGATGGTTTGGCAGACTGGGAAGAGTTATTGGGTACCTATGGATTCTTTTCTAATCCTTCAATTGTTGATACTGATTCGGATGGCGTTAGTGACTTTGATGAAGTGTTTGATTTCACTGATCCAAATGAACCATGTAATAATTTACTAGATGACGATTCAGATAATTTGAATAATTATTTTGAGACTTCCATCGGTTGCGATTTGTCATGGATTGGAGTTTTCAATGGTTCACAGGACGTTTGGACCACTAATTCACAGTTATTTGACACCGATAGTGGTGGAGTAGATGATAGAACAGAGTATTTCGATGGAACCAACCCTGAAGGCGATCCTCTTGATGACGTGCTTCCTGAAGATTTTGATGGTGACGGGGTTCCAGATGCAATAGAGAACCTGACTGGAACCGATTGGACAAACCCTGACACAGATGGTGGTGGTATGATTGATGGTGATGAATGCCCGCAAGAGTTTTGGGGCACTGGTTGCATTGGTTCAGGATTTGACCCATTAGACCCAACGGACGACATAGTGTCTGAAGGCGTTGTCTTTTGGGCCAACAACTCCACTGGTGTAGTCGATTTGAATCAAACACATCGTTGGACTCAAAATACTTTTGACTTCTACACTGGTACTACATATGCACACATTGCAACAGTACATCCATTCGAACAGATA
>JABIUA010000120.1 GCA_018667575.1 Methanobacteriota archaeon | reverse complement strand
CTTGTCAGCCCAATAGTAATCCTAATAATTGTGAGTGGTTAAATATTACAGTGTATAAAGGCCAATCAAAGGTTTATCAACATACTGAAAGTCCTTGGCCTAGTGGAACTTGGAAACAAATTCAATTCTCGTGGTTTGTTGAAGAAGGTAATGAAACATGGGACGGGCTTAATGATAATCCATTGATTGAAATAACTATGAAAGTCACTGGTAATTACCAGGAGGGTGATTTTATCTTTGCTGGTTCTGGAGAACCTGCAGAATTTGCAATTGAACTTGGCGAAGGTGGAAGCCTAATGATGCCAATAGACCCTGCATCTTGGGATGAAGATTTCCAAGAAGGTGGAGAAATAGGCGCCTCTGGTGATGATGAAGATACTCCTGGATTTACTTTGGTAGTTGCATCTGCTGCTATTGCAATGGCTGCATTCATCAATACTCGTAAAGAAGAAACCGAAGAGTGATTAAAGCGCTTCAATAATTGCTTCTACGCTTAGTGCAACTGCTTGTTGCTCTCCAGTCTCAAAATTCTTTAGCATACATTGCCCTTGCTCTAAGTCTCTAGGACCAATTACCATAGTTGTTGTAGCACCAATTCCATTAGCCCAATTCATCGCTTTGCCGATCTTCCTACCCCTTAATTCAAGTTCAACACGTTGCCCTTTTGCTCTTAGTTCTCCAACCAAAGGCAGAACTTGACTTACGTCAATATTGAAAGGAATACATGCAATCAAACTCATATCATCAAGTTCCCCTGGCACAACTTCACTGCGATTCTCTGCTGCAGCTTGTGCTTCAAGAGCAAGCAGTACGCGGTCAAACCCTAATCCAAATCCACAACATGGGTCCAAATCAGGTAGTCCAAACAAATGTAGCAGTTTGTAAGAACCGCCACCCAAAACTTGGCCTTCCCCACCCATTGAAGGAACTATTACCTCAAACACCATTCCAGTATAGTAATCAAGACCTCTTGCAACTGTTAAGTCAACAGCCAAAGATGGCGGTGCTGGAGCGAGTGCTGCTACTGAATCTAATGTTACTTGTAAATCGTCTAATGCTTCTAATGATACACCTTCTAGTGAAGAAAGAATATCTCTTGCCGGTCCAAGTGTTTCCGCACCTCCCTCAAGGTCTGATAGCGCTCTAAGTGGTGCTGCGTTTTGGGCAGGGATTCCATTTGATTCAAGAAGTGCTTCTAAGCCCCTATCATCGCCTTTGTCTAAGAACCTCATAGCACTAGCAACCGGTGGTTCACTGGCTCCTTCAGGAGTATCTAGCGATAAACCAAGACCGCTTAGTGCGCCCTTTAGAATGCCGACATGGCCAATTCGGATTTGCCAGTCTTTTAGGCCACATGCATCAAGCATTGAAATCGCTAAAGCGATTACTTCAGCCTCAGCCAAAGGTCCTGATGCTCCAACTAGTTCGACGCCATATTGGAAAAACTCTCGATAGCGACCTTTCTTGAATTCCTCATAGCGATAACATTGTCCAAAGTAAGACAATCGCAGAGGCTTGGTATCATTACGCATCTCCTCAGCAATCATACGCATTACTGGTGCTGTCAGTTCTGGTCGAAGGGTAAGTGGCCTGCCACCTTTGTCCTCAAAAGCATATAATTGGGAAATTACGCCTTGACCCGACTTGGCAGTGAATAATTCAAGTGACTCGAAAACTGGTGTTTGAACTCTGTTAAAGCCACTACGTCTAGCGCATTTCTCAAGCAATTGCTCAAACGCTAAACGGCGATTCATCACCTTGGGGGTGAAGTCTCTAGTTCCGCGTGGGCGTTGCACCATGAGTAAATCCACAAGGTGATTGTTCATGACTCCTTCGCTATATTTACTTGATTTTATTATGTTAGTAATACTAGTTGATAGGAATTAAACGCGAATGAAAAATTCTAAAAGTAATCATCGAACAACTGGTACTGTAGAATATGTCTAAATCGGAAAAAAGGAAATATAAGAGGTTCAAGTTTAAGCGTACACTGATTTCTATTGAAACTGGTGAAGAGCATGAGGCATCTCTCTTATTTCCTCTATTTCTCCTACTTTTCGGCGTACCTATGTTGTTGTATGGGGTTTTTTTAATTATAAACCCACAAAAAGAACTTGAAGTTTTTGGACTAATTTCATCATGTGTAGGTTTATTTTGTAACCTTCTTGCAGCATTAACTTTGTACTCCCTTAGAACTGGAATTTACTATGATGACTTCAAAGAAGATGATTCTAGTTCTGGAAATGATAATCATTGGTGGGATTATGATTAACTCGATTTCTGGCGAAATAATATCAATACTGTTATGACTAATCCGTTACTGTTACAATCATGGTCGAAATTCAATGTCCTCATTGTGAAAAAGATATTGAGTTAGAAGATGGACTCTCAGGAATGTTTGATTGCCCCTATTGTAATAATGGGTTTATTTGGGAAAATAATAAAAAAACCGAACAAATTTCCAATCAGCACATCAGTCACCATGAACCTATGCCTCTTGGATTTAAGATAATATTCGGAATTATAGTCGGTCTCTTTCTACTAGTTCTTCTTGCATATTTATTTTTGCTAATACTTTTTGATGGAATGTAGGGTTGAGAACGCCCTTATGAAAACTATTTTCGCGAGGATTGCGTCAGCACCGGCTCACTACGAGCCTATAGTATCGATAATAGAGTGGTAAGGTAGTTGGGCAACACCTTGTATTCAATTCGAGTAAAAAAACTAACTCGGATGAAAAATATTCATAGAGGTGTCAATGGCTGAATCCAAACTTTCTTACTCTAGAAAGGAACAAAACATCATTGTGTCTAGAAGATTTTCAAGTGCACTCTAATCTACTAATTATCATAAAATCATAATTTCACGGTATGATTTTAAACAATAAATTACTGATTGTCTAAGATTGATTGAACTCCTGGCTCATCAAGATAATGTATGTATGCTCTCCATGTTGCTCCATGATTATACTTCCAAGCAACATCTCCATTTTGTGTTACTTCCCATACTCCATAATCTCCCTCAGCGATGTATGTATTATTGTTTCTTCCTCTTTCAGCACCAGATAATTTTCCAGAATAAAGTTCCGCATTAGAATAATTCCAAACAATTTCTGGAGGCATAAGGGTAGGAT
>JABIUA010000069.1 GCA_018667575.1 Methanobacteriota archaeon | reverse complement strand
TGGAATGGAATGTTTGTTGTAGTGACCAAAGTGTCACAAGGGTTTCTGGTGTCTTCAGCACAGGTAAATACTTTCGACTCACTGTATTGCATAGTACCAGCAGTCTCGTTATAATCAAGGATTTCACGAGTATATGTGATATCATAATCAAACGGTCCTACTTTTTCATATACAGGTTCTGCTGCACCAGGATTGGTTAGATTCCAAGCATAATAACTACGCTCACCAGTTGAGGAAGCCCAATCTGCTTCAGCTTCTGTACAATCACTGTTAGCACATGCTTCATCGGCAGGGAAGGTTTCAAAATTTTCTTCAACTGCCGCTTCGACTCCTGCTGTCGAAAGCATCGACAAAGGGGCGCTCAAAACTAAAAGTGCCAAAGCGGCACCTAACATCATTTTACTGTTATTTAACATACTCATCAGCCATTGTCAACGCATCTAGGTGTTAAAGATTACACCTAATGTGGGCGAAAATATCTAGTTATTGGCAAGATACAAACCAGCCACTAGGAAAATAAAGATTTCAAGACTCTATTATGGAAATGTAAATTTTTGTAGTGCCAAGTGTAAAAAGGGAAGTGGTTTTGGATTACAGCATAGTAGAAATGAGATGATATTATGCCAGACCCAATTCAAAGAATCTCACGCGAATCCTACTCATTTCTAGAAGATAATATTGAATCCACTATAGCAATAGGTAAATCGATCAGAGATACTTTAGCACCATATTCTAACCAAGTACCTTATGATACAAATTGGGAAGTTCAAGCTGCAGTAGAGGCTTTACACGTATTTGGTTCAAGGTGGACTATCGAAATACTTTCTACACTATATATCGCTGGACCAAGAAGATTTAATGAAATGAAGAATCTTCTCGAAGGAATCTCTTCTAGAACTCTATCTGATAAATTGAGGCTTCTGGCCGACGAGGGCTTAATCATTAGGCATGTTGATGATGGACCTCCAATTAGAGTTAATTATACACTAAGTGAGCATGGTAAAACATGTGGCAGACTTCTTTCCCCATTGGTCGCCCATCTAAAGATATACACTGGTTCAGTACAAGCTGGTGAGTGAATAATCAACAGCATCAACCACATGATGTTGAACCACCGTAATTACTTTTTTTGGGATGAAATTTTTGGGAATTTAAATCGAACATCGACGGGATGCTTTAACAAAGGAGAAGTGGAAGGGGAGTTTATGCCTTTGTTAGCACAGTGGGTTAGACAGCGTCCTTGGTTGGCTGCTGGTATCGCTGGTGCTGCAGGTGGAATTGCTGGTGTTGCAGGCACTATGGCTGCTGCTGCTAGTGCTGTAGGCGCCCTTGCATGGGGCGGTGTTTCCTCTAAGTCGAAAGATGAAGACCATCCACTTAGGAGACGCGTTTTAACTACCTTAGAAAAACACCCTGGGCTTTGCTATCGTGAATTACAAACAACTCTAAATGCTGCTAATGGAACACTACGACATCACCTCGATGTATTACAATCTCGCAGAAGTGTAACCGTCATGCATGTCAACGGAAGAACCTGTTATTTTGCTGGCGCTCCTACTCAAATTGAAGTTCTAAAAGGTATTTCTGTCAATGAGCAAAAAGCAGCAAGGTCGCTTCCAATTGGGCTATCGCTGGTTCAAAGATTAATCATTGAAGATATAGTAAAAGAAGGCATACCACGTTCACAATCAGACTTAGCAAGGAGAATCGGTAGAACAAGAGCAACTGTTCACTCAGCAGTCAAAGTATTGAGGCGAAGAGGCATACTTAGAGAAGATAGAATTGAACTAATGCCTCATATCGATATGGACATTAAGTGGCATGGGACTCATGGCGTAGATTATGATTGGGTCGATGAGCGTCGTTGAAATTCTACTAGAATTTTCGCCTCTTGAGAGACAATTAATACATAGTCTTCAAAGACCTTCGCCATAACCTGTTCTTTGAGCAAGATGTTTAGAGTTCGAGTTCAAGAGGTTGCGCTTCCTACCAGCGAAAGAGATCGAGATAGTTTGGTTTCATGGTTTATCGATTCACTGTGCCTCATTCGTAAAAAAGGAGAAGATATGGCCGATGGAGGGAAAGCAAATCCTGTCCATAGACTTCTACGTGATTATCTATTTGCGCAGCCTGAAATTGGCTGGGATGCACAAATGCTTGCTGATGAATTAGCACTAACTCCTGCATCCTTAAATCACCATCTAACTCGTTTAGTTCAAGCTGGAATCATTGGTTATACCAATGAAGGAAAAGGATGGCGTCGCTATTATCTAAGAGGTGGAACTATCACTAATGCCATCGAACTATTTTCTTTACAGTGTAAAACAATTGTTGCTCAAAGACTCAACTTGATAGACAAAATGTGGGGTAGAGATAATACAAGGCTTATACTTGAACTTCCTGAAAATGATTCGCAATCCCTTAGCCTTGGTATTGCAGACCATCGGCCATTGATGAGCGATAGTGATGAAAGCATCTTATCCCAATGGATGGGAGATTTTGGCCTACTTGGAGAGAGAC
>JABIUA010000147.1 GCA_018667575.1 Methanobacteriota archaeon | reverse complement strand
TTTATTCAAATCTTTACCAGCCAATTCGGCCACAATCTCCGCGCCTGTTTTCTCGTTTCCCGTCATGTTATCGCATATGTGTATTATCATATCAATATTCCCCCTTATTTTGAATTTTCTAGCATCATTTCCCAGATAAACTTCCTGTTTAAGGAAATATAGCGCCGGTTATTGGCAGTATTTTTTAGCCATAATCAGTAAATTCGAACCGTTTGTCTCTTAGAATGTCTCGCCACACGGAGGGTTATGGGATTCAAGCGTGTGCTGATTGCGAATCGTGGCGAAATCGCTCTTCGAATACTTAGAACACTTCGTGATATGGGCATTGAGGTTGCGATAATTCATGGTAGAGAAGACCGTTTATCAATTCCAGTTAGGCTTTCAGATATCGCTTATCCGATTTATAGCTCCAACCCATTAGATTCTTACTTGAATATCGAAGCGGTAGTCAAAGCAGCCAAAGAATTAGAATGTGATGCGGTTCATCCGGGTTATGGCTTTTTAGCTGAGAATGCAGAATTTGTTAGAAGATTAGAGGAAGAAGGAATTACATTTATTGGTCCTTCTGCTGACGTCATCACTCTACTGGGTGATAAAATAGAGGCCAGAGCAGCAATGGAAGCAGCAGGCTTGCCAACGGCCAAGGGCTCTTCAGAACCAATTTCAGATCAGAAGGTGGCAAGTACTCTTGCAGAAGAAATCGGTTATCCTGTAATTATTAAGGCTGCAGCAGGAGGCGGAGGAATTGGTATGCAAATAGTCGAGAAAGGCGATGAATTCGCTAGTGCATTGAAACTTTGCCAATCAAGAGCTAAATCTGCTTTTGGTGATGAGAGAGTATTTGTTGAAAAATATATTCAAGGTGCGCAGCACGTTGAATTTCAAGTACTTGGCGATGGCAAAAATGCGATTCATTTCGGCGAAAGATTTTGTTCAATTCAACGTCGACACCAAAAACTGGTGGAAGAAGGTCCATGGCTTGATGATGCGAAAAGAACTGAAATTGGGAACTTGGTTTGTCGTGGTGCAGAAACAGTTGGTTACAAGGGACTGGCAACCTTTGAGTTTTTGAGAGACGCAAATGGAGATTTTTACTTCCTTGAAGTCAATCCTCGGGTTCAAGTTGAGCATACCGTGACAGAACTAATCACAGGTCACAACCTAGTAGAACTAGGGATTCGAGTGGCCCAAGGTGAAGATTTGCCAATGAAGCAAGAAGATATCAAATGGCGCGGTCATGCAATCCAGTGCAGACTTAATGCAGAAGATCCAAAGGAATTCATCCCAAGTCCAGGTCGTCTATGGGAGTGCCACTTCCCCTCCGGATTTGGAATTCGATGTGATACTCACGCACATGCTGGCTATGAGATGCCTGGATGTTTTGATTCTCTGCTCGCTAAGTTACTCACTTGGGGCAAGGATAGAGAGGATGCTATCAGTCGTATGCGCACCGCTTTAGATGAAACGACAATTACTGGCGTTCAACACCTCATACCTTTACACAGAAGAATCATGGATGAAGAAGATTTCTTGAATAGAGAAGTTACGATTCAGTATATTGATAATCATCAAGAACTATTAGGTTAGGTGTAGAAATGGACGTAGTAATGGTTGGAAGTATAGCATACGATAGTGTTGAATCTCCTGAAGGAAAAATCGATGATGCACTAGGAGGTTCGGCTATTTACGGTGGAATTGCTAGTCAATTCCATCTAAAGCGATTGAATTTAGGTTCGGTTGGATTAGTTGGTGTGGTAGGTAATGACTTTTTGGAAACGGACCGTAAGTCTCTAGAAGCTTTAGGCCTAGACCTCAGGGGTATTGAAACAGCAGAAGGAAATACATTCAGATGGACAGGTTCCTACCATGGCGATATGGGGACTGCTCAAACTCATGATACCCAATTGAATGTATTTGGCGAATTTGAGCCTAAGGTTCCTGAATTTGCAACCAAGCCATCAATTCTCTTTTGTGCAAATCTACTTCCTATTTTACAATCTAAGGTTTTAGACCAAGTTCAACATTCTAGACTTTCAATGTTAGACTCGATGAATTTGTGGATAACAACAGCAATGGACGACCTAATGGCAGTAATGAAAAGAGTCGACTTGATAATTATCAATGATGGCGAAGTAAAGATGATTGCAGAAGATGATAATTTTGTCCGGGCCTCTAGAAAAGTGGTAGAGATGACCGGCTGCAAGACTTTGGTAGTCAAGCGTGGAGAATTTGGAGTAATGGCTTTTCATGGTGACCAGATAGTATCTCTACCGGCTTATCCAACCGAGATGGTAATTGACCCGACAGGATGTGGAGATTCATTTGCTGGAACTTTAGCATCTTACTTTGCTAACGGAGAAGGTGAACTCACTAGGACTGAATTAAGAAACGCACTAATTGCAGCGACAGTTACCTCGAGTTTTACATTGGAATCATTTGGAACAGAGAGATTAATCAATCTTCAAATCAAAGAGTTTGACGAAAGACTCGAACATTACAGAGCAATATTGAGTTGATTAAGAATCGATTCGAGGAAGTCCTTCTTTTCCTCCGGCATTAGATTTATTTGTGTCACTGTCGATAAGGTCGCCAAAGCTGAAATCATCAAGAATCTCTACTCTTTCTTGCTCAACTTGTTCGCTAATCGCTTTTCTTCTCAGCGCAATTTCCTTCATTTCTCTTACCTTTTCATCAGGTAGTGAGCCACCATTACTGATTGCAAGATTTCTGTAAAGCCCCTCTACCTCTTTTTCATGCGCTTCACTTGAACGCAGTCGTAATTCTTCGGCGGAACTCGAAGTTTGCTCGTCTTCTTTACCAGGTAGAAGTCTGTTGGAAAGATTGGATGTAGCTTCTTTAACACTATTTGCAACACGGTTTGCGGCAGGTATCATGATATTGCGAAACATACTACCCGTATCGCTATTACTAGGTCGCCTCTTTGGCTTTAGTCTAGAGTTAACATGATGATTTTTTGAACGCAGTCGAGGGAATTTATTTTGAATCGAATCTCTGCTTTGACCGTTGTTCAAATTAGCGGAGGTTGTACCTTCACTGTTCTTTCTAGCCATCGCAACTAGAGATTCTACTTCTTCACCGTATTCATCAACATGGCCTAGGATAGAATCTGGTGATGAAAAGATATCATATTCAGTGTTATGAGTAGGAATCGTTGGAATATCTTGCTGAGGTGCGTGATATCCTTCTTTGCTGAAGAAGTTAGGTAATGGTTCTGGTAGGACAGATCTACCAGCCTCAACAGTTGGTATGTAAGATGATTCAGAGGCTAGCGAACCGATCATCTGAGTAGGCTTCGGTTCGAAATTTGTATTATGTTGAGTCGGCTGTTCAATTTGATTGAACATTGACATTGGGTGGGGAGATTGATGATTTCGTCTATCTCCTACATTTTCAATACCTCTTTGAATCAATTTATCAGAAGGCGCACTTTGAGTAATGGATTTTGGATTATCTAGCCAAGACGGTAGGCTCGGAGTCGCTTCTTGTGGCATATCAAAATCTTGACCAAAGGGGATACTCACTATCGGTAAATTTTGTTCTACTGGTGGAGGTTTTTGCTCGAAGTTGAATTCTCCAATTTCTGCGTCAAGGAATGTAGCAATTGACTCAGGTGCCTTGATTTCAACAGGTGCTACTGGGACTGATTCTCTTTCCAGTAGTGCAGAGCGTGGGTACTCGGAGTCACGGTCGAGAATTTCCAACCCTTCTTGAGCTTCGGAAATAGTGAACCCTTGTTGGAGTCTTAGTAAAATGGTGTTTAGTCTAAGTAGGGCAGCATCATTACCGGTTAATGCATGGCAGTCTCCTACTTCAGTATCTATAGTGATTGTTGGTTTTCTTGTCAATAGCCATCCAGACATCAGTGAGATTCCTAGTGTGATACTGATAATTTTGAATGTTTGATGTGATAATATTCTAGTTCCTATCCAAAATAATCCAAATCCGATCAATGCAAATCCAAATGGGATGAGTTTTGTATGATGGTGATGCACTCTGTTGATTGAATTGATTCTTATGTCCAATGCATGTCCAGTTTTTGACTCTATGCAAAGCATACGCTCATCTACCGTAGCGCGAACTTTACCTGAAGTGCCATCCAACGAAAGAGAATTGAAAATCACATTTTCCCTAACATTCGTTGGACTTGCTTCGCGTCCCGTTAATTGCATCCCAATACGCGAAGCGTTTCCTCAAGGTTATCAATCCACCGCTTTTACAAGGCGCGAATATGTCGTTATTACGACCCTTTTTGGTGAGCCAAAGTGCCTACTCTATCTTATTCAGATTTGCACTACCCATGATTCTAGGTTTGGAGTCTAATTGCGATAGGACCGTTGGTTCCGGATTTTGACGCCTAATGAAAAGTGGGGATTCCCATTCGATTTCTAGATTAGAGCCTGAAACAGATTGAATTCTCCCTACAACGAATTGTAAATCTACGCTAGCGTGGACGACATCACCTTCAGCAAGGATTCTCTTTTGGAAAGGAGAAACTTCTAACTCGACCTTTGAACGCTTGTGTAATTCTACAGAAAGGGGTACACTGGTATTGGTTTTCTTATCTTCGACCGCAGGGTGAACTAAAATCGAACCACTGCTAAGGTGGTCCTCCTTAGCATTACGTAGGGCCAAACCTACCCTGTCTCCGGCAGTTGCTGAAGATACATCATCATCCATGACCTGTAGCGATTTCGCATTTCCAGTTCCATTTGCAGGAAGTAATACTAACTCATCATGAACATTGACAGTTCCAGACTGAACATAACCGATTGCCACTAATCCTATTCCCTTGACATTGAAATGTTGGTCGATTGGAATCACCAAAGGTGAAGTGGAAGCATCATTCAATTCTTGTTTGATGTCATCCATGAAGTCATATAGTTGTGTTCTAAGTTCTATGCCATCTTTTGTGGCAAAAATCCACTCGCCGAGTCCTGCTTGTTTAAACAGCATTTTTACTTGGTCCTCATCAATCCAAGTACCGTCAGAAGAGTTGATTATCGCAATACCGCGCAAAATCTTCGAACTAGCAAAAGCGACTAATGCTTCTCCAAGAGTTCCATCGACGGCTGTTACTTCAATAATGCCAACTCTTGCTGCTGATAATGCATTTAGAAATGGACGTAACCTCTCTGGATACTTTGCTGGCCTAATCAGTGAAAGAATTCTGGCTCCTTCGGGGCCGTTCTCCTTGTGGACATAGGTGTGAACATCTCTTTGGTCAGTAGGTTTAGCAATTTCTTTTGCTAATTCATCGCTTCCAACCATTGCAATATTAAGTACAGGCATAATACGGCGACCGAGGTTCTACAAATGAATGTAGGGGTATTAGTTGTCTTTTTGGGAAAGCATTTGCTCTCTAATTTTAGACGCCTTATCCCAATCGACTTGCTCGTCTTCATTTTCTACAACCAACTGTGGAATCGGTATCGGTCTCATCATGGAATCAATAGCGACGAAGAAAAAGAATCCTTCACAAATTTTCTTCTTTTCCCATGTGGCTTTGTTTACTGCCATCGCAGTGACCTTAGTACAGGCTGTATGGCTGCTTGTAAACACGACTTTACCTGTTACTTCTAGTAAATCGCCTTGTCTAGCAGGGGCTATGAATTTCAAAGTATCAATGGAAATAGTTACGAATTCTCGATGTGCGAACTTAGAGCATGCAATTCCTCCGGCTTTATCCATTACCGACAATAATCTTCCACCAAATAGGGTGTCATGATCGTTTGTATCGCCTGGGAAAATATGCTCAATCAAAGTTACAGGTTCTTTTGAATAAGGTTCCATGCTTACTCCCAAGAGGCCCTACTTCAAGAACTAATACCTTCAAGTGCATTTCAAAGGATGGTTTCATCAATAACAAACCCTTCCAATGCATGTGACCCAGTCCAAAGTGTGCATTGCTCTTGTTTCAGGAGGTATAGATTCTCCAGTCGCAGTGGCAAGAATGCTAAATCAAGGCTGGACAGTTCACTGCCTTCATTTTAGTCAAGAAGAGATAACAGGGCCGCAGGCAGAAGAGAAAACATTAGCGCTCATGCGACATCTATTGTCGATGGATGGAAAACTAGGGGAATTGGCACGCAAAAACCTGAACAGAACTATTACCATAGTTCCAATTGCTCAACAGTTGACCAAATTTACTGAACATTGGGCCCACACAGAATATTTTATTCATATGAAAAGGATGTTTCATAGAATTGGCGACGTTGTCGGAAAAGAAAAACAAGCAACACATCTTCTAACTGGTGAAAACTTAGGCCAAGTTTCATCACAAACTCTCGGTAACATGGGTGCTATTGAGCAAATGTCAGAATTGATTCCCCTAAGGCCTTTACTTGCTTTCGATAAGAGATATATCATTGATATGGCGAGAGAATTGGGAACATATGATCTCAGCGTTGGGGTTGAATTTTGTGATGCATTAGGTCCAAATCGTCCAACTACTGTCGCTAATAGGGAATGGCTAGAGAAAAGTGAACAAAGAGCCGGTGGTATGGACTTCCTATGTGGTGAAGCCCTAACTAAGAAGTACGAACTAGAACTTTGATTCTAAACTTATCCATATTGGCTAATTGGCGAGCATTTTTACCTCCCAAAGGCGATGCATTTTAGGCATAGACTCGCTGGAAGGGGTTAGGTGATGTTATGTTGACCGGAAATGAACGAATCAAGACTTCAATTTTTTTAACACTATTAATGATATTAACACCATTTGCTGCAGCGACTTCAATCAGTACCTTTTCTGATGGTTCTTCAGAAGTAGTAGTTGAATTCAAAGATGGTGTCAATACCGTTAACACCACAGAAGGGGGTTTTTCAGTTCCTTCTGACGAGACAATTACGGCCGCTTCTATTGATATCTCGACCAATCCTGTCATTATGTCAGGCAACACTAGGGTGGGAGTCGAATCAGGATTGCCGATATGGGATCCAGTACTAAATAATCAGGCTACAACCTATGATGATATCTCGAATTTTACTTATCAAGATGAAAATGGGGCTCCAACTCCGTTAAGTTTCAGTTCGGAATCCTTTATTACAGATTTTGAATCTGGCACGTCTGGTTTTTCCAATGTCTCTGGACTTGGGATTGGGCAAGACCACGATGTCACCGGAGACCCTCTTACCTGGCAGTATGGTCAAAAATCCGCTAGATTAGGAACTGCTGGGCCAGACTCTTGTGCTTCAGGAGAAATGTGTTGGGGAACAACATTTGAGGATGATGATTATACAGATGACTCAACAGATGCCAATGAAAATACAAATAACCCATTTTACTTCGAAATGACGTCACCTTCAGTATTTTTGGACCCTAATTTGAATGATACTTACCTCCGTTTTTCATCTTGGCATTCACTGCGTAAAAACGTAATGCCAAATGGTGATTTAACGTTTTCAGATTGTGCATATGT
>JABIUA010000165.1 GCA_018667575.1 Methanobacteriota archaeon | reverse complement strand
CATCTCCCATATCATGGATAAGGTCGTCAGAGAGGTTACCTAACTTCTCTTTATCACCTATTGCGTCCCACCATTCCTCAGTCATCAATCGTGATGCAATGCATCTAAACCATGGTGCGATTTCTCCATCGCCTTCAACTTCAGCAACCAACATTGCTTCAAGTTCTTCTTGACTTACCCACTTAATATCTGAAACTTCATTTTCGTTAATGTTAACATCAACATCTGCCTTGATGACAAGAATATGGTCGATTTCTCTCTCTATCCACTCTTCATTCATTCTGCTTGAATAAACCATCTTTGTCATGAAACTAAAATCACTAATTGGAACTTGGCTCTCACTAATTCCCAATTCTTGGTTTAGTTTACGAATTGCTGCTCTCTTGACACCTAATGCATCGCCGAGTTCTCTTTCAGATTCGGAATAAAGTGGATGAGAACAGCACGAATTAGCCCAAACATTTGGGAATGTCACTTTGTGAGACGCTCTTTTCTGTAGCAATAAACGATTATTACTGTCGAATAAAAGTACACTAAATGCTCGATGTAATATTCCTGATGAGTGGTGTGCTTCGACCTTCGATACAGCACGTACCTCGTTATCTGATTCATCAACACCGATTATAGCCTCAGACATCAAGTTGATTTGTTCTAAATCAGCACTAGAATCTTGGAGTATTTGCTTAAACTCATCATCGATATTCATCGAAGGAACATCTTCTATCTGATACCCTGCCAAGTCATCACCAGCCTTTGCACTCGGACTCGATAAATGAAGAGTTCCCTATATTTAGGTAGTAAACAAAAAATCAAGCGCTTATTTTTGTCCCCAAAACCTCATTTCCAGTACATGCATCAAATACTCTTTCTGGATATGAACCATTTACTATTAAAACTTCAATTCCAAGTTTGGCTACTTCAGCCCCTCTTGCTGCTTTCAATCCAATTCCTCCTGTAACATCGATTTCAGTATTATGTAGACCTTCAAACTTCATCCCAGGTGACCAATTTTCAATCAAATCATCACTATTAGCAGATTCAGGCGGTCTTTTCAGAATACCATCAACGCCACCTATTGCAAAAACTAATCTTTTCACGTTTGGTATTTCTTCACATAGGCGAACTACTAAATCATCACCAGAAAGTATCCCAAACGACATTTCACCTTCACAATCTACAACATCTCCAAATGTCACACAAATAGAATCTTGGTAGTCAGAAAATGTTTTTGAGATGTCTCCATCAAAACTACTACCAGTATTTTTCGCCCATTGATGAGGAGGTTTTATTGACGGGACCAAATGAAATCTACTCAATGACTCAGAAACGTAGTTATTCAATGTAAGCATTTCATTACGAACTATACTGACCGCTTCTTTTTGTGAATTACAGTCATCTTGAGAAGTGAATGATTCAACGGGCAATAGACCTTCATTCAACCGCCAATGTTTAGCCCTTAAGTGACCAAATGAACCTGCGCCATGAACTAGGATTATATCCAGCCCATCATCGAGACATTGACGCATAACACCTGAAAGAGAATCAATGGTTTCATTGTCTGGAGTACACATTTTTTCCTTATCTGTGATAAGACTGCCACCCCACTTAATGACAACACAGTCTCGCATGTTACCCCCAAGAAGACTATCCTCATGAGGATGCCCCTCTTTGAAAGCATTGAAGAATGAAGGCATAGACCGGTGTATATGGCTGATTCACCAACCTTGGACGAATTTATGCGTCACTTGCAAGCATCTCTTGAAGAAGCTGAAAGTATCGATGACAAAACAGAGAGAGAAGAAAGAACTCTTCAATTGGAAATATCGATTCAAGAATGTTTGATTTTTGCTAATCGTTACAAAGAGTTAGTCGCTCATGGAATTGACCCACTAGTTCTAGTATCAAGCGACCCAGATGTTGAAGCACCACCGCCTGCAAGTAAGGTACAAGCGTTGGTTCTTGGCAACACTATGTGCAATACATGTGGAGCAAGTCTAGACAGTGACTTAGATTTCTGCCCAGCATGCGGGGCAATGAATAAGAAGGAATAATCACTCTTCTTCTTGCGCTTCTTCGATTTCCCATTGTGCTACTATTTCAGTAATAATTGGGTCGTCGGATTCTACACGGTAAAGATAATCTCCAGGTACTTCGTCGATGAGGTAAACAGTTTTACCAGCACGGTAGACTGTGTGTCCATCAGCAATAGCCCTAACAGTGTCGACTTCAATGATCGCTGGACGACTAATTCTAACGTGTCCTGCCTCCATTGCCTTAACAATAGTCTTGGAAAGGTGAACATGCTTTCTATCACCAGCAGTAATTCCTAGTTCCATGATTGTTTCAACTTGGTCTTCTTCACAAGGCCAGTAGAGACCTTCAGGAATATTGTCAGTAGGCAAGTCTAGTTCAAGTTCGATAGAGTGACCATAGGTTGCTCTAATCATCTCACCCTCGACTTGGTATCTTCCCTTCTCATCAGCATTTGCAATTGCGGAGAAGTGCCATCCTCTAAGCCAATGGTAGTGTCTTCTTTGCTTCGAGATAGAATCTGATAATTCTCTTATATTGACCCATCCATTAATATCCATTTCCACATTAAATTTTTCAGGAGCGTGTCTTAGTACTAGCGCTAAAATACGTCCGAGAGAGTTTGACTCTCTATCACTCATTATGAACTTCCCCTCATCATTACACGTTGGACAGTTCGTTCCGCTGAAGTGTCCGTGTGTTCTACATTGTCGTAGCATATTGTGAGGGGGTAAGTGACCCGTTCTTAGTTTCTGCGCATACAAATTACAAAAATTATTAATCACGTTGGTATTCTAAATTCAACCGTTTCAATCAAATGCTACCGTGTGTTGGACAGGTTATGGTAGATGTTGCCATCATCGGCGCTGGACAGACTAAGTACGGCAATCACGCTTCTGGATTGAAGGGGATGTGGGCTGAGGCAGCAAAAAACGCCTTCGAAAGTGTCGACCAAAATTTTCACCCAAGTCGAATAGATGAAGCCTTCATTGGAAGTGTAGCATTTGGTGGTTCACAGTTAGGAAATACTGCTGCACTTCTGACCGAACATTCTGCAATGAAAGGAATCTCAGTTCGAAGAGTAGAGAATGCTTGCGCATCCTCTGGTTTTGCTCTTAGAGACGCTTGGATGGCAATCAAAAGTGGCCAAGCAGATGTAGTGGTAGCTGGCGGAATCGAGAAAATGAATGATTTAACACCAGAAAGAAAGCGGTTTTGGCTTGGAGTTTCTGGAGATACAGAATGGGAAAGACTGGCAGGTCTGACATTCCCTGGAACATATGCACTGATGGCGAGACGATATTTCCATGAGTTTGATTCAACACATGATGATTTGGTTAATATCAGTGTGAAAAATCACATGCATGGTTTTGAAAATAAAGCTGCACACCTAAGAAAAGAAGTGTCATTTGAAAAAGCAAAAAGCGGTTTTATGGTCGCAGACCCACTGACATTGTACGATTGCTGCCCTACATCTGATGGCGCTTCTTGTGTCGTATTGGCTGCTGACCACGTCGTAAAGGAATTCACAGACGACCCGCTATGGCTACTCTCGTCGGGTGCAGCGTCAGATAACCTTGCACTGCACGATCGGCCGTCCATTACGCAACTACTCGCCACACAAAAAGCGTCTAGGTCTGCTTATTCAATGGCTGGATTATCGCCTTCTGATATAGACCTAGCCGAAGTACATGACTGCTTTACTATTGCAGAGTTACTGGCAACAGAAGACTTAGGTTTTGCTGGAAGAGGAGAAGGTGGTAAATTTGCCAGACAAGGACTTGGTAGAAGAAATGAAGGAGATGTTTGCATTAACCCAAGTGGTGGACTTAAATCAAAAGGTCACCCGCTAGGTGCAACAGGAACTGGACAAGCTGTTGAAGTATTCAAACAGTTGAAAGGAACTGTAGAACCAAGTCGCTTGGTTAGGGATGCTGAAATTGGAATGACTCACAACGTTGGCGGTTCAGGAGCGACATGTGCAGTCCATATCTTTGGGAGGGAAAGAAATGCTTGAATTCTCAAATTGGCAAGGATATAAAGTATCTTTCAACAGTGAAAACTTTCATATTTGCTCTCCTTGGCAAATCAAAAATAGTCCTGTTTTTGGACCGGATAGTGACTATACGACATTGGCAATTTCTCTTCTAAATTTGATTAATTCCAAGAACATTGAACTAGATAGTATTTGCATTGACGAATCAAAGGTGGACGTTGAAGTTTTGAAAGTAGCAACTGGGATCAAAGAATTATCTAAAGAGGGCCATTGGAATCTAGTATGCCATGATTCTGCATCCTTGTCTATCTCCAAATCCAATTCAATCGATGTTATTTTGCCAACTGACTTGATGGATTTTGACTCTGAGAAATACAAGCAAATTAATGCTGCATGGGAAAAAGAGACATCTATGGAAAATGTGTCACAGGGAGCATATATTTCCTCCCAGCAATATACAGAGAGTCTAAACTCTAGACTTAACCTATTAGCACAATTTGATGATAAGACCATTTGGCCTCCAAGACAATTGAACGATGAAGGTTCAGTAATCGATAATCCCAAGATTCGATTAAGCAGTACATGCCAAATTGAATCTTGGACGAAACTCTCTGCCGCAGGAGCGCCATCAGAATTTTCTATTCGTGCACCGATATTAGATGGTATCTCAACTGTCTATGTTTCCTTTGAGGAAGGAACTTATGGAGTATTTTTGTTGACTGACGACCAAAATATACAACCTGTAATAGGCATGAAGGGAGAAATTGTCGTAAGAAGAATATATTCACAAGAAGGTCAAATTAGATATGGAACTAAAGTTCAACTTAATTGATGATACAAACTTTTTTTTCCAAAGCATTGATACTACGAATGCATAATGGATGTTTATGGCCGGATTTGGTGGCATGCGCAAGGGTCGACGCGAGGCAGTTGAAAACTTGGGTTACAGCGAAGAAGGTGACTGTCCAAGATGTGGAGGAGAATCGGATTCATCAACTATGGCTGGATATCTTAGATGTCTCAAGTGTTCACATGAATGGGCTGACCCAGAATACACCGAGGATAAAAAGGAAATAGAAATACCATCTTATCACAGAGATGCTGAATTGATTGAACAATTCAAGAGAGATGTTGAAAGTGGCAGCCTTGCCAATGTCCTTGGAGTCAAAAAAGACCTTTCCTCAGAACAGGAAGAATCGTTAACCCGTCTTGAAGATAAGTGGATGAGTGGAATGCAAGGTCATTTTAATACCGCTACAGAAGAGAGAAAACCATTGATGATTAACTTCGATGATGAAGATAATATTGTTTCCACTGAAGTTGGTTCACTAACTGTTGTCTCCAATGGCTTTGATGGTGGTGAAGAAATTCGACTTGAATATCCCGGAATTAGGACTGAATTCTATTGTTTTGATGTTAATGATGGCTTTGGATGGAGGCGTGGCAATAATTCGGAGGAAACCGCTCGTTCAATAGCGAATATTATCAATTCAAAATCCAACTTAGTATTCGCTCACGTGGAAGGAAACAGAATTTCTTTTGAACTACGTTCTGATGATTTGAAAGCGGAATCATTAGTTCTATTTGTTGATGACCCTGGGGGTACAGATATTATTGCTGAGAAGAATGGAGTCATATTAGATGCAAGAAATTCAACAGACTTTGAGGACTATCGAAGAATGGTGGAATTGGTTCTCGAAGATGGAATTATATCTCCAAGTGAAGATCAATTACTCTGGTCAGTAAGACAACAAATTGGAATTGATGATTCGTACCATGTCCAAATGGTCATCGAAATGTGTGGAGAAAACACTCTCAAAGAATGTACAAATTGCGACGGAATGGCAGAATTATATGTTGAGTACGGAACTTGGTACTGCCAGCAGTGCGAAGAGTGGTGTTGAGATATTAAATTCCACCATAGGTAGCCCATAGCATTGTTCTATAGATTATTTCCATAGATGATTTTGTTAAGAATTTGATTATTGTTTATAATCTAAATAGAGGTATTCTTCATAAGGTAAGTCGGGATGGCTTAAAATGGCGAGAGTAATGAGTGAACAAGTATTATACATAGGAATTGATTTAGGAACATTTCGTTCAGTTATGGTTTCATCAGATAGTCACGAAGAAGAAGAACTTACTGTTATTGGAACTCCTAAAGATTTGATCGCAAAGAATTTCCTTAAGAGAGATGTTCTATTTGGTGAAGAAGCACTGAAAAATAGACTCGCTCTAAACCTGTTTAGACCTCTAGAACATGGTGTAATCAAGGATACTCCCGAAGACCGTGATTTCATTGCACACTTCATTACTCATCTAATCAATCTATCAGACCCAGAAGAATATGACCGTGTTGTCGCTGTCATCGGTGCTCCTGCTGAAGCAAGTTATGTTGATAAGACCGCTATCTTTGATGCTGCTGCTGGAACCGTAAATGCTGCAATGATTATCTCTGAGCCTTTCGCTGTTGCTTATGCACTTGACATGATCGAACATACCCTAGTGATTGACATCGGTGCTGGAACAACTGACTTGTGTAGAGTTTACGGAACTATCCCTGGTCCTGATGACCAAATGCACACAGAGTTTGCAGGCGATTACATCGACAGAAAAATTATCGAAGAAATTCAATCCAAGTATAGCGGTGCTCAAATTACTAAAGACATGGCTCGTAGATGGAAGGAGAATCATTCATTCGTGGGAACTTCAACACCAGATGAACCTGTAATGGTAGATTTCTCTATCGAAGGTAAAGCAATGACTCTAGACATTACTGATTGTATCCAAAAAGCATGTGAAGAAATTGTTGACCCTATTGTCGAGAATGTCAAACTATTGATTTCCGGTTCTAACCCTGAATACCATGACCAATTTAGAAGAAACATGATTCTAGCTGGTGGCGGTTCGGGAATCAAAGGCCTTGGTGCTATGATTGAGCGCAAACTAAGCGACCTAGGAGATGTTAATGTTCACGTAGTAGATGACCCAGTTAGACTTGGTGCAATGGGTGGACTAAGACTTGCTATGGAAGTTCCTGAAGAAATGTGGAAGAACCTAACTCTAGCATCTCGCTGATTAGAACTTCTTCAAATCGCAGATATAATCATCATTTGATGAGTTTTACTCTTCTGAGTCAATGCCATACTTTTGGGCTAGTTCAGGGTCAATCAAAGGTGATTGACAATGTGGACACTTATCGTTTACGCTAAGCATATTTGGCCTAATTGCCAGCACTGCTAAGCATGTCGGGCATGCAGCCAACATTTCTCCTTGCTCTAAGTCAAAGTTTGAACCATCATTTTGAGTGGAGTAATATGCACTAGAATAACTTGGATTAAAATGAAACAGTACTCTTCGTGCTGAGCCAAAGGTAGCCCAGCCAATCAAAAAAGTAAGTAAAATACTAGACATATTACCTAGTAAAATATCAATAATGGATATCAATACATTGAATGCAAAAAATACGCATGCAAGACTGATTAAAATCGCACCAGGCCAATATGCCCACCTTGCTCTATTTTTGTACCCATTCCATATAATTAGATTTAAGATGGCTAACAAACTTATTGAAATCGCTTGAAGGCTCTCTGGAAGTAAGTTACTGGCAAATGCAAATCCAATCCATAGAACAATCAATCCATCTATGAAGACAATGAATGTCGTACCCCTATGGATTCTAGCGAAAGCACTCGAAGCCCCCATAGACTTTGCTGGATTCATCCCCGCCACAACCAAATCACTTCCTCTATCAGGCTGCATACATAGCGCAGTTAGTGCTTTACTTTGAATGATTGCCTATTTCCAGGTTTCGATTGTTGATTTCTGGGCGAAGGTGTCAAAATGAAAGAACTACACCACTGACCATGGCGATGCGTGATACCGACGTCGAAATTCGCAGTTCCAGTCTTTCTGGTCAGCGTATTCTTCTAGGCGTCAGTGGAGGTATCGCAGCGGTTGATACAGTCAGACTTGCTAGAGAATTACGTAGACATGGCGCCGAAATCAGTGTAATGATGACTCATTCTGCTCAAAAAATTATCACGCCACTCGCCGTTGAGTGGGCTACTCAAACCAAGGTTATCACAGATTGGAACAGTGATTTAACTGCTCTTGATGAAATAGATGGGATTCTAATTGCTCCCGCTACAAGAGATCTAATGGCAAGTTACCTACATGGACTTCAACATGGTCCAATTTTGATGGCATTAAGTGCTGCTAGAACTAGAAAATGTCCAGTACT
>JABIUA010000087.1 GCA_018667575.1 Methanobacteriota archaeon | reverse complement strand
GCTCCATCGACCATCGAAAGAATCTCATCTGCGTTTCTAATTGTCGAAAGACGGTGAGCAACTGCAATAGTGGCTCTTCCTGAACCTGATGCGATTAAGTTCTCTTGAATTCTTCTTTCTGTTTCTGCATCAAGTGCACTTGAAGCCTCATCTAAAATCAGTAGGCTTGGATGTTTCAATAATGCCCTAGCCAGAGAAACTCTCGCCCTCTGTCCACCACTAAGTTTGGCACCACGGTCTCCAACCATGGTATCGAGTTTGTCTTGTAAATCATTGATGAAATCCCATGCACCCGCTAACTTGAGTGCTTTTTCTAATTCTTCTTCTGTTGCTTCTTGATTGTACTTTACATTATCACGTACTGTCCCATAGAAGAGGAATGGTTCCTGTGATACGAAACCGATTTTATCTCTGACTGAATCAAGAGTGTAATCATTAATACTTCGACCATTGATCAATACATCGCCACTGTCGGGAACATAGTAGCGCATCAATAACTTGAGAATTGTAGTCTTACCAGCACCAGTGTGCCCCATCACGCCGAGGAAATCTCCACCTTCTGCCTTGAAAGAGATACCGCTAAGCACTTTTATGGTCGTATTAGGATATGTGAAATGAACATCATGGAATTCTACAGATGAGATACCTTCTGATAGTTCAACTGCATCTTCAGAGTCTGTAATAGTTGGCTCTAAATCGATTGCTGCAAAGACTCTACGAGCCGCTGCTTCACCTCTTTGGAGTTGATTTATCAATATTCCAAAGATGAACATTGGCATTGTCATCCTAGTGCTTATCAGTAGGAAAGTGACAAGTTCACCTGTCGATATATCCCCTGTACTAGCAAGCCAACCACCTGCGGTTACGAGTAGACCAAAGGCGATTCCAGCAATGACGTAAATCATTGGCAAGAAACGATTTCTATCCCTGCTTGCACCCATTGCTTGGTCCCTGTAAGAACCAGATTCGCGATTAACACGGTTTGCTTCCCAGTTTTGAGCATTATATGCTTGAACTACTGAAATACCACTGATTAAGTTCTCTAGAACTGCATGTATATCTCCTGTAGACTCTCTCTGTTTACGATACTTTCTCTGAACTCTAGTCGAGAACCAGTAAACACATGGAATTATGAAAATTATAGGTCCGAAAAGAACTGCTGCTAATTTCCAAGACATTGAAACTAAAATCACAAATGCGGTCAAGAATGTGAAAACAATCCGGATAATTGAGGTTGAAGAATCTGACACTACATCCTCTAATTGATTGACGTCACTGGACAATACCGACATGATTTGACCCGTCTGACGCATATCATAATACGATGCCTCCATGTCAATAAGCGAGCGAGTTGCATCCATTCTTAGGTCGTGTTGAATCTTATAGCCTAGAGTTTGCCAAGAATATTCAGAAATACCTTGGAAAACCGCAAGCATTGCGAATCCAAGGAAGATTAGAAAACCATAACCTACTGCTGGATCTGAGTTGATTGAATTAACAGCAGTTTGAACAATACTCGGACCCGCCATTATATCTGAAGTGAAATAATCCACAGCCCAACCTATTGCCACAAAAGGAACTAGATCCACAATTCTTGCACAGGCATTACCGATAAATCCAGCAATCAATCTTTTTGGATAACGCTTAGCGTAAGGTATTACACGCCAAACCTGTTTACCAAGGACTTGAGTTTGATCATTAAGCTCTTCAGGAGTCATGGGATCTACTGTCCCTGCTCTTCCATGACCACGCGCCATAGTGTGACGCTAAGAGCGCGCTTCTTGAACCCTCGCAATAAGATTACAATATATCTTGTAAGCAAATCATTGATGAGGGGGCTAGTTATGTGATGCACCATGTGGAATAGGAATCGGGTAAGGGCATCGGCATTTATTACTCTTTTATTAGTCCAAATCATTACTCCTTTAGCGATGATAAATGTCAGCGCTTCTCCTCAAACAAATATTACCACTAATGTCGATTTAGACTTACTCACTGAGATAGGGATACACCCTAGTGGTGATGTTGAAAATGGTTGGATTGAACCATCAAAGGCTCTTAGTCAAATCAATCTACTGTACCGTAATGCAAATGTTATTCCACTTGATAGTTGGGTAGAATGGACTGAATCTTCCAATTACATTCAAGGATGGTATGTCATAACTCATACATTCCCAATTCCAACTGAGTGGAAATCTGAACTACAAGAATCTGGAATTGATTGTTATTCTTATCTACCACCAAACGGTTTCCATTGTGAGATAAAAGGACATACTGTAGAGCAACTTGATGATTTGAATGTTGAAGGAATCTTTCAATTGGATAGTGTCGATAAAGTTAGAGAAGATCTAGTAAGAGGACTTTTGGGTCAAGAAACCAATAATTACAATCCATATGCAGTAGAAGATTTCGCAAGAGTAAATTTGATGTTATCTGGCGAAGAGTTACCCGAAGGCACTTATTCACACAGAAGTATCAAGGTTAATTCACATGATGGTAGATTTGCTACACTTACAGTAAATGCTGATAGTTTTCGCTGGCTTGTAATGCAAGGCGAAATTGAATGGGTAGAGACTTCTCCTTACTTCTTACCATCAAATACAGTGGGTGCTGGAATAATTCATGCTGATGATATTAAAGATTCAACAAAAATGAATAATGCTGTTGCTGGCTGGAATGGGTTAGATGGTAGCGGCATTATAGTCACTGTTGCAGATTCAGGCATTGATAATGGCGTAAACAATTCTGGTATGCACCCTGATTTTGCAGACCACATAACTGGAATCTTATCATGGCCAAATCCTAACTGTGCCTGGAGTAGTCCAGGAGTACCAGGTCCAAGTTGTGATGATGGAGCCGAAGATGACAACCAAATGGCACAAGGAAATGGCCATGGAACTCACGTTGCTGGATCAGTACTCGGCGATGGAACCCACAGTAATGGTGCGATTGTTGGAGTTGCCCCTGAAGCAAATTTACTATTTCATGCATGGGAACAAAATGGATGCTTTGGATGCGGAATTCCGAATAATCTAGTTGATATGCTCGATTTAGCCAGTGAGAATGGTAGCAGAATACATACAAATTCTTGGGGTGCACCTTATGCTGGCGTATACACAACAAGTTCTGCTCAAATTGACGAAGGTACGGTCAAACACGATGAAATTGTGGTATTATTCGCTGCAGGAAACGACGGAACCGATGCCGATTCGAATGGAGAAGTTGATCTTGATAGCCTAGGTTCACCTTCAACAGCGAAGAACTCAATCACCATTGGAGCGAGTGAAAATTATCGGCCTATATATGGTGGAAATGCAGATAATATTTCAGGAATGGCTGGTTTCTCTTCAAGGGGACCAACCGATGATGGAAGAACTAAACCTGATTTCGTAGCACCTGGTACTTTCATTCTGTCAACGTTTTCACGTTCCGCAGGTACCGGTGCATGCTGGGATGTAGTTAACTCAAGTTACTGCTACATGGGTGGAACTAGTATGGCAACACCAATTGCTGCTGGAGCGACTGCATTACTTTTGCAACATTTGATAGAAAATAGAGGCGTAGCCAACCCATCATCTGCGCTAGTAAAAGCGATTTATGGCGCTAACTCTCACGATATGATGGGTCAATTCTCTTCACCAACCAATGGTGCTGGAGAGGCAGTACCTAACCCACACGAGGGGCTTGGATTATTGAATATGTGGTCTTCCAAAGATGCTTCTTTTGTCGATTATGAATCTCTTTCGACAACTGATGACAGAGGATGGAGCTTCAATGTGCCTGCTGCAGCACAAGACCTTCAACTTGCTTTAGCATACAACGACCCAAAGTCAACACCAGGTGCTGGAACACATCTAGTCAATGATTTGGACTTGTCAGTCAAGGACCCATCAGGCACATGGACACATCTAAGCGATGACTTAAACAATCTAAGAATGCTAAATTTCTCATCCCCTACCGCTGGAACATGGGAGGTTCACGTTGTTGGCACTTCCGTACCAGATGGCCCACAATTTTTCTCATTGGCTCTAAATGCTGATTATTCACTAACTAATCTTACTCTAGATGCTGACTTTGATGGCGTTGAGGATGATGATGATGACTGTCCACTGACCTTTGGAAATTCTACAAATGACCGTGTAGGTTGTATTGATACTGACGGAGACGGATACTCTAACCCGGATGGTTTATGGACAACAGCTAACGGTGCTGATGCTCTTATTTCTGTCAAGACACAATGGGTTGACCAAGATGGGGATGGCTATGGAGACAACCCAGCACCCGCGTTCCAACCTGATGGTTGTACAATCACTGCTGGTACTTCTACAACCGACCGATTTGGATGTCCTGACGCTGATAGTGATGGATACTCAGATCCTGATGGAGGGTGGACTATCGCCAGTGGAGCGGATTCATGCCCTACCGTTGTAGGAATATCTATTGTCGACAGAAATGGTTGCCCTGATGAAGATAGCGATGGCGTTAGTGACCCTGACCCATCTGGCACCAATGGTTCTGTTTGGACAGTAGCCAACGGAGCAGATGCTTATCTTGGTGATTCTTCCCAATGGACAGATACCGATGGCGACACATACGGAGATAATCCACCACCTGCAACAACTGGTGATAGTTGTCCTGCTACATCAGGAACTTCGACTTTAGATAGATATGGATGTACAGATACTGATAGCGATGGTTGGTCTGACCCTGATGGTTCCTGGACTATTGCTAATGGTGCAGATGCATTCATGAACGAGCCAACACAATGGGTAGATACCGATGGTGACGGATATGGCGATAATTCAGGTGGTGTAAATCCTGACCATTGCCCCTCTATTGCTGGCACTTCCTCACAAATGGGACATCTCGGTTGCCCTGATACTGATGGTGATGGCTACTGGGATTCTGATGATGATTTCCCGTCTGATGGCACCCAGTGGGTTGATGATGATGATGACGGATATGGAGAAAATCCGGCAGGAAATAACCCTGATCTGTGCCCTACCGTTCAAGGTTTCTCTAATCAAGACCGTAAGGGCTGCCCAGATACAGATGGAGACGGTTTTTCTGATGAAGACCTAAGCGGAACTAATGGACCTGTTTGGACTACTGTAGATGGTGCAGATATTTGGCCATCAGACACGACACAATGGGCTGACAGCGATGGTGATGGATACGGTGATAACTCTGCAGGAACAAATGGTGATGCTTGCCCTAGTACTTCAGGAACTTCTACAGCCGATAGAATTGGTTGCTTAGATAGCGATGGCGATAGTTACTCCAACGCTGACATTGGCTGGACTATTGAAGACGGTGCTGATGCATTCCCTTCAGACGCCTCAGAATGGTCTGACTTTGACTTAGATGGATTAGCAGACCAGGGTGGTGAAGATGCTTGTCCAAACCATGCAGGTAGCTCTATCCATGATAGATTAGGTTGCCCTGATACTGATGGCGATGGGTACTCTGATGCTGATTCAGGATGGACATTCGCTAACGGTGCTGATGTTTTCAATTCTGATCCTACCCAGTGGAACGATACTGACTCTGATGGTTATGGTGATGAAGAAACCGGAAACTTAGCTGATGATTGTCCAAATGTTTGGGGAGATTCTTGGCGAAATAATACTCTAGGCTGCCTTGATACTGACCAAGATGGATGGGCTGACCAAGAAGACGCTCAGCCTGATGAATCTACACAGTGGTCAGATATTGATGGTGATGGCTATGGAGATAATCTCGCAGGAGTAATGCCAGATGCTTGCCCTAGTGTTGCTGGAAATTCAACTCTTGGCAACAGAATGGGCTGTCTTGATGATGATGGAGATGGATGGGATAATGACAACGATGCAATAGATGACAATCCAACTCAATGGCTCGACCAAGATGGTGATGGTTATGGTGATAATGCGACTGGATTGGAACCTGATTCCTGCCCAGGTGTCGCAGGTAACTCCACAATTGACCGATTTGGTTGTATCGATAATGACGGCGATGGAATCTCTAATGAAAGTGATTCTTTCCCCGATGACCCAACTCGAAGTCAAGATACTGACGGTGATGGGTTTGATGACTTAGAAGACAACTGTATCGACGTTATTGGTAATTCAACTATCGACCGTATTGGATGCCGTGATACCGATGGTGACGGATATTCCGATGTCACACTACCTGTTGGAAACTCTGCTGGATGGAATATTTCCAACGGTGCTGATGCATTCCCGTTAGAACCATCACAGTGGAGTGATAATGATGGCGATGGATATGGAGATAATGCGTCTGGTTTCCAAGCAGATGATTGTCCAAATGAAGAGGGTTACTCCAATATCAACGAATTTGGTTGTCCTGATGGCGACAATGATGGTACATCACAAGATGACGATGCATTCCCTGATGACTCAACTCAGTGGTCAGATGCTGATGGCGATGGCTTTGGTGATAATCAAAATGGAACTGAACCAGATGCGTGCATTTCCGTAATTGGTACTTCTACAATCGACCGATATGGATGTCCAGATGAAGACGGTGACGGAGCAAGTGACCTAAACGACCTTTGGCTGGGAGATAATTCACAATGGTTCGATTCGGATGGGGATGGTTATGGTGACCAAGAAAGTGGAACAATGGGTGATAGTTGTCCATTGACCTTTGGAACATCAAGTCAAGGAACTAAGCATGGTTGTTTGGATACCGATGGAGACCTGTGGGCAGATATTGAAGATGAATTCCCTACTGAGGATAGTCAATGGCTAGACTCTGATGGTGATGGATGGGGTGATAATCAAACCGCTGGTTCTTACAAACTCGACCATTGGCCAAATGATCCGTTAAAGAATGCTGGAGAGGCTGAAATGACTTGTAGTAGCCCTCCTGAAATCGACCTTGCAAGTAGCGGCCAGTTCACATTCACATGTACAATTACAACACAAATGAGTAGTGCTGGTGTTAGGGTTGAATGGCAATCCATGTCCTCTGTGTCTGCTGATTCAAATATCCAAGTTTTAACTTTCAATTCAGAAACTGGGAGTACGCAAACTGTTTCCTTTGCCGGTAATGCTAATTCTCTTGGCGACTATAATTTGATTATCACTGCCAAGGAGCCGGGTTCTGATGTGGCCATGGACACGGTGTCTCTCTCGCTAGTTGTTGAAGATTCTAGGATCGTTGACGAAATTGTAGATGACCAAACTGACTTGATCAATAAAGCACTCAGAGAGCCTTTTGTTCAAGCCGCTCTTGGTGGCCTTGTACTATTTGTGTTGATGGGCGCTCTAATCATTCGTGGAAAATCCAATACAATCAAACGTAATATTGAGCGCAGAGAACATGCACAAGTGGTCTTGAAAAATAGATTCAATAATCAAGCGGTTTCCGATGAAATACGTAGAGTTGAATTCGGGTTAAATCGTGACATACCGCCACCACCACCCGGATTTTAGTAAAGTCTTTTGACCGATTGACTCAAAGAGGAGAGGCTTCTCGCAATGATTACCTGTGCGGATATGGTGAAGTGGTTATCATCTGAGGTTTCCAACCTTATGTCGTGGGTTCGACTCCCGCTATCCGCACCTCAACGAATGCTTGACACTTAATGGCACTTGAATTGACAAAGGCTATCAATGAGCGGTGGAAGGGCGTTTCATGAAGAGTTCATCACCATTTAAGGGAATATTTCTAGTAGCGTTGATGTTTACAGCAACTCTTTCTGGATGTTTTGGAGAAGAGGAGAATGAAATATCCTACTCTGTTTCTGATTTTCAAATAAATTTCACCGATGCCGATGAAGCCGTTTTGTATAGTGGTGAATGGCATGAATTCATGTTAGTTGGCGAGGGCCGCTCTATATCTGTACCAGGAGACGTATTACTATTTTTAGACGGAAAAGTGATTCCTAATGGATATGCTATTTCAGAGGAGCAACAGATGAATGGTCGTCTCCTTTTGACGCCTTATGCAGGAGATGTTTCAATCACCATCGTAAACACTGATGGAAGTGGAGACTCTTATGATTTCACTGCAGAGAACGGAACACCTATTGTAAGTGGCTCTGAATGGTTTGATAAAATGGATTTTATCACTAGTGTTTGTTCTGACTCTACTGAGTGTGGTGGATATATCAATAGATGGATGGGTTCGCCAAACCCTGCATTCGAAAGAGCAGCTTCATTCTTCCATGGACATTTCGAAGGACTTGGATATGAAACTAATCTGATGAGGGTAACCGATACTCTCAGTATTAGTGAACCTGAAAGTTTGAATGTCATTGCTTGGAAAAGAGGAACAAATTCTTCCTGTGTTCAAGGAATGGGCGCACACATGGATATCGCTCCTCCAGGATCGCTTCTAGGAACCTATGAAGGCGCATACGACAATACTGCAGGTACTGTCAGTATGATGCTATTTGCCAAGGCATTTGTCGACATCGAAGTGGAATGTGATACATTCCTAGCATTATGGTCTAGCGAAGAGGAAGGACTCAGAGGTTCTAGTGCATTTGCCAATAATGATTGTGATTACTGCCTACCACAAGACAAGGAGTTAAGATTCTACATCAATATGGATATGATGGGAGTATCCTACCCTGCAAAGAAACCAAGCGGCGATCCGTATCCATATCATGCCTGGTCGGGACCAGATGTCGACCCAAATGAACAAGATGTTGAAATCACTACTATTCTAGACCATGTCCACCGTGATATTCTTCAAGCACCTATGGACCTTGAAATCGATGGAGAATATGGTGCTGGTTGTGACCAACACTGGGACGAGCACAAGAGTTTGGTAATGGATGTCCATGAGGATACCTTTGGCCGTTCAGACCACGTCACATTCAGAGACCTCGGGGCACAAACAATTTTCCACTTAGGAGCATATGATGACGATTATGACGCTTATCACTCACCGACTGATACTTTGGATAATATGGTTGAAATGGTCGGTGGACAAGAAGAATTGGAAGGTAGTATTGAATTTGTAATGTGGGCTGCAATGCTTGAATTTATGATTGCCGACCAAACGCCTGAGATTAGAAATGTTAATGTTTGATTGATACAATGTTTTTTCTACTAAATCATTGAACACAAATTATGCAAGGTGAGGATTCGTCGGAATCTAACGAACAAGAAAGCGCTCGCTCACTATGGAAACTTGTCGCTAGTTCCTCTATCATTGCCTCAATGTGCTGCCTCCCCTCGGTTGTTTTAGTGATGTTTGGAATCGCTACTGTTTCAACTGGTGCAGCTATTTCTGACACTCTGTATTGGGGTGAAGATGGCTACTCATGGTTTAGACCCCTTATGCTAACTATCGCTAGTATCACAGTTATCACTGGTTTAGTATTCTATTTCCGCAATCAAGGAATATGTACGATGGACCAAGCAAAACGTCAGCGCAGGAAAATCATCAATACCTCGATTTTAGTGATCATTATTTCTTATCTCAGTTATCTAATTCTAAACTACGTCATTCTAACCGAAATTGGAATTCTGTTTGGCCTACCTTGGGAATCGAGTAGAGTGTGGAATAAATAATCTAGAGGTTATTTCTTGTCGTACTACAACCTACTCCCCAAGATTCTACATTTTCCATCGCCTTTCTAGTCCTCTCCAACAATTCATCCTCAGGAACTGAATCATAGCCATTTCCTTCACCCCATGCTAGACTTATGTGGGCCTCTTCATGAGTCCAAGAAACCAATTGAAAATTCAAATTTTCAATTGAAAAATTACACTCTTTAACTCCAATTGGAAATTGAATTTTACGAGGATTAAGATTCATCCCCAATCGCATCGCTTTTTGCAGTGCTTCTTTGGCTGTCCAAGTCCGAATCGCCAAATGAGGGTTTGATCTCAACTGTTCTAACTCTTCACCAGATGCCATCATATCAAAGGCATTTTCTGCAATTCTCCTATCATCTGGTTCACCATCAATACCAACAGTCCAGCCATTATCGATTAGAGCAACATAAGCCCATCCTTGAGAATGTCCGATGGATATTGATGGAAGAGGAGTATTCTTCCAAATACCTTGTAGATATGCTAAGCTAGGTGCCCTGTATTGATTTCTTCTGACTTCTAGTTCTTCTGGATTAATCCCCCATGCCTCCAATGCTTGTGCCAACAACCAGCGTCCAGTAAGATGTTCATCTCTACGCTTATCCATGACAAAGGTCGATACTTCATCTATGTTAGCAAGCACTACTCGTTCTATTGAGTGAGGTTTTACCTGACATCGAAAACATAGTAATCGTGGAGATTGATTTAGAATTGGAGGTTCAAGAATTACAACGCTCTCCTGCATTATAACTCCTCGACAAAACTACTAGCGTTCCAGAGTGAACTTTTGGTCTTCAGGAACTGGCGCCATACTCTTCAGTCTCAAACCCTTCAAAGCCATGACTGGCCCATCATCATCTCCGACTATCACGACATCGTGGACTGTTATTCCATCAGTTTCTACTGCAGTTCTCAAACTCCTCATTCTAAGAATTTCATTTCTCTCTGGGACCCTGAGCATTGAAGTCCATTCAATACCAACTGGAAGTGAAGAGAAGCCTTCTGATTCCATCGCTACAAATCCAGCATTTTGGAAGCCTGCTTCAATTAGCATTGGCAAACCATCAAGCAATACTTTCTCGCCTTGAGACTCGATTGAAAATTGTTCAGTTACAGGTAATTGATTACGCATCAGCGCAATTCCATCTGCGCCTGGCAATTCCCCGTCACCTACGCCACGTATGATTCCGCCGTGAGATTGGAACCTAGGGCCGTGGAAATACCGTTGATAGATGAAAGAAGGCATCAGTTCAACTTCTCCTGGAGCAGGAATTCCGATTTGTGGCATCGAGTCTACCTCATTTTGCAAGAATGGCCTCAGGTCATCGCTAAAGTCGACTAACCTAACCAAAGCCTGATGGTGTTCCCTCTCACCAAATACTTCACCTTTTGAATTCATTAAATCTGATACTAGTTTACATCTAACCCAAGTAATGTATCCATCTTGCTTTTCTACAGTGCTACTAACACGAACTTTCATTTCATCCTTTAGCAACTTTATTGGCAACCCAAATTTGACTTCTTCATAACCAGCAACACAGGTCATTGGATTTAGCAGCAAGGCATTTTCAGCAAACATTTCCAGTGCCATGACACCAGGGTGATATGGTACGCCATCTATTGCGTGGTCATCTAAGAACAAATGCTCCTCGAGAGATAGTGTAGTTTGTGTCAGTAGAGTTTTATCAGATTCAAAATCAAGTACTTTGTGAATGAATGGGAAACGAGAAGGGTCTGCAATGATTGCTGACATATCTGCTGTTAACCTCAATGGAGCTTCACGGAAACTATCAAATCTATCCATTAATCCAAGAGAGCCACAACCAAGAACTCGACGCTTTCCACCAGCGAGTGCTTCATGAACGAATATCTCGACTCCTTTACCAACAGATAATGTCTCTATTCCTGCTGCTTGGAAAACTGCCTCGATTGAGCCACGAGTTGCCATTCCAACATCTCTCCATCCTGTCCAACCTATTGCAACACCTCTAGACTCGCCACTAGCGGTTAATCTTGCCATTTCAGCATCCAAGACACTGTTAGCAGCCGCGTAATCAGTTTGGCCACCGTTGCCGAATCTTCCGGCTACACTGGTAAAACAAGCAGCAAATGTTGGATTATCCATTCCTGACGCTCTAACACTTGCCATTAGTGCATTCCAACCGTCTACTTTGACGCGTACTACTCGGTCAAAAATACTATGACTCTTGTCAGAAACCAATTTGGAATCTTCCAGGCCAGCGCCGTGAATAATACCTGTTATCTTCCGCTTGGAAGATGAACCTAATTCGATTAAAGCCTCTTGATCTAATACGTCTATCGAATGGTAAAACGCTTTGTTTCCAGTATTATTGATAGTATTAAGTGTGATGTAAACATCTCGACTTCGTGTATATTTTTGCCAGTTAGAATTCCATTCAACCATTGTTACTTTACCGTCTTCGCTAGATTGAATCATTTCTTCTCTTAATGCCATCTTTCGCTGATTTAATTGCTCATCGTTCCAATCGACCCAAGTTTCGGTTTCTTCGATAAGTTTTGAGCGACCAAGTAAGATGAAGTGGGCCTTCGAATTTGGACTTGCTTTAGCAACACCGATGATTGATGCGGCTGTAACCCCAGAACCACCTCCAGAAACAATCCAAGTATCCTTCTTTGTGAGTGGTTGAATTTCTGCTTCAATATTCTCAGCAAAGGCTACTAGGGTCCAACGTCGACTATCACGGTCAATTCCGATCTCTACTTCCCCAGCCATATTGAAAAGGTCATCTTCAATTATCTTGGCTGCTGATTTCGATTCTAGAACAATATCTGGATGTAAGTCTAGAGCTCTGCAACGCAGTGATTGTTTTTCAAAGGAATATGATTTTGTCACACCACTTGCCGCACATTGAACCGAATTGAAATGTTCACCAATATTGCCATGGCGTCCATCTAAAGCGGTAACAGAGGCAATCAAACCTGTTTCAAGTTTGGATAATTTATGATCTAGCCCCTTTAGAAGTGCAAACCAACCTTGCGCTGCTAGAATTATTTGTGATGAAGGAGTTGTATCCTCCTCCCATTCTACACCCGCTAGTTTCAATGCAGCCATATGGACTATTCCTGAGATATTTTCTGAAGATAGTTGCTGGCAAACTTGCTCAATATGTTCTATGTTCCCAGGGTCTGCACGATATACTGTGCGTTCACCTTCGATTTGTATGGACATATCTCGAATGTCACTTTCAAAACCTATTCTAATTGCTTTCAATCCACGTTCTTCCATAAGCATACAGAATTCTTCGGCAATCCCCCAGCCATCATCAGTAACTAAGATTGTACCTTCCATATCGAGTTTCGATTGAATACCAGTGCATTCTTCAACCTCAACTTGCCATCTTCGGCATCCATCCATGGAAACCGAATCTGAAACTACTGGAGGTTGTTCCAATTCTTTTTCCACCTGCTCCACAGCCGCTTCAGGCTCTACAACCACTTTTTGTGATTCTACAACCGGAGCGCCACCCTGCATCTTAACGATGTAGGCAGTAAAATGATTGAGTGTTGGATGATCGCTTAATATGAAATCTTCATCGACTGGAAGAGAAAAAATATCTCTAACTTCAGCCATAATTTCTGCTTGTTTTACTGTGTCAATGCCAAGTTCTCCCTCAAGGTCTTGGTCCATCTCGATAAAATCAGCAGGGTATCCCGTATGCTTGACAACCACTTCCACAAGGCGTGTTTCAATATCAGCAGTATCTCCTGTGGATAATTGATTTGAAGTAATTGGTTTGGTTTCTTCTTCTAATATTGCTGGCTTAACGTCTTCAGGTTCGCTGACTTGAGCAGGTTGAACATCAACTGACATTCCTGTCATGGACTGGATATAAGCAATCATGTGATTGAGAGTTGGGTAATCTGAAAGTACGAAATCCTCATCGACAGGCAAATTGAATCTTGAACGGATGTCTGCCATTATTTCTGCTTGCTTGACTGTATCAATTCCTAGTTCACCCTCTAAGTCTTGGTCTAGTTCGATGAAATCAGCAGGATAGCCTGTATGTTCTACTACTACTTCGATAACCACTTCGTTCAAGGAATCATCGTTAATTGCTGACGTAGAAGGAGTTGTCACTTGTTGAACAGCTTCAGTAATAGCCTCAACCGCCGTATGTGCAACTTCAACAACTACAGCGGTCGCAGCCACAGCAACTTCAACTGGCCCAGGTGAATCTCCAGTCATCTTCTGAATATATCCAATCATGTGATTTAGTGTTGGATAATCTGAAAGTATGAAATCTTCATCGACTGGTAAATTGAACCTTGAACGAATATCTGCCATTATCTCGGCCTGCTTGACTGTATCAATTCCTAGTTCGCCCTCTAAATCTTGGTCTAACTCTACAAAGTCAGCTGGGTACCCAGTGTGTTTTACAACAACTTCAATGACTGCATCATTCAACTCAGTTGACTCAATAGGCGTACTAACTACCGGCTGTACCGGTGGCTGCGGGGTAGATTGTTGTTTTACAACCGGAGATGATTGCTCGGTAATTTGTTCCGTTTTTTCTTCGACTTTAGCCGCCGGTGATTGCTCAGTATTAGCAGCAATATGCCACTTACTACCTTGAATCCCCCCATGTAAATTATCTTCTCCATCAACATAGGCAACGAGTTTATTCTGAAGAATTCTCATCTCGATATCTTCAGTTTTGGCAATTTTTCTCACCCATTGCATAAAGATGTTACCATCAATTCTCTCGCCTTCAAAATCACACTTGCGAACAAATGAGAGGGCCATTTGTGAACCGAAACCAGCAGCGAATCTCATACCATATTTGAGACCGGGATAATGCCCTCCTTTGGAGAGGTTCAACTTTCCTAGTTCAGGGTCAACCTCTTTATGATTAGCAATTGGAGGAATTCTACCTGTCATCAATCCATAAAACATACTTGCATCTTCAATCCCAACACCCATAGGATGGCCAGTGAAACCTTTGGTATTTGCAATAACCAGCTTATCTGTACTTGGCCCGAAGGTTTGTCTCAAAGCCTTGACTTCTGATTGAGCAGAACCGCCACGCGCAGGAGTGTAGGTCTCGTGTGAGAAGAAAACGGTTTGTGGAGCGATCACATGTCTGTCTAATCCCCAGTTAGTTTCCATTTCATGGATAAATTCGTCCACTGTTTCTGCAACATGATCGATATCTAATCTTGTACCATGATAAGCAGAATTGGCTGCCTTTGTACCTAGTAATTCTGCAATCGGTTGAACACCACGCTCCAAAGCATGAGAGCGTCTTTCAACAACAAATGCTGCCGCTCCCATTCCTAGAATTAGGCCATTTCTCCTCTTATCGAAAGGTAAAGCCGCTTCTTCGATTTTATTACTTGTTGAAGCCGCACCAGAGGATGCAAAGCCGCTTCCGAACCATTCCCATGTATCCTGGCCAGTCACATCATCGGAAGAAAGAATCACTACTCTGTCAACTCTATCATTGCTGAGCCAATCTTCAGCCACACCAAACGCTGCGGTAGCAGAAGCACAAGCCATATTGATAGTTGTATTAGGTCCACGAATACCGGTATACTGAGCAAATTGTGAATGCCCCATATTCAAGACCTGGAATAGATATCTTCTGTCAAATCTTCCATCACCATCGTCCCCGTTAGTATTAGCATGTTTCAAAACAGATTGAATTCCGGGGAAACAAGTTGAGAAAATTACACCTGTTCTGTCACGGTGAATTTTAGGGACTTGCCAGTTAGTGATTAGTCGTAAGCCTCCTTTGCCAACTTGCTCCACTGGCGTCAATGGAATTCCAGCATCGCGAAGTGCTAACAATCCCGAAGCAACTGCTAATTGTGTAGTTATGTCCCAAGCCAATACTGCCTTGGGGTCGATACCAAATTCTTCGGAGAGGTCAAAGGCTCCCCTAAGTCCAGCCAGTTGAGGAATATCACCAAATTCAGTGGCTTGCTCCATATTAACTGAGCCGTCACGACCTTTGATTAGTCGAACGATATTTTTGTCCAAGAGTTTTTGCTTATACTCATTACTAACTTCAGAAATACAGGTTTCTCCGCGAACTAAACGTTCGAATGTATCATCTGAGAACACTTTGTCTTCACCTGGCAAGCCTAGTGAAATCCCAGTAATGACATACGGATCTTGCTTTCTGTCATTGATAAGATTCACAGTCCCAGCCGGTACTGTGGAAGAAGTTGCCTGAACTAATTGAGTTTTTGTCAAGTATCTTTGAGGTGGAGTTTTTACCCACCTCGACAAGTCTGCTACTGTCTTGGAGTTATTTACCTCAAACTCGGAATCGGTTTGACACTCGGTTCGGATTTTACTAATTACAGAAGTAATGTCTTGCTCAGGCATGCCTAGGACCGATCTCAAATCTACCATTCCAGAGCAAAACTTAGCAGGATAATTTGTCATTGAAGAAATTAATTGGCCAACATAATCATTTATTGCATCGTCAATAGAAACCTCTACATTGACAGTAGCAACTTCATGATTCACAGTTCTGACTTCACTAACTACTGGTGCTGAACCGTTACTCGGTAAAGGCCTAGCCCTTGTTTCTAAATCATCGGAATTTATCTTTGGAGCTACCGACTTAGTAGTTGAAGAGTGTGCTTCAATTGGACCTGCCCTAAATGCCTCAGATAATTCTGTAGAATTAGAGCCGGGCCAAATCGGCCTCCTACCTGCCAGGGCTAATGTTGCAATTGCTGTTAGGAAAGATGCTATTCCTCCCTGTTTCGGATGATTAGTCATTATCGGTAAGTGAGGTTGACCTTCGAGTATCTGAGTGGCAAACATGGTTAGAGCACGCTTAGGACCTACTTCCACAAATGCTCTTGCTCCAGCATCATACATCGTTTCTATTTGAGAAGTCCATTCTACAGATGAAGCCATTTGAGGGGCTAATTTACTCAAAACAGATTCCTTAGAATCCCCACCTGTCATGTCATAGAATTGCCCATCGACATTTGCTGTGATTGGAATTTTTGGCCAGTTGATTTGCAGCGTATCTAAAAATCGGCGTAGTGGCTCATTAGCAGGAGCAACTATTCTAGAGTGGAAGGCGTGTGAAGTGGCTAATGCTGTAGCAGAGTAACCTTTCGATTCGAAAACCTTCATAGCAGCCTTTACTGGCTCAGTTTGACCTGCGATAACCGTCATTTTTGGAGAGTTCTTGTTCGCTGAAATAACATACCCATCTATCGATTCGATGATGGCTTCTACCTCGTCATATGGCGCTGTGATACTTGCCATTAGGCCCTTATCATCAATTTGTACAGAGCCCATCTCTGTCCCTCTTGCAGCAGATGCTCGTAGCGCCCCATCCATGTTCAAAATCCCAGCTGACATCAATGCTGCATATTCGCCAAGAGAATGCCCCGCCACCATATCGGGTTTATGCCCATGAGCATTGAGCAACCTTTCTATCGCTAAATCAGCAGTTAGCATTGCAGGCTGAGTATATTCAGTTTGCTTGAGTTTATGTTCACTCTCCACCAACTCTTCTTTAGTCAAATTACTGCGAAGAACAAAACTGGATAGAGTCTCTCCATCCAAAACATCTACCATCGTTTCATCGGATTTTTCCCAGACCGCTTGAACAGAAGTATAGCGTTTGTATAAGTCATGAGTCATTCCAACATATTGGCTGCCTTGACCTGGATACATGTGTGCAATTTTAGCTTTGGAAGGTAAAGTCGGTTCATCGGTGAGTAAGACTCCTTGCGCCTGTAAAAATCCCCACTTTTCTTTATCATCCATCGCCTTAATGGCTAGAGAAACACGTTTGTCAAAGTCAGCCCAAGAGGTGGCAATAATTGCCATCCTAATCTCCTGGGATGAGTCAAAGATAGACGCATTATCCAATTCAAAGGAAAGACGGCGGCCACATGGATCTTCATCGAAGGAAGGTCCTAGGAATTTCAAAGATTCAAGTTTCTCTTTGACTTGTGAAATAGATTCACCGGATAATAATAGCATTCCTCCTTCGATAGACTTCAGCTCCTCATGAGACAAAGATGGTTTAGCAGAACTATCGAGGATTGAGGGTTCAGAGGGCGCTGATTCAGTATAAGTCCTCCATTTAGTCTCCCAATGATTAGCGAGAGGAACGTGATAATCAGGCTCGTACCCTTCTAGTGCAATATGGAAATTTGTACCTCCAAAACCGAAAGCGGACACTCCTGCTCGTCGAGGATTCTCCAATGGCTTAGGCCAATCTCTAGCCTCTGTAGGAACGAAGAATGGAATTTCAGACCACTCTACTGTTGGATTTGGTGTTTTGAATCCGGCCGATGGAGGAATTGTTCGATGATGAAGAGCAAGAGTACTTTTGATTATTCCAGCGATTCCAGCAGCCGCTTTCAGGTGCCCAATTTGAGACTTAATTGAACCAACTGCGACGTGGTTGCCACCATCATATCCATCCCATAGCCGAGATAATGTGGAAAGTTCTGTAGCATCACCTACCTTGGTAGAAGTACCATGAGCCTCAACTAGTTCTACTGTTGATGCACCATAGCCTGCTTGACTGTAAGCTCTAGCAATAGCCTGTACTTGCCCTCTTTGGCTTGGTGCGGTGATACCTTTTCCTCGACCATCAGACGAGCCACCAATTCCTCTGATTACTGCATGAACAGTGTCTCCGTCTTCAATCGCTTGGTTCAGCCTCTTAAGAACTAAAACTCCAGCACCTTCACCCATAACAAAGCCATTTGCATTAGCATCAAACGGAGTTGAGTGAGTGGCTGACAAAGCGCCGATTGCACTGAATTTTGCGAATGTGGCTGGGTCTAATGTTCGGTCAGTAGCGCCAGCAAGCATCACGTCAACTTGTCTTGATTGTAACATTCTACAAGCGTCAAGAACTGCAGCCATCGAAGAAGCACAAGCGGCGTCAGTAGCATAATTTGGACCTTGAAGGTCGAGTAAATTAGCAACTCGGCCCGACACTACATTTGCCAACTCACCAGGCATAGTATCTTCATCAACTCTAGGTGATTGTTCGTTAATCTCTTCTTGGAATGAGTCAAGATTTTGTTCTGGTAAACCGTATTTCTTAGCCAACTGCTTTGTGTGATTTGACCACACTCTTATGTTGGACAAATTACGATTCTCACCACCG
>JABIUA010000067.1 GCA_018667575.1 Methanobacteriota archaeon | reverse complement strand
ATGCAGGCAGCACCAGGTACTGAACAGGGTTCTAGCGGATGGTACGTCGATGTTAGCGAAGAAGTCCAGTACTGGAATGTTGGTGACGATGGTTCATGGACTCGAGTCGAATGATCTCATTAGCCACTAACTATTCAATAGGTAGTTTAGTTGCTCTTATTGTTCTTCAGTAGAGATGAAGGATGCGAAAAATTCTTCGATATCTATAACTCCATTTTCATCCTCATCAGATTTATGGAATATAGCCCTTGACTCATCAACAGAATATGAGAACCCAAGGGCCAACAATGCATTTTGAAATTCTCTTACACTGAGGTGTCCTTTGCCACCCAGGTCTGCAGCATGGAATGCAGTCAATCTACGCTCATTTTCTGTCGGTGAACCTAGGCCAAATTGCTCTCTAAATGTTGCAATAGGGGTTTTATCAGGTGCTATGTAGTGTTTACGTCCATAAAGATAGTAAGTTGCTGAACCAACAATCACTGCAGCCCCTCCTCCGATGAATGCCTTAGAACCCATGAGAACAATTAGGAAACCTCCAGCAATAATACCCCAGAGTTGCATGTATGGGTACAATGGTCCTTTGTAGGCAGGTTTCCAATCATGTCTATCACTAGTTTGTCTTAGGACAATAACACAGGAATTAATCATCATAAAAATCATAATTTTAAATCCGGATGCTAGTTTAACAACATCCTTCAATGGAACAACCAATATTGCCAAGGCCATAGCTACACCGGTAATAATTATTGGAATATGAGGTGTTTCGAATTTGACACTTACATCTTCAAGGGGTTGAGGTAATAGATTATCTCTAGCCATTGCAAACAAAAATCGTGACGATGCTAGAATTCCAGCGAGTGCCATAGAGATCATAGTCAAAACTGAAAGAACAGCGGCTATGATTCCAAATTCGGTATTTACCACATGTGTTGCAAAAACATATATTGGGTCTTCAACAACTTCTCCATCAACAATCCACCATTCACCCGGTATACTTGCCATCATCAAGAAGGCAATGACTGAGTAAAGGACTGTTGCAATCAGAAGTGAAAGCATAATTCCTGCAGGCAGGTTTTTCTCGGGCTGTTTAACTTCTCCGCCGATTGCAGCAATTTTAGTTACTCCAGCATAAGCGACAAAAACAAAAGCGGCCGTCTCAGCTAACGTCCAAACATCAGTACTAAATGCACCATCAATCGGTCGTCCAAAATCTAAATCTGGTGAAAATAAGGATGCTATGCAAATTACCAACAGCAAAAGGACAGTCATTATAACAATTGGTGTTTGCACTGCTTTGACCTTGGATACCCCAAGGATATTTACTACGGTTATCAAAACCAATGCAGACATAGATAGTACCATAATATCTATTTCAAAATCGAAATAAGTAGTCACTGCGACAAAGTAGGCTGAGAATCCAATAAGAGCAAAGGCAGACTTTAGTAGAAATGATGTCCATAATCCTAAACCACTAATCGTACCTACCATCGGCCCATAAGTTCGTTCTAGAAATACGTATGAACCGCCACTAGTAGGCATTCCGGAGGATAGTTCTGATTTTGATAGGGCGCCTGGTAACACTACAGACGCGGCTAGTAGAAACGCCAACCAAATTCCTGGACCCATTATTTGTGCGGCGAATGTCGGTGTGACGAAAATTCCTGGGAGCATAGCCGATAGCGATATTATCACGACACCTGCTAATCCAATCGTTCTAGCAAGCGAATTTTTAATTTCATCTGCTACTCCTTTGATGTCGCCTTTAGCAACACCTCTAATTAGATTCTCAACTGAATTCTTTGCCACATAGTTCCCCCCGATATCCGACACTAAAAGACTGACTACTTGGTGTTAAAATGTGATGTGATATATTCTATTTCCTAAAATGCGACATAATGATTCCGGAATCCGGTAAATATCTAGAGTCAAATCTGTGCGATGACTTTCATTTCGACTGCAATTGGTGTGGGTAAGGCCCTAATTGCAAGTGTTGTTCGAGTTGGTCCAACTTTTCCCAAGGTTTCAGCCCAGACTTCATTGTATCCCTGGAAATCTCTATCCATGTCGACAAGAAATGAGGTGACATCCAAAACTTTGTCCAACGAACTTCCTGCTTCCTCAAGGATTCTAGAAATATTATCGATTACAGCTTGAGTTTGTGCTTTGATATCATAATCGCATGGTTTGCCATTTTCATCATGAATTGGTCCTCCAGGGATTGAGTTTGTCCCAGGTTGTCTGGGGCCAACTCCTGAGAGATACAACATATCGCCAACTCTTCTAGCATGAGGGTATGCTCCAACTGGCTTAGGGGCAGCATCTGTATTTACTGAACCTTCAGCATCGGTTGGTT
>JABIUA010000158.1 GCA_018667575.1 Methanobacteriota archaeon | reverse complement strand
TTTTAGCCTGGCTTCCCTTTGCTTAAGTCTGGCTCTGAGTTGTTGTTCTAAACGAGTTCTAATTCCATGTCTCAATTGTTCTTCTCGCTCGGCCAGCCTAGCAGAGTGACTTTCTTCTAGGCGATTTAGTTCACTACCTTCCATCTCTTTGAATCTGGATTCCATCTCCTTGGAAAGTGAAGATTCCATCTCTCGGATTCGATGTTGAAGTTCTTGATTGTAGTCGAGTGCAATACGTTCCTTCTGGACTTCCACTCTCTGTCTATGCTCCTGTTGAAGTTCAGCCTCGATATCTTGCTTTAGCCTTTCTTTGTGTTCTTCTAGACGTAAGTCTTGTTCGATTTCATACTGTTCTTGGAGAACTTCGACTTGTCTTGACAGTCTTAATTCATACTCTGAACGTAGACGACCTTCTTCTTGGGCTAGTGCTTCTCGCTCCAATTCAGCAAGATCATTTTCCATGGATTCGCGCATTTCTCTTTCAAGCGCATCGAGAGTTAATTCATGTTGAACTGCTAAATCAGTGGCTAAGGTTTCTTGCATTGCAATTACTCTTTCAGCAATAGCCTGTTGTCTAAGTCTTCTTTCTCTACGAATATCGGCACGCAGTCTCTCTTCTTGGCGGAATCGTGCACTGGTTAATTGTGCTTGGTCAATGGATTGACCAGAGGAATTGGTGAATTGGGAACGTAGTGCTGCAAGCGATAACTTGTCAGTGTTGAGTCTCTTACTGCGAGCGACATCTAGTGCCTCCTCCATCTTGCTATCGCTAGTACCCATAGAACCCATCCAGTATCATATGGACTTTTTATCATACATAAGGTGCGCGATAAGTCAAAGAGTTAGGAGGCCGTTTTGAAGGCTAAATTATAGATTTCAAACCACTAAAAAATAGTCTGTAAATCTAAAACTTGACGCTGAATTTAGTTTCACAGGCAGGGCAATCAATATTTCTCTTACCCGGCTTTCTCTTCATCCGCAATCGCCTTTCACAACCCGGGCAAGTGACTTCTATCCGTGGAACATTTGGAACGACTGTGAAGGTATGCTCACAAGAACCACATTGAAGATTTGCTGGCCTACTATCGACACCAACAACCAATACTTTTTCGCATCCTGGGCAACTAACTTTCTCGTCTTTCCATTTTCTTCGGGTAACTGGATGTTCAACTTTGACTTTTGAATTACACATCAAACAGGTCAACTCACCTAAATCCGGAGGTAGTAATTCTTCACATTTGGGGCATGAAAGAGGAGGTGGAGCTATTCTAGATTCAATTTTTGATTCTTCAACTTCATCCATAAGTTCACTTCTCCTCTTCAATCAATACGATTTTCCCGGGTACGAAATTCCAAGGAATATCGACCTCAATACCCAAATCATCCGCAAGTTGTTCGAATAGTAGTTTTGCACCGACTCTATCTCTTGAACCTGTCAAAGAGATAATATGAGCCCCTTTTACTGATTCTAATAATGAACTAAGAGTTACCGTTTCAGAAATCGATTTACTTGGATTTACTGCTATCGGGACGGATGAAATAATTCCAGGCATGTCTACTCTAGAGGCTACTTTCCACCATCTTGCCCTACCAACATCTCTGTGGTTCTCAACAAGACCTAAAGATGCTAATTTCTTCAAGTGGTGGTATAAATTATAGCGATCTACGTCAACTGAACTTTGAAGTTGAACAGTACTCATCTCTTCTGTTTCACAAAGGGTAGAGTAAAGATTTCTACGTGTAGGGTGGGCAAGAGCGGCAGTGATTGGGTCTGCTTGAACTCTAGCCATCTTCGCACCTAAACCGAAGAGGTGCCCTTAGGGTTTAAGATGTCGCGTGTAAATCTATTTCCGGGGATTTTTGAGCCGCTGGTTGAGTGAAGTAGTGCTGTTTAAACTGAAGGAACACTGCGACAGTATCGCTCCATAATGTCTTCATAATTGACCCTAGCATTGACATCATTCCTTGTTTACCTGCCAACCTTGCGCCGTTGAGAATCACTAGTAGTACCGAGGCTTCGTGAATTAAAACCCCTACCCATAACTCATCATACCAGCCATTTACAACTGCAAAGACCAATGTGAATGTAATGATTACAGAAAGGGCAATATTAACAATCAATGCATTATTCATTTTTCTAGATAAGTCATGTAATTCTAGTAGCATCTTAGGTTCGTCCCCCGGGAACATTATATCAGCCGCTTCCATATTTACGGATTCACCAGTACCTACAGCAATTCCAACATCTGCTACAGCAAGTGCTGCTGAATCATTAAATCCATCGCCAACCATCATTGTAACATGAGTTTGAGACCTTTTTTCAACCCATGCAACCTTCTGTTCTGGAGATAATCCACCATGGGCAGATTGGTCAGGAAGACCAATTTGGGCAGCAAAACTGCTAACTGAAGATTGTTGGTCACCAGAAAGAATTTCTATTGAAACAGAACGTTTGTTGAAACCATGAATCAGTTCTTTACTCCCGCTGCGTGTATCATCGTGAATGAATGTAAATAGTGCCAAAGCGGTATCATCTCTAGCCAGTAAACTCATTCCATATCCTTGCTTTTTAGCCTTAGTAATCGCGTTGGAAATTTCTTCACCAATACTAATTTTATATTTATCAGCAATATCTGCACGAATAAAATAAACTTCTTTGCCCGAGACTAGACCTTTTACTCCAGCCTCTACATCTGTAATACCTGTAACTTGGCTTACAGGGATATCTTGGTCTTTTAGATACTCCAAAATCGCATGAGCATATGGATGGGATGACCTCTTTTCAAGACCCCCTGCAAGGCCTAATGTTGCCTTTTTCTGGCGCCCCTTGGCTATTGTGACATCACCAATTGTTGGTTTACCTGAGGTTAAAGTTCCAGTTTTATCGAGTAAAATGTGATTAACTTTAGATAATCTCTCTAAGATATCTCCGCCTCTGACAATTGCCCCCATTCTTGAAGCACGAGATAAAGCCGCTGCGTGTGGCATTGCAGCTGCCAATAATAATGCGCAGGGACAAGCGACTACCCACAATAGAAGTATGATTTTCCAATCGCTAGATGGGAACATAAAGTACCAAACAGCAAGTGCACCAAATAGAACTATTGGAACCCATATAGCAGTGAATTTTTCAAGAAGATTTTGGATTTCTGGCTTTTGCTCCTTAAAACTATGAACTGCTTCGATGAGTCCTGAAAGTCTTGTATCATCGCCCACTGCGGTAACTTCAACCAAGACCGGCCCTCTTGCAAGTATTAATCCAGCCTGAATTTCATCGCCTAATTCTACTTCAACGGGGGCTGACTCACCGGTTAGAGGTGCTTTGTCTAGGGCGCCAAAACCATCGGTAATTTTTCCATCTGCTGGAATTAACTCTCCGCTTCTAACCTCTATAATATCTCTAATTTCTAATAAATCAAGCGAAATGACTTCGTGTTCGTCAGAAACTTCACAATGTTGATTGTAAAGAAGTGATTCAGAACTAGAGATAGTTGAGGGTGCCATTTGTAATGTGAATGTGTTAGGCTTGATGGCTTCCTTGATTTTCTTAGTCTTTGAAAGCATTCTTCTTGCAGTTCTCGGGATTCTATCCAAGCCTCCTTGCATCGCATCTCTAGCCTTTTCAAGAGCGCTACTCTCTAGGTGTGAGGCGACTGCAACCAAAATTACAACCATTAATGCCTCTTCCCACATTCCAAGTACTGAAGCCCCAATTACCGCTATACTGGTTAAAACTTGGAACCCCATCTGCCTTGACATAAGGCTTGCAATGGCTTCATGGAACATTTGTAATCCGCCAATTAATACTCCAAGTGAGCCAATTAGTCCAATCACGATTGGAGGTATTGCCAATAATTCTCCAATCAAGATTAGAATCAGCAGAGGTACAGAAAGTGCACCACCGAATAATCTCCATTGGTCAGGACGTAAGCGAGTACTGGAAACTTCTGAGAATACTGGTTTAGTCCCAGTTATTCTTTCCAAGGATTTGTCTCTAAGATCTAACATTTTCTTGTTTGGAGCAGGTAGTAATTGAACAAGTATCTCATTATCTCGATTTACTTCAACATCGAGAACTCCAGGTTGTCTTAGCAGTAATTTCTCCACTTCTTTTACTTCGATTTTATTCCTCTTGGCAACTACTCTTGCGTTGACTCCAGATAATTGGTAGAACGAAACATCTGGTGGGTGGCCTAATGATTTTAGAACTGAACTTACTTGTGAAAGTAGTCCATGCTCTAAATCGACCTTCAAACTAACTTCACCGGTGGTTGCTGAAATTTTTACTTCTGTAGTCTGCATTAGATGGTCTAAGGCATTGAATGCCTTGCCAGCACAATCGGGGCAATCCATTCCGATAAGAGGCCACTCAACTTCGAAAATTCCATTTGGTTGCTCGACGACTAGATCGTCTAAAACCTCGGCATCTAAAATTTGTTTTTCCAGTTCTTCATCGACTACTTTAGTCTTATTTTTGACTAATTTTGGGATTTTAACTTTAGACTTCTTGGCATCTGGAGTCTGTTTTTCATCCTCGAGGGAAAGAAAGAACTCTTCTTCATCCTTCCCCGCCATGATACTTCGAGAATATTGTTCTTCATCAATACTCGCATGATTGAATGACAATCTAGCAGTAAAAATGATGCGAATATTCATCACTGTCATTCAATTCGACAGGTCATGAAGTGGCTTCCTGATAACTGGAGACCAAAGGTTGTTGCTGTTGATATCGATGGTACACTTACCGATGATAAAAAGCGAATTAACCCTGGAGTAATCAAAGCATTAGCACAACTTGAGGAGAATGGAATCCCTGTTATTTTAGCAACTGGTAATGTTAGAGCCATCACATATGGGCTTTGGCGATTTTTAAATCTAAGTGGGCCCATCTGTTGTGAAAATGGTGGCGTTTTATGGCACCCCGATTGGGGTGAAACGAAATATCGTGCGGATGGCAGTGAAGCAAAAAGAGCAGCACAATGGCTAGCAACACAAATTGATGGATTGAACTGGCAAGGGATTGAAACCAATCAATGGCGAGAGAGTGAATGGTGTCTTTCACCGAATGAGGACTTGGAAAGAATTGAAAAATTAATCGCTTCAAGTGAATGGTCTCATCTTTCAGTGGTAAAAACAGGTTTTGCTATTCACCTTATGGAACCGCAATTATCCAAAGGTTCAGGCCTTCAAATTATTCTCAAACGGATGGGATTAACCGCTGATGATTTACTATGTGTTGGTGATGCACCTAATGATTTGTCAATGTTTGAAATCGCTCGATGGTCAGTTGCAGTAGGTGGGGCTTTTGCATATGTTGCTGAAGCCGCCGATATCATATCTCCTTACATGCATGGTGAAACTATACAACCTCTAGTGGATGCAATCTTAGAATAGATAATGTTCAAGAAAGTATCTGGATAATGAGAGATTGTGTTTCAAGGGGTGGCGAGTGATTCGACCCACTGCAAGCCCTCTAATTGGGTCAAAACGAATCAGTGGGTTTATGCATTGACCCTTTGATTTGCCTGAAAAGTCATCGTATCATGCATGAAAAACTCAATCGTCCCCATCTCAATATATACAAGCGCTCTCTGAATTATAATCATGGAACAAATCATCTGGTCAGCCTTAGCTACCACAATTGGGTTGTAC
>JABIUA010000173.1 GCA_018667575.1 Methanobacteriota archaeon | reverse complement strand
TTAGAACCCATCACTGAACTCCAATGCGCCTGTGTCACAGGCCTTTCACCAATGAAAAACGGTCTAGAAATATCAACATTATGAATTGGTTTCTCTCTATCCAGACCATCCCCGACTATATCTCCCATCAGATAATTATCTGGCTCAATAAGAATATAGGTGCCGCCAAATGAGTCGGAAAAACTTGGTCGACTCATATTATTTCTCACCATCAAGATAATTTTTTAGTGGTATCAATAACAGATTTGACTAATTTTTCTAGACGTTCTTTATGCTCACTATCGACTAGTTCTCCATCATCATCGAATGCTTCCTTGACTTTCCCGATCGCAAGTTGTTCAGGCACTGGCCATGCGTGAAGCCATCTGAGCATAATACGCATGTGGTTGAGTGTATTGGAATTTTGTGCACCACCTAAAGTCGACATCAGACCTACTGGTTTTCCAGATATATGCTTTCCATACAGCCAATCGAATGTATTCTTCATGGCACCCGACATTGTACCATGGTATTCAGGAGAAGATACCAGGAATGCGTCACAACTAGTAGCGAGTTCTTGAAATCTCTTTACATTCTCATTATCCCAGCAACCATCTTCTCCAACAATCGGCAATGGGTCTGTGTCTAAATCCCAAAAGACGACTTCCGCCCCCATGCCCTTGGCAATGTCAAGGGCAAGGTTAACCAGCATTCCGCATTTTGATGTTGTTCTATACTCTCCGCTGAGCCCAAGTATCTTCATAATCTCACTAAATTAACCAAATCAAACCGGTTATTCAATGTAAGTATTTTGCCAATCAACGATAAGCAATGCTTAAGCGGGGTAGATGATGCCTAAAATGTGAACGACATGTATGACGATGGTGTTAGCGAAATCGCGGGCGATGTAAACGATGTCGATGAGATTCAAATTCAAGTTCAGTCACAGTTGATGATTGGCGAAGAATGCTCCAAAAATGATGACCCAAAAGGTGCGTTATCAGCCTTTAACAAAGCGATATCCCTAGACCCATCATGTGATATGGCTTGGTTTAACCGAGGAGTTTTACTAGAGGCGCAACAAGACGCAAGGGGTGCGAGACAAGCATTCCAGATATGTCTTGATGTCAATCCAAATCATGCTCCTGCTACTGCTAATCTTTGTATTCTTCTTGAAAGAATAGGAGATGAGAGCGCAGCATATGACATGTCAACTAGAGCGTTGAACTTCTATCCAGGGCATCCTGCCATATTGGAAGTTAGAGAAAGGTGTTCGGGAAGTAAAGAAACGAAACCGATGGAACAAATGACTCAGGTCGTTTCTACTGATTCATTCAATCAAGAAGATATGGAACAGGCAATGGATGAAGCTGGTGTTGCGGATATGAATGCTGTACTAGAAGAAGCGGTTCATCACGATATGGATGATAACCAAAATCTAGACATCCACGAACTGCGTTCTGCTGTTGAAGTGGTTGCTGCAACTGAAGATATTCAGGAAAAAATTGAACTTGTACAACCTGTTACACAATCGATACCACAAGAAATACCGACTATGCAGGCAGAAGATGTAGTTCAAGAGACAAAACCAACAACTGTTGACCTAGACTTACTAGTCGAAGAAGCAACTCAAATGATTCGTAATGGAGACCCTGCATCTGCACTCAAATCACTAAAACCATACCTCAAGACAGAAGCAGCAAATCACGCACCATCATGGAGAATTGCAGGTGGAGCAATGGCTAGATTAGATCTTGATGAGCACGCTATATCTGCTCTTGAACATTCACTGAAATTAGATCCTTCTAGCGCCAAAGGATGGTTTAATTTGGGATCGATAAAGCAAAGAGTTGGATATTTAGATGAAGCGGGAACCTGTTATGCAAACGCACTGAGAGAAGATGCAAACTATCTCAAAGCGGCAATCAAATGGAGCGAAACATCACGACAAATCAATGATATTGAAGGATATCTCACAGCAGCAACTCTCGTTGCTACATTAGAACCTGACAATCCAATTAAAATGGAATTGATTATCACACTAATCGAATTGGCTGAAGGCGAATCTGAAGTATTGGAACTCGCCAGTGGACTCCCGCCAACATTGCCAGAAGGACCCGAACTTGCAGCTAATGCACTTGGGTTACTAGGGACAGGGCAGACTGAATTGCACGCTAGAGCGTTTTCAGCAATGAATAACCATGTGGAGTCTGTTACTATTTGGAAATCACTGATTCAGACGCAGAAAACAAATCCGATTCTTTGGCGCGGATTGTCTAAATCTCTAAGCGCTGCAGGTGACATGGAAACTTCAGAGAGATGTAGGATAAAAGCAGACTCATTGGAACAAGTTGGTAGTGTTGTGCAACCTCAGCCAACACCAGAACCTACTCAGCAAGAAATTGTTGAACCGATTCATCAACCAGCGCCTGCTACTACTGTTAATATTGAAGAACAAAATTCAGCCAATGAACTGTTATTGACACCTGTGGAAAAAGTACCTGCTGTTGTTGAGCCAGTTTCCAATCCACAGGTTGATTTGGCTAAAGCTGCCTTAGACGTACAACAAAATTCACTGGTTTCTGAACAATTCAAAAATCCTGTATCAAACTCAATTGCGAATCAGGATATTTCATGGTATAATCAAGGAGTTGCATTGATTGAGGCTGGTAAATATAGTGAAGCATTATCTTGTTTCGATAGGGCGCTACCTTCATTCGCAAATGATGATGAAATGGTAATACGAATACTAAACGGAAGAGGTAATGCATTCTACTATCTTGAAAATTACCCAGCTTGTGTAGAATCTTATCATCAGGCTATGCTTATTCGCCCTGAAGATGTCAGAGGTAAGACTCTTTACAATATGGGGACAGCATACGCTGAAATGGAGAGATACCAAGATTCGATTAAGTGTTTTGAACAAGCCATACCTAGAGGCCTCAATAAGGAAGAAGTGAAAAGAACCAAAGATCAGATACGACGTTGTAACATTCTATTAAAAGAACAAATCAAGAAACAAAAGAATTGAAGGTGATACAATGCCGAATTCTAATGACCAAGTAATTGAGAAATTTATCGAGGCGGGTTTAGAAGAAAAGCATGCCAAACTTATCATTGACTTGGCCTGTCACCCACCTTCTAAAGCAAGCGAAATTGGTAAGAGAGTTGGAATATCAAGAATGGATGCATATAATTCTCTTAGGAAATTACAAGAACAAGGCCTAGTTAAAGCAACACTGGACAAACCGATTCGCTTTTTTGGAATGAAAATAGAAGAAGTATTTCAGCAAATAATTCGAATAAGAGAGATGGATTTACGAAGAATCCAGCATAATCTAGAAAATCTTAGTTCGAATTCTGAAATAGCAATTATGTCCGTTGACCAATCATCAGAAGAAGATACTTTCTCAGTACTAAAAGATAGACATACAATAATGGCAACTATTGAATCAGTTGTAGCAGAGTCTGAGAAACAAATTTGGCTATTACTAGGGCGATGGGGTATATTGCATGTATTGCGTTCGGGAGCTAAAAAAGCAATTGCTGACGCACTAAGCCGAGGAGTTGAGATTAAAATAGTCGCTTGTATTGATAAAAAAACAATACGATTTTTCGACTCACTAGATGATAAAATTGAGATTCGCCATCATGAAGATTTCAATTTGAACGGGGTATTTGTTGATGAAGAAGTAGGTATTCAATTTGTCCATACAGAAGACACACCTAGTGGGCGTGGAAAAGAAGATACTGCAATATTAATTGAATCCGGAATGTTGTTGACTGCTCAAAGCGAATTACTAAAAATTCAGTGGAAAGCAGCGAAGTCTTACAAATCTATTCGTAGTAAAATTTTAGATGGAGTTATGACCGAACCATTGCGCCTAAGTTTGGGAGAAGGTTCCTTCTATGAACATTTTAGAAACTCATTATTACAAGGTAATACCGTCAAATCAACCAGCAATGCAACACTAAGTAAAAATGGTTCCGAGATTAAGTTTGGCACTAATGTAGAGAGTGAATCTCTATCCGCTCTAGGAATAGATTCGACCATATTATTCGAGCATATTGGAACAAGGATAGGTCAAGAGTTGGCAGTCAAACTGCAACACATAGTTGATGATTCTAAATTCTGGGAAACGATTATTCAGGAATGGAGTGACATGGGGATGGGTAATATAGAAATCGATTCTCTTCCACCGACTAAGGTCATAGTCAAAGATGGTTCTGCTTGTGGTGGAAACCCTAATTCATCGAAGTTATTTTGCGACTTAGATGAGAGTGTTCTCAGTGGAATATTATTAGAGCGTCATGGGATAAAAGTAACTACTAGCAAACGTGAATGTAGTGATGTAAAAAACTGCTCCTGCTTCTATGAAATAATCTGTGAAGAGTGAAAATAAAAGCCAAAACAAGCACAGGTTCATAGGTGAGAACCTGATAGCACAGCCATGGATTGTGGTACTTGTGAAACCAGTGCTCCGCTGGAAATGCATAAACCTGAAGTTGTTGATGTTGACTTGACTATATCAGATAATGCTGTTAAAATGCTAGGTGATGCTTTTGGTGATGATCGTTCAATGGCATTACTCGTAGGCGTTCTGTCTGGTGGATGCTCAGGATATATGTATGATTTACAAATTGTTGAGACTACAGATATCGATTGTCAAGAGGTTAGTATTGAAGGTTTTAGAGTTCTAATTCCTAACTCATCGAGCCATCTCCTAAACGGAATACAAATTGATTATGAAGACCGTTTAATGGGCGGTGGATTCAAGATTAATAATCCAAATGCGCAATCATCTTGTGGTTGTGGCGAATCATTTTCTTGAGGCTTTAATATGCCCAAGGTGGCGTTTAGTGATTCTTACATCACTATTTGGAGAGGAAAAGATTGTCAATCATTCCTTGATGGAATAAGTTCCAATTTGGTTGCTAATCTTAAGCAAAAGCAAGTCATACAAAGTGCAATACTGGATAAAAATGCAAAAATAATTGATTTCGTGTCAATAATGAACCTTGGTGGATTCCTAGCAGTTTTGGGTCATAGACCAAATTACAAGGCTATGTTAGATTTTATCACTCCAAGAATATTACAGAGTGACGTTAATATTACTGATATTTCAGAATTGAATGATGTCATCGTTTCATATGAAGAATACAGTGACATTGAAGTTGGAATGTGTAATACTATCAATGATGTGACACAGGCAAGAGTAAGTGAAAAAATCATACTAATGGTCGCTGCAAAAAAGTTAGAAATCGAATGTGAAAAAATGAGTTCAGAATTTCATGATTGGAGGATTGATAACCTAATCCCATGGTATGGTTTCGAGATCAAAAGAGGAACTATCCCTTATTCCTGTGGTTTGGATTTATTTGTTCATGATTCCAAGGGATGCTACACTGGTCAAGAGATTCTAACGAGGATGCGTACTCGAAATAAAGGCCTTAAAATTCTTCGAAGAGTACCGAGCAGTGATGCAAATTCGGATAAATTCACCACTAAGGGGGATCAATTCTCTTTAGTGATGTTGAATCAGTAACCTAGAAGTTCTTTGAGTTGCGACTTGTAGAAGTTACCAGACTCTTGTAGACTTGATAATTCATCTTCTGTCAGATCGAGCTCAATAATTCTCTCGATTCCACCTGCGCCAAGAATTACAGGAACCCCGATGTATACATCTTCGAGCCCATATTGCCCAGTTAGGTGTGCGGAAGCAGGGATCATTCTCTTACGGTCATTCAATACAGCCTCTGCCATGATAGCGGCGGCTGAACCTGGAGCGTAGAATGCAGAACCTCTTTCCAATAATTTTACGATTTCGCCGCCACCTGATGCGGTCCTCTTACAAATTGCATCGATCGTTTCTTCATCCAATAAATGTGTTATTGAGATGCCACCTACTGTTGTAAATCTAGGAAGTGGTACCATAGTATCGCCATGGCCTCCGAGTACCATTGCATGGACATCTTCTTCAGAACATCCTATTGCATCAGCGACAAAGTGTGTCATTCTTGCACTATCTAAGACTCCTGCTTGTCCACAAACGCGGTTGGCAGGGAAGCCTGTTACCTTTTGCATATGGTAAGTCATCAAATCCAGTGGGTTTGTGACCATGATAATTGTAGAATTCGGGGCATGCTCTTTGATTCCTTCACCAACTTGCTTTACAATACCAGCATTCTTGGCGATTAAATCTTCACGAGTCATACCAGGTTGACGTGGAAATCCAGAAGTCACGACAACAACTTCAGCCCCTGCAATATCGGAGTAATCTGAAGTTCCGGTTAAGTTACCATCATAATTCAAAACCTGTCCATTTTGTGACATATCTAGAGCTTTACCTTTGGCAAAACCTTCGTATATATCCAGTAGTACAATATCGCCTAACTTCTTTTGTGCTAAAACAAATGCACATGTGGCACCAACATTTCCTGCTCCGATAACTGCAATTTTTCTCCTTGAACCGCTCATGACTAATCCTCGTTATTATCGGCGTATAGACGGCCGTCCATAAGTAACATGGTCTAGTCGAATTATTTTTGCAACTGGAAATATTCATAAATTGAGCGTCTTATCTAAAAACCTCCTCTTATTGGCATCAAATAAGCCACAAGACTTTGCGGCTTTTGAAGGTGTTAATCTATGCGAATTGGAGTCCCTAAAGAACCAGAAAATGAATCAAGAGTTGCGATAGTTCCTGGAAGTATGAAGAAATTGACTAAAGCAGGTTTTGAAGTTCTAGTCGAAAAAGGAGCAGGTATAAACGCAAACTATTCAGATTCTCAATATGAAGAACTTGGTGCGAAAATTGTTTCGCGAAAAGAGGCACTGGAATGTGAAAATATAATCTGTATAAACTATCCTGGACTTGATGGTATTAAGACTGGTACAAATTTGACGTGTGTCTCAGACCCATTTCGAAATCCCCAAAGTGTCAAAGAATGTATAGAAGCAAAGGTCACTTTAATGTCGATGGATATGATACCTAGAAGACTCTCAAGAGCACAATCAATGGACGTAAATTCTAGCCAAGACAATCTAGCCGGATACAAAGCCGTTCTTCTCGGAGCGGCAAATGTTCCTCGAGGAATCCCTATGATGACCACATCGGCTGGTACAGTAAGACCAGCAAAGGTAGTAGTAATGGGTAGTGGAGTTGCAGGCCTACAGGCAATTGCAACAGCCAAGAGACTCGGAGCAGTTGTTTACGCATCAGATGTTAGAAAATCTGCTGCGGAGCAAATTGAATCCGTTGGTGGAAGATTTATCGAAGTAGATGGAATGGATGATTTCGAAGATGAATCTGGATATGCCAAACCTCTTACTCCTGAATTCATTCAAAAGGTGAACGATACCGTTTGTGGAGTTGCTATGGACGCAGACATAATCATCACGACTGCGAGAATCTTTGGCAGACCTGCGCCAATTACAGTCCCGACTAGCGCGGTCGAACAATTCAAATCTGGTGCAGTTGTAGTGGATATGAACGCAGATGTTGGCGGTAATTGTGAAAGTACTGTAGCAGGAGAAATAATCACAACCGAAAATGGAGTGATTATTGTTGGAACCTCTAACTTACCAGGAACATTGGCAAATACGGCGAGTATGTTATACTCGAATAATCTTACAACTTTTATTTCTTCACTAGTTGATGAAGGCAATGTTGTAATCTCAGAAGAAGACGACATATTGGTTGGAGCACCTGAAGGGTCTGACTTCTATGTTGGAGGAATGGGTGGAGTCCTTATTTGCAAGGATGGAGAAATTCATCATAAGCAAACACGACTAGCAGGGGTGATTGAATGACGCCAGAATTATTAATTGGAAGCTTAACTTTATTTGTACTATCTATATTCTTAGGATTTGAGTTGATCACGAAGGTCCCTGCAACATTGCACACCCCGTTAATGAGTGGTGCAAATGCAATTTCAGGAATAAGCATTGTTGGTGCTCTGATAGGTTCAAATGTGGCCTATGAAGCAGGAGATACTGCATTTTCAGGAATTCTTGCATTTATTGCAGTTGTATTAGCCATGATTAACGTGGTCGGTGGATTTGCCGTAACTAATAAAATGTTGAATATGATTGCTGGAAAGAAGAGAAGAGGTGCTTGAGATGGAGTTTGGAGATTGGACTTCAATGGGCTATTTGCTCTCAGCAGCACTATTCATTTTTGGACTTAAGCAACTTGGACATCCAAGAACTGCTCCAAGAGGAAATCAATTAGGTGCTCTAGGTATGTTAGTCGCAGTACTAACTACAGTACTTGACATGCAACTTGAAGGCGGAGCTCAATGGACATTGATTATTGCTGGATTGGTTATTGGTTCTCTTATTGGATACTGGATGGCAGCAAAGGTGCAAATGACTGGAATGCCTGAATTAGTTGCATTGTTTAACGGGTTTGGCGGTGCTGCATCTGCTCTGGTGGCATTATCTGAAGTCTGGAAGTATCTAGAAGGTGGAGATATTCCAACTGGGCTTCAACTAACAGTTACAATGGTTGCTGCTGGACTTTCTGCAGTAGTAGGATGGATGACATTAACCGGTTCATTGCTTGCAATGTACAAGTTGAAAGGTGGAATAAGTGTATTTGGAAAGTGGATTAAAACTCCTACATGGGGCCCAAGTTGGCTCAACGGTGTCAAAATTTTACTTCTAATATCTGCTGCAGTTTTGATCTACTTGAGTATTGATGACCCGACAAATAAGCAATATATTTACTCTCTAATCGCGATTTCGGGATTATTAGGAATCATACTGGTATTGCCAATTGGTGGCGCTGATATGCCTGTAGTAGTATCATTACTCAACTCGCTCTCCGGAATTGCTGCTGCTTTTACAGGATTTATCATCAACAATTCTGTATTGATTGTTGCAGGTTCCCTAGTCGGAGCATCCGGATTAATTTTGACATTTATCATGTGTAAGGCGATGAATAGAACATTACTAGATGTGCTTTTCAAATCATTTGGTGGCGGTGGAGAAAAGCAATCTCTGACAAGAACCAAGGTTGGTTCTGACTCCGACGAGGTGGCAATGATGCTAGATGGTGCACAAAAAGTCATTATCGTACCTGGATATGGCATGGCGGTATCACAATGCCAACATCAGGTCAAAGAATTTGCCGACCTAATGAAAGAAAAATTCGATACTGAAGTCAGTTATGCAATTCACCCGGTGGCCGGTCGTATGCCTGGCCACATGAATGTACTACTTGCTGAAGCAAATGTTCCTTACGAGCAATTAATTGAAATGGATGAAATTAACTCTGAATTCCCTGATTGTGATGTTGCATTGGTTATCGGAGCCAACGATACTACTAATCCTGCTGCTAGGTCTGGCGAAGGGCCGTTGGCTGGAATGCCTATCATCGATGCTGACATGGCAAGAACTGTGGTTATTGTCAAGCGCTCACTTTCAGTTGGTTATGCTGGTGTAGATAATGACTTATTTTACATGGATAAAACAATGATGTTGTTTGGCGATGGTAAGAAAATGATTACTCAACTGAATAACTCTATTAAAGAGATTTAGACAATAAAATAAGCAATGTTCAAAGGCATGCAGCAGTTGGAATATATTGGTGAGGTTATGTTGCGACGTTCTCCACAAATATTGATTCTCTTGTTTACGGTGCTTCTTATTGCCCCTGCTCTGGCTATGCCAGGTGGTCCTCCATGGAAAAATGGTGATGACTTGGTTGTAGAAACCGGATGTTCATGCCACGGAGGTGGTGCGCCTTCGACTGAAGTTGTTGTGTCAATTTCCGGTGTCCCAAGAGCCTATGAAGTTGGTCAAGTTTACAATTTCACAATCAGCCTTCAACATGCATCAAACTCTGAAGGGGGTTACCTGTTATGGGATTACAATTCAGGAACATTGACCCCGGGGGAGGGAAGCACGTCGGTACCGGAAGAACCCGGTGCTGTTTCACAGAGCGCAGTTGGCAACGACTGGGAAGTATTCTGGACCGCTCCCGATGCTGACATAGGTGAGGTCAGCTTCCAATTAGTAGGTAATGCAGTTAACGGTAATGGTCAGTTTGATGAAGGAGATTTATGGAATATTTTGTCCTTCTCTATCAGTTCACCAGATACGACATACCAAGATGATGAAGATTCACTGGCGGTTCGAACAATTAGCGTTGGAGATTATGAGGCTTTATTTGTAGCAGTTGAAAATCCTGAAGCAGTAGAAGCTGCTAGGCAAGAAGGAATTGCGGAAGATTTCTTTAACAATGGAAATCTATTCTACTGGACCACTTTAGCAATAATCATTGTCGGAGCAGTCGTACAGGGAGAATTCTATGAGAGAAAGTTTGGCGGTGGACCTCCTCACCTCGACATGAGATTGGCAGTACCACAAGGACTTCGCAGAGGATTGTTATCTGCTGGTTTAGTTCTACTATTCGCATGGTCTATCGATTCATCGCAATCGTGGGGAATAATGCTATTATGTTTGATGATAATGCTTTGGTCTATTTTTGGAGTATATCGTACAATAGTTCAAGCCAGAGCACCAAAACAATATACTGATTTGGTCTAAAACCAATGAGGACATATCATGAGTTTGCAACTCGAACAAGATGCTAAAGTTCCAATACAGACGCATATTGATGAATTTTCATCTAGATTCGCGATAATGATATTCTTATGGATTGTTGTGACTATATTCTGGATAACTAATATCGATGTAGTTCTCGAAAAAATAATTCTAGCCCTCGACCCGTGTGTAGATCAATGTACTAATTTGTACAATCCTGCCAAGTGGAGTGAAATTCGTTGGCTGAGCGCAGCGCTACTAGGATTCGTTTCAATCAGTCCTTTGTTAGTTTACCAAATATACGTTTTTTCAAGACCTGGGATGATGAACCGAGAAGCAAAATGGTTGTTAGCATGGTTAATTATGGGCTCTATTACCTTCATCATTAATATCGCAATGACAATTTTCATATTCATGCCTTACCTATTCGAAATAGGTCACTCTAACCAAATCAAACTTGGTTTTGAAGCGAAATATGACGTTGTTGCGATGCTCACTATGGCAATGGCTGTGATATGGGTGGAAGTCTTGATACTATCCGGTGTCATTGCTCTAGTAACTGCAGGGCTAAGTGGACTGATGCATCAAGGTAATTCCAGATGGTGGAGGCTGAGAGTGCATGGAATAATTTCAATGCTAATATTACTCTCGTTCTATGGACAAGTCACATTTTCATTGACAATTATAGGATTGAGTTTCGCATCAATAGAATTAATCTCAATGCCATGGATAAAGGCAAGGGCTAGTATGCTCATTACCTGCCCAGTAATATTCGATGAATTTGGAGTTACAAGAAAAGTACTTTTTGCTCAATGTGAATGTGATAATGATTATACTTTGCCAAGAGATTATGATACTGATAATGCATATATTTCGTTTAAATCGATTTGTAATAATAAAAATGAAAAAGAAAAGTTGTACCAAATTATAGAAACAAATAATTTCACAGACTTCGTCATATTTGGTTGTAGTTCAACAAACCTGATTGAGCAAATCGAGAATAATTTATTCACATCTAAATGTAAACTAAGGACGGATTTGTTTTCCCTAAATTCCAAGAGTTTCTCTGGTTTAGAACACTATTCTATCAATTCCAGATTCCTAATGGATTCGATAATAGACCCATGGAATTCTACTCAAGCAATAAGTAAACTTCTATCACGTATTCGCAAGTATAAGAAATTTAAATTTGTCATTTGTCATGATAATTACAATATTGACATGATGGAAATTGAAAACGATGAAGTGATAATAAAAATACCCAAAGACAAGGTTGAATATTTTTCTAGCGGACTAGATGAAATAGGTTGTAAATACAGATTAGTCGAATCATGACTAGCAAGATTTCAAACATGTAGGCGTTCAGCGGCTCCTATGCACCCAAGAGTAAGCGCAGTAATTGCTGCGATTTTATTATTCGTTGGTGTTTTGTCATTAACCTTTGAAGATAAAATAGATGACTGGGTTAAAGATAATTCCATACAAATCCAAAAAGAGGACATCGTCCTATTAGGCCTTCAAGAGAATGAAAGTTGGCCCGTATTGATTGTAGATTTTGATGCAGGAAATAGTGGCTGGGGTCATGAGGAAGCAGAAGACTTTCTGATACCTGAAGCATCGAATTATTTTAATCAATTAAGTTCATCCTCAACAAATCTAGAAGTTGATGTCTATTCTTCAATTACAATACCAGAATATTCTATGGACTACTATGGTTCTGATTTTGGAGTACAGAGAGACTCATCTGAAGACGGCACTCATTTGCCCAAAATTTTAGCATCAGAAGTGGTAAATGACCAAATGGATGTAGTTGATTGGGGCAAGTATGACTTAGATGGCGATGGATGGGTGGACCGATTATTAATACTTCACACATCTATTGGACAGGAAGAAGGAGGTAACTCAAATCGAATATGGAGTCATTTTACCAACCTCGATGAACCAATCGACCTGCCAAATGGGCTGAAGATCGGGCATTACACTATGGCTAGTTTAGGCACTGGTGAGAGCGGTTTTGGAACTATGATACATGAGATGCTGCATCAATTGGGTGCTTATGATTTATATCCGTCTCATGGGAGTATAAACATACATCCTTGGAAAGGTGTTGGTGATTGGGATATTATGGCAAATGGTAATTGGAATGGTGGAGGAAAGTGGCCATCCTTGCCAACTGCTTCAACTGTCTTTGAAATTGGTGGTAATACCTCAATTGAAATTGGCAATGAATGGATGAAATCTGAAACTCAAGGATGCATTGGACCTCAATATGAGTTGGAGTCGATAAGTAAAGGCGGCAACTCACTGAAAATCCAAGTCTCTAATGAAGAGTTTGTTTGGATTGAATATAGAGACGACTATGGATATGATTCATACTTACCTGGCTCGGGGGTTCTAGTGACTTACCAAGACCTAAGTGCAGGAGATGTAGATGATAATGAGTTGAACGCTAATCCTGATAGGCCATATTTGATGGTCGTAGAAGCAGATGGAAATAATGGACTAATTACAGGAGCCAATGATGGCGAGCAAGGTGATTTATTCACTAATGGAACACGATTTGGCCATCAGGGAACTGTAGTACGTAGTCATGATGGACTATTGGTGCCTTGGGTTGCCGATGTCGAAATCACAGACAAAGTCTATGTAAATTTATCATCACCAGATTGTATGCCGATTTTTACACTTGATACACCTAACTATGGGGCATCTTTACTTCCAGATGAATCTATAATTTTAGCAGCTACAGCAGAACAGAATTGTGATCTTTCAATTGATATGGTTTCAAGTGATGGACGAGTTCTTTACACTAACACAACTCTTCTAATCAAAGATAAAACAACTAATATTGAACTTTATTTTTCTAGCACCAGTAATGTGAACTCTGAATCAATGATTTCTGGTACCATTGAATGTGGAGATTCTTTTTATGACTATCAAACCAAAGTCAATATAATCTCGCGCAGACCATTTGAAACCAAATTTTTCGGAGAAATAGAGTCGTACTCGAATTCTAAAATTTACATACCAATAGAGAGTGAAGGCGATGCAATGCAGAGGTTTTCTGTAGAAGTCGATGGAGCATTATCTCGAATAGCTAGTGTGAATAATCAACTTGACCTAGTAGGTGACGATGAATTGATGTTGACGATTGAACCCAAAGGACTACTGAAACCAAATATGTTAATCAAAGGAGAAATTGTAATATTCGATTCAGCAGGTGAGAAATGGATCATCGATGTAGAATTAACCGCTCAGAACGATGACGCTAATGGCTTCCAAAAGTTGACAACACCTGGGAGGGCAATTGGTATTGCATCTATATTGGCATCTATATGGGTCGTCTTAGGGATTAGAGATAAACCGAAGGTGCCTGAAGAAAATATTGAAGCTGTCAAAGGCAGTGATGTTCAAGAAAATCTACAAAACCCAACATCGGTCCAGGAAATAGATGCCTGGGGGCGCCCATTAGATGAATTCTAATCCTTTCCAGGCGACCATCGCTCGACTTGCATAAATCTCCACGATGACTCATTTTGAATCGCACATACCCATTTTTTGTGAACACCTTCTGCTAAACGGATAGATAAACAAGCACTTTCCCATGTTTTAGCCACTTCATCTTCTGTCTGTAGGAGCCAAGGTGCGTGTGATTTTGAAACTTCATCATCATAAATTCTCCATCTCGAACCGAACTTGAAACCCGGACGAAGAATTAGTCCACGATTAATCAAATTATCATAAAGTAACGAACTATTGGGCAAATCTAATTCATTTATCATGGCATCAAGCCAGACTCCTTCCTCAGTTCTAAGGTTAATTCCCGATAAATGTTCAACTCCTACAGAGTTTAATGGCCATTTTCCACCCAGTGGCATGAAGAAACCTGATTCAGTTTTTATTTTACAATCCCACATATTAGAAACTATATCACGCTCTTCATCGTTGAGTTGACTCCATGTTTTTTGTGAACCCTCTGGTTCTACGAAACTAACGCGATACATGGTAACCTCCATCTCCTCATCAATAATGAATATATCACACTTACAATTCAATGTTTCAACTTCTTCTGCCCAATTATAAATCTCATTCCAATCTAATGTCTCAAAAGTCCAAAACCACCTGACGTGGGACATTGGCTCAGATTTGAACTGAGATTGATTTCTTTTCCACTTTAATGCAAATGCACTTTTTGAAGTCTGATAGTTAGAAATATTGGAGCATGGAATGACTAGTTCACCACCTGACCTTGCAGTATCAAAAATTACAGCCTTCGCTAATAAATTTGAATCCTTTTGAATTTCAGATTCAAACCACTCTGAACTAGGCAAGGGTAAATGTCGGTGCCAATTACAAAAAAGTACTTCCATTGGAGAAAGAATAATGCCGTCATTACCAGAAACAATTCCTAGACCACTTTTTTGAAATAATCTAGCGGATAATGGCGGACTAATTAGCCAACCAGATTCATGCTGCTGAGGTTTGTCATGTGGTATTTTAGGTGCTGCATTAGACGTAATGCTAACTCCTAAGGGGCGCTTAGTTCTTTGACGCGGAGTGAACTTGCGTGCATGGCGCGCCATAGCCATGCGTAATTATTGATGCATTTGAGTTGAACGGATGATATTACTATGTGCTAGTTACGATACGAGCAACTAGGTCTTACAATGGTTGATGGATTCCTTGGCACTTTAACCACGGAACAGAGAACATTACTACACCTATCGGATAATCGCCTTCCATCAAATCAGTGGGAGGCTCCAGTTTTTTTGACACAAGCGGGCATTTCGGCAGCAGTTCATGTTCAGAGAAAGCATGTACCTAGAACTCTAAAACGTCTAGAAAATAATGGCCATGTTGCGGTGACAAATCGGCACATACCAGGTGCAAAGCAACGTAGAAAAGTGTACAGCCTAACTACGGAAGGAAAAGAGATTGCTGAAGAATTACGTAAACAAATACTTGAACTTGAAATATCCAAAGATGGCGAGAATATTAAGTTAAATCAGATAATCAAAAGTAGTGATAATATTCTCGACTTATTATCTCATATTGACGAAAAAATGAACTATCATAAATCTGCAGTCATATCTCCTGTTTCAAATCCAGAAGGTGAAGCATCTCTGGACGCCCAAGCGGGAGAACAGTTGGTGAAACGAATGTTTGCAAGAGCATGGGAAGATGGAAAAATAACTAAGGATGAACAACAGTTGATCTCTGAAGTTGTTCAATTTCTTGGAATGCACCCTGAACGAGTAATGCGTTTGTCCGAACAAGCTCGAAAGGAGCAGAACGTACCACCGCCTGAAGAAATCTATCTTGATATGTTACGCCAAGCCCTCGTAGATGATTCAATCATCGAGGAAGAATTAGCGCTATTAGATACCTTTAGAGTGGCATTTGGCATCGATACCAAAACTCATGATAGATTGCTTAGAGAAGCCAAAAAAGAACCAGTATATCCACCAAATGTTCAAACATATCACGATACTTTAGTTACTGCGATGGATGATGGAGTAATTACTCAAGATGAGGAAGCAATGCTGTTAACATTGAGAAAATCCTTAGCCGTGAGTGATGGTGAACACGCTAGTTTACTGGCGAAAATTCGCGACAGCCTAAAATGAATAATCATACTGCGACTACATGAGGGACAATAATGGGAATGACAGATGAAGAAGTCGTGCTCCACGATAATTTGAACTCTCTGAAAGCAAATCTGAAAAAAGTAGAGACTGGTAAGATAGTTTTGATTGGCGATATTATGCTCGATTGCTACATCCATGGCTTCGCTAATAATCTCAATTCTCGAGCTCCAGTTCCCGTGATTAGAGAAACTCGTCGAGAAGAAGATGTAGGTGCTGCTGCACACGTTGCAAGAGGTCTAGTGTCTATGGGGTTTGAAAGCCAAATTTTTGGAGTCATTGGGGATGACAGACCAGGTATGAGCATCCTTGAATTCCTTGAAGATGAAGGAGTATCAACTGATGGCATAGGTATAGTCGAAGGTCGAAAAACAACTGTCAAAACTCGTCTTTTGGCAACAAGAGAAAGTCTTGTCCAAGGCGAACAGTTACTTCTACGATGGGATGTTGAAGATGATGCAAATATACCAGAACAAGCAATTGAGGCAATATATGAACAAGCAATCGAACAATTAAATGATTCTTTCACTGTTATTCTATCCGACTATGGGCAGGGTGTGGTCAATGATGAGGGTGTTGATAATATAATCAAATCTGCAAAATCAATGAATATTCCAATTATTGCTGACCCCAAGTTAACAGGACTACACAGAACCCATGGAGTAGATTGGATAGTATTCCAATCTAGAGGATTTGAATTAATGCGAAGAAGAATTGGTGAAACATCAGATGATTCTGCTGCCAAAAACTTGATTGAAACATATGACTGGAAACACCTTGTCGTTCTATCTGGTGAAAGTGGTGTAACAATATACTCTGCTGATGAGGATACAGTTCATGCACCGTGTACACTAGGGGAATTACGCCAGATGATTGGATTAATTGATGCAGCGGTTGTAGCCATTGCGATTTCAATATCTAATAATTTAGATGTTAGAAATACTGCAATCTTGACAAATGCAGCATGTGAATGCATACTAGGTGCTGAACAAACTGATTCATTTGTACTAAGTCGTGAAGATTTAATTAATCGAATTGGGGAAATCGCTTGGAATTTACAAGTTTCCAAACGCTAGGTGATCACATGAGCGCATGGACGCGTCCTACTACTGCAGACATCGGTTTGCGAGTATTTTCTTCTAGCCTAAATAATCTGTTTTGTGAAACTACGACTGGTATGCAACAGTTACTAATTACAGAGCAAACCAAGCGGAATTTAAATTCCAATATTCGACATAGTTCTCAATGGAATGTATTTATGGAAAAAAATGGTTCTGCTGATTATGAGATACTGCTGATTAAGTGGCTTGAAGAAGTACTATACAGAAACGAAGTACATGATGAATTTTTGTGCGAAATGCACATGATTATTGAAGAGGGTGAAGAATATTTGACATGTAAAGCACAAGTAGACTGGGTCGAAAGTAATCAAATTGAAAAAGGAGTTGAAATAAAGGCAGTTACTTCCCATGAGTTGATTGTAGAACAACTGAAACAGGGAGAAGAATTATCAAGCAAGTGGGAAGAGATACCCATGTTTGTTGGCCCAGGTTGGTATTGTGATATCGTTTTTGACATCTAAATTTGATTGCTCGAATAACGTAATCTTAAACCAATCCAAAAGCCAACAGTATTAACGATTAAGTCTGATATTTTATTGATGGTTGATTCAATTGCAAATTCATATGGTAGATATAGTTCTAATATCTCCCAACCAACAGATAATGTGGTGAATAGTATCCAGTTAGTGGTGATAAATCTACCAATAAATCCCCACATCAAAAAATGACCCAGTGAATATAAATTGAGGATTGCCAAAAAATCACCGGAGTGGGAGGTCCAAGGGTGGACGCTCGTATCTCATGGCCAAATCTGTATACTTTCTCCATCCCGCTTCCCCACAGCACTCATGGCCCCGAGTAGGGCTGCTCCGTTCCCGGCCTAACCTGATTCCCCAGTTATTCAATTCCCGTTTCCCTCCGGATACGGTTCATGACACCCGAGTCATGTGGGGGCGAGACATCTACGTCCGCACACAGGAACCAAGAGACCGCTTTCGCCGCCCCAAGGAGTTCAGTTCACCATAAAGACGATTTGTGATACAGGGTACGCCTGGCTCCCCACCTATCCCGTATGCCGGTCAATGCAGGTGTATTTGAACAGAACGGTTGATAGAATCAGATCAAAATCATCTATTCTTCGTATTTCGAAGGACAAGATGTCTTGATTATATCGGCTTCAAGAAAATATTCTCCATTAGAATATTTCAAAACACCTTGGGCATAAACCGTTCTGTTGTCGTCTAAACCATTAGATACAGAAGCATCAACATAGTTTATACTGATATTATAATTGGAACCATGTAAGATAAAAGTCATCGTTGAATTATCAATACTACCATCGAGTACTTCACCACGAATTGAAATTTCCTCATCAACATATTTGCTTGGAGATTCCATTACTTCATCTACTGTTCTTGTTGGCTCAGGGGCTTCCATTAGAATAACTCCAACTAAACCTATGGTGATAACTGCACCAATAATCAATAGTCTATTTTTTCGTGAAATCAATTAGTTTTCCCCCTCGACTTTGTGAGATAATCCTACTGCATCTTCAAGCGATGTTAATCCGTGTAGTACAAGTTTCTTTTGTAAGCCATTTACGACTGATTTGGTTAGGCTTGCACCCTCAAAAACAAATCCACTGTAAGCTTGAATTAAAGTTGCTCCAGCTGTAATCTTTTCCCATGCATCTTCAGAATTCATAATACCACCAACTCCAATAATTGGCCAATTGCCATCGGTCATACGGTAAATTTTCTTAATAAAATCAGTAGATAAATCAGTTAGGGGCTTACCACTCATACCACCGGTTTGAGTGAAAACTTTCTCTTCACTTTTCGAATTTGTCTCTGGCCTTGAAGTGGTCGTATTGGTAGCAACAATACCATCACAACCGTTCGACATTGCAGTGTTAACTACCAATTTCAACTGAGCATCATCCAGTTCAGGTGCTATTTTAACCAATATCGGTTTCTTTTTCGAATTGTGCTCAGATGCCATATTATGGTTAACTTCTTGGCATGCAATGATGATTTTAGCCAATTCTTCGTCATTTTGCAACTCCCTCAAATTAGGAGTGTTAGGTGATGATACGTTGATTACAAAAACATCACCAAAGACCCATAAACGTTTCATTGTAGTTGAATAATCATCTGCAGATTCATCCAATGGAGTCAACTTTGACTTTCCTAAATTTATCCATAAAGGAACATTAGGCCTTCCATATTTTGCAAAGTGATCTTTGAGATGAGATGCAGTCTTTTCAGAACCAGGATTATTGAAACCCATTCTGTTGACTAAGGATTGAGATGAATTGGAACGAAACATTCTCGGTTTAGGATTCCCTTGTTGTTCTAACTGTGTTATGCCGCCAATCTCAATGAATCCAAGTCCTAAGGTTTCCCAACCCCTGAGTGCTTCTGCTTTCTTATCCATCCCTGCTGCTAAACCGAGTGGATGATCGTACTTGTCACCTAAAAATTGAATTGGTATAGTTTTCTTTGGTTTGTATAGAAGTTTCATAGGCAGTCTAGTCAAAGGATTGGATGAGAATAATCTTAGTAATTTCAATGCCCTAGAATGAGCACGTTCAGAATCCTGAAACGCCAGAAGCGGACGTCCAAAGAGCCTAAATGCGAGTCCCATGAATTGCTCACAACAACGGTATGCTTCAAGACTTGCGCTCTCATAGCCGGTTCATGCGCATGGATGACCCCCTTTGGCCTGTGGTTAGAGAATCTGCGCGTCGGATATTAAGATTGGAACATATATCTATCAAAATACCAGTGGAATTGAGTTCAGAATTCAAAGCACTGTGTGATGAAATTTCACAAAATATCCCTTCTAGACTAATTTTTCCTAAGGTAGAATATGTAGAATTAGATCATATTGAGATTCGACGAACTGATATTGAAAATAATGATGATGGTAAATTAATTGTCATTGGAAAAGAGGAGCCTGCCAGAGATGTTTGCTGGATAGAAAGTGATAAAATTCAAGGTTGGAACTGGCTCATGGAGTCATGCCATGACCTACTTTCGGCTGGTTATCCGGGTTGTATTGGATGCGGTGGACCGAATTCTGAAGCAGAGTGGAATGAAGATGAATTCCGAACAAAAAGAAAATTGATGTAAAAAAACCTCTAGAAACTCTGAATTATTCATACAGATACTAAAGTATCTGCAAAAAATCATCTCCAAGAGAGGGTTCAAGTACGCTCGGCTATCGGGGCTAACCATGGCAATTATCGTAATAGCGGAGAAACCAAGTGTTGCAAACGATATAGCCAATGTCCTAGGAATTAACAAGAAAACTGATACTCACTGGGAAAGTGAGGATATCAAAGTTACGTGGGCAGTTGGCCATTTACTACAACTAAAATATATGGATGACTATGATGCTGACTTCAAAGATTGGAGAAAAACAGTAACAAGATTACCATTCATTCCGGAAGAGTTTCAGTATAAGCCAATCAGTGGAAGAAACAAAAAACAACTACAGGCAATAGTCAAACTGATAAAAGACAAATCAACTACAGAAGTTGTCAATGCATGTGATGCTGCAAGAGAAGGTGAATTAATTTTCAGAACAATATTAAAACATAGCAAATCAAAAAGTAAAACTACTCGAATGTGGCTACAATCAATGACCAAGGATTCAATTCAAAGTGCCTGGGATGAAAGGCAACCAGGCGAGAATTACTCATCTCTAATGGATGCAGCTTATTCACGTTCTGAATCAGATTGGGTAATCGGTATGAACGGCTCAAGAATTGCAAATTCATTTCTTCCCAAAAAACGTAATGAAAAAACAGCAATCTCACTAGGCCGCGTTCAAACTGCTACTTTGGCAATGATTGTCGACCATGAAATAGCAGTCTTATCACACGTACCTATGCCATTTTGGCAACTTAATGCGACATTCAGTTCTGGAGAGTGTAATTGGGACGCAAGGTGGGAACGTAATGGGCACAAAGATGATGTTGAACGCCCAGAATACAAATCGCACAGAATCGTTGAGGAAGATGAATTTAAGCGATTAAATAAACTCCTAGAATCAAATAAAGAAGCAAAAATATCACAAACCGATAGAGAGCACAAGGAAAAGCCACCTCTCAATTATGACTTGACAAGTTTACAACGTTCTGCAAACAATATGTGGTCTTGGTCAGCAAGAAGAACATTGAGAACAGCACAAGATTTGTATGATAAATTTAAATTAACTACATACCCAAGAACTGACTCTAAATATCTTCCAGAAAATATGGATAAAGAAGTTGACAAGATTATCCGCCAAATTGGTGCACAAGACACATATAACTCTTTTAGCCAAAATTTAGTCAAAAATGGATTGAAAAATGCAAAACGAAATTATAACGATGCAAAAGTTAGCGACCACTATGCCATTATTCCAACAGGTAAAATTCCTGACACACAGATGAGTGATGACCACAAAAAACTCTACGATTTGATAACAAGAAACTTCCTCGCTTCGTGGTATCCTGAAGCAGTATGGAATGTTGCTAAGAGAGAAGCCAAAATAGATAATGAATCCTTTTTCAAAGAAGTAAGAACCATCAAAACACCGGGATGGAGAGAAGTCCAGCCAAAAAAGTCAGACGCACCAGAAGGGTGGGGTAACTTGTCTAGCAACCCATGTGATGGAAAGATGACTAACTATGAATTCAGGGAAGAGAAGTCAAAACCAAAAGGTCGTTTGAAAGAAGCAGGATTACTTCGATTAATGGAACATGCAGGTAGAAAACTCGAGAGTGAAGAGATGGCAGAGGCCATGAAGGAGAAGGGTCTTGGAACTCCTGCAACCAGAGCTGAAACTATTGAAAAATTGATTGATAGAGATTATATTAGACGTGCAAAGGCTGGAACAATTTCTGCAACCCCGCATGGAATTAGAATAATTGAGATTCTTAGAAGAATTCCTGTCGAGTGGATTACTTCAGCAGAATTAACTGGAGAGATGGAAGCATCACTCATCGAGGTTCAAAAGGGAAATACTTCGAAAAAAGAATTCATGGATAATATTATAGAAAAAACAACATCGCTTGTTGAGAAAATACGTGACCATGATAGATCTTTACTATACCAAGATGATGCACCTATCGGACCATGCCCAAAGTGCAATTCAGAGGTAAAAGAGACCGCTCTATCATATATTTGCTCAGATAATCAAGGTCGCGATGAAGGTTGTTCGTTTGTATTTTGGAAAGACACTAGTGGAAGATGGTTTGACCGTGACACTGCATCTAGATTGATGGATACAAAAGAAATTGATGATCTTCATGGTTTCTTTGGGAGAAATGGGGAACCATATGTAAATTCAGTTTCTATATCCGAAGATGGTAAAGTTACCTCAAAAAATGGTGGAGAAGCAAAATCCAGTGATAGTGATGAGGAATTATGTGGATGTCCTGTTTGTACTCACGGAACAATTAGAATTAATTCAACCATGTATGCTTGCGATAGTGAGGACTGTGGATTTAGAGGTTTATCGCATCAAATGTGTAAGAGAGATATTACAAAGGAAGAAGCGAAAGAAATTTTGACTCAAGGTAAATCTACTCTATTGGAGAATTTCACTTCAAAGAAGGGAAGGCCGTTCAACGCTTTCTTAGTTCTCGATAAAAACCGTGTCAAGTTTGAATTCCCCCCTCGTGAGGCTGCAGCAGATGCTCGTAAATTTGATGTCGTTGAAGGTATTGTAGCTATTTGTCCCAAAACCAAAGTTGAAATTATTGAAACCGAATCATTCTATCAACCTGCAACTGTAGGTACTGATTGCTCAATACAAATATCCAGAGAGATATCCAAGCGTGTTATCACAAGAGAGGAAGCTAAAACATTGATTGAAAAAGGCGAGGTTGGACCATTCGATGATTTGGTAGCCAAAAAATCGGGGAATAATTTTTCTGCAGTATTATATCTCAAGAAAAATCAATCTGTTGGTTACCGATTCGCTAAAAAATAATCATTCAAAAACGATGTTTTAGCTATTTTCTAAGGCGAAGGTTGATGTTCATGGGGTTTACGTTCCAATCATGGGACATCAACATTGGGATGTTGTCATAATCGGCGCGGGACCTGCAGGGGGACGCGTAGCAACTCACTTTTCGGAGCGAGGACACAGTGTGTTAATGCTAGAAGAACATGATGAAATTGGTCGTCCATTTCAGTGCGCTGGACTTGTAACTCCAAATGCAATGAAAGAAGTTGGTCTATTTCATTCGGTTCTTGAAGAAATTGATGGTGCACTAATTCATGGCCCAAGTGGCACATTAGTACCAGTTGGGACAGAAGATAAAATCAGAACGTATGTAGTGTGTAGAAAGATTTTCGACCAAGGAGTCGTCAAGCAGGCACTTGAAGCAGGTTCCAGTATTTGGCTAAATAGTAAGCCTTTGAATTCAGAAGTTAAGGTAGACAAAGTGGTTTTGACTGTTCAAAAAGGTGAAGATATTCAAGAAATAAGCGCCTCACTACTAATCGGTTGTGATGGCGCTCATAGTTGGACTAGAAGGCACTTCAAAATGGGTCGTCCAAAGGAATTAATGATTGGTTTTCAGGCTGAAGTTGTAGGTTATGAAAACCGCGAGAGATGGCTAGAAATGTTCAGTGGTTCAGAAATCGCACCTGGATTTTTTGCTTGGGTTATCCCTTCGGGTAACAAAACGAATAGAATCGGTTTATGGTCTACTGCTGAACGTCTTAATGGAAGAAGTATCGAACAATGTTATGATAATTTACTAGAACATCCATTGTGGAAAGATAGGTTCAGCAATGTCACAGAAACTGCAAGATATTGTGGTCCTGTTCCAAGTGGCATGGTAAAGACTCCTTACAAGGACCGAGTAATACTGATCGGAGATGCAGCAGGTATGGCTAAACCAACCACTGGAGGGGGAATAGGGCCTGCTTTTGAACAAATTTCTGGAATTATTGAACCACTATCAGAGGCATTAAATCAAAACCGATTAGATAAAAAATCTCTTCATAAAATTTGCAATAAGCATTTTTCGAAGATGCGAAAAGAACAAAACCGTGCCAGAGCACTTCGTAACTTGCTCGTGAGTGATTGCTCAGACGAAGTTCTCGATAATCATTTCAACTCTTTTACCAAGCCTGAAATTGTTGAGTTAATCAATAAAGTTGGCGATATTGAAAAGCCAGTACCGCTTGGAATGGCTTTGTTGAAAAAAGTACCAGCATTTAGGAAGTTAGCATTAAAGGCTGGTGCAAAGTTAATTTTTACATAAGGTGATATTATTCCTAAACTAGTTGTCGAAGAAAGGATTAGATATCCACCGTTTGAATCATATAGATTCAAGCCTGCATTATTACCACTAGCAAATAGTAAGAAGACATTACTTGATGATGCCTCTAAAGAAGAAGCATTAGAATACTTAGGTAAGTTAAATGCACCATTCACAGTAGGTAATGAAGACTCATGGCTAGTTGAAAAAAGATATCTATATGATGGGGCAATCATTGAGAAAGATATTGATTTCAATGAAAAGATAATTCATCCCATAACCGAGGACTCAATTATTGACAAACAAAGAACAGGGTGGTATTTGTCTCCTAATCCGGTTCATGCTGCGATTAGAAAATTTCTCAATTGGGCTGTTGTAATTCTCCTCATATCATTAGGCTACTTGTTTTTACAACCTGTTCTCGAGATTTGGGGACTAGGTGGCTTTGGTACAGGACGAGTAAGATTTGGCCTACTAGATTATCCATTACTGGCAGTATTTGTAATGCCGATTCTATTTGCACCGATTATCCTTAGAGTATTAGCGAATCTATCTGATTTAGTAAAACAAAGAACATTTTTACTTGATTCTCCAAAAAGTCCCGTAATAAAACTAAAATCTAATCCAATAGCAAACGAAGATATCGAACTAGACATAAACTTTCCAAAACGTAGCGATAAATGGAATGATATCGAGGTTTTGTGGAGAGTTGGAGTTTTACCTCCTAGCAGAGAGTCATTGATGACTGCATTCGGTAAAAAAACAGATCAACAACCCCCGCCAGGTCTTACTACTGTATTACCACATCATTGGCATGTCAATTTAGATGATGGTACTGGAGGTGGTGAAGAATCACCAATGGAATCCAACGATGTCAAAGGTGGACTTTTCATACGTCCAATGCGAATAATGGAGCAATCTGAAAAGACAGTGCTTAATGGTAGCAAAGTCACTTTGAAGCCACCGAGCGGTATTTGGCCTGGAACTATATTTTCGCCACTAATTCGGGTGCATTGGGAACTTGTAATTGTCATTCAGAGAGAAAGTGGACGTTCATTGATGTGGGTAGAACCTCTCAATGTCCTCCATCAAAAGACCAAGAGTTCTGTCAAGGCATCCGTCAATTCAGGTAGAACTGAAACCAATCATCCTTCGGCAATACATTGATTTGATTCAAAATATTGCATGTACCATGGACATGACAAAGCCAACCGCAATATTGCTAATTTTGTTGATGACATTATCAGGATGTACTAGTCCAGATTCGGATGGTTCAGATGATGATGTTGTGGAAAAACCACTACTGTTAATCAGTGCCAGTTGGGCTGAAGCAGTCGACTTTTCAAATATGGATGAAGTAGTTAGTTTTTCGATTATTGTAAACTCTAGTACACCTGATTCATGGATTGGTATACCAACTGTCTTGGACCCTAATGGTAATGTAGTGAGTGATTTATCATGGTCAAGAGGATTTGATTCTGGTAGCTTATATTTTGAGCCAAAAATGATTGGCAATTATACAGTTAAAATTAATTTGGAAGCAGGAGACATAAATCGGGAATACCTGGTTCAAGGCGGGAATTTAACCCATATCATAGAAATTCTACCACCTACTGAGTATCCAGCAATTATCGTTGTTCCGACTGCAATGATAGTAGAAAATCCCGAGATGATATTGCTACAAGGTACATTGAAACATTCATCTATCGAATCATGTTCAATGGTTTTCAATTACGATACATATCAACAATTCCCAATATCCTTGCAACTCAGTGGGCAATGGAGTGCTATAATTGATGCATCAAACTCACAAGAAAATATCATTGAAGTCATAGCCAGATGCGGTGTTTGGTCTACACTGTCCAGTCACCAAAATATTTCATTGATTTTCATGATTTCTGAAATGGATTCAGATAGAGACGGGATAAATGATGAATTAGATAGATGCAATGATGGAGAAGAAAATTCTTGGACTTCCAATATAAATACTGATTATGATTCTGATGGTTGCAGAGATATAACTGAAGATCTTGATGATGATAATGATGGAGTAAATGATTACCAAGATTGGTGCCTATCTGTTGTTGGCTGGATTAGTGAACAATCTTCTGACTATGACATGGATGGATGTCATGATTTAGATGAGGATAATGATGATGATGATGATAGTGTAATAGATAATACCGACCTTTGTCCAAAGGGTCACCTCGGGTGGATTTCAACACTTAACAATGATTGGGATCGTGATGGATGCCATGATTTTGTTGAAGATTCCAACGACGACCAAGACGACTATGATGATATCAATGATTCATGCCCGCTAGGAGAACAGATGTGGATTGCAGACTCGATTACTGATTTTGACCAAGATGGATGTCACGATGCTTATGAAGATGATGACGATGACAATGATGGGGTAAATGACTACAATATGACTGGAGATATACTTGACCAATGCCCTCAAACACCTGCAAACTCTTTTGATATTGATGAACTTGGTTGTGCTGCATTTCAGAGAGATTCTGATGAAGATGGAATTAATGATTTACTGGACGAATGTGAAGGTACTCCAACTGGTCTTGTCGTGAATAATATTGGTTGCTCTGATTTGGATGATGATGGAGTTTTTGCCAATGTTGATTCATGTCCCAATACCCCTGTTCGATGGACTGTTGACAATATCGGATGTACGGTAGTTCAACTACCCATTCCCTGGACCGTATCAAATAGTCTAAATGGTCCAATGCAAATAGTTCCAGATTTCACAGTACCCACACTCGGGTCAACATTCTACTTTGATGAAGTTTGGACAGGAAAAGACGTATACTTATTCTTATTCAAATATACAAGTTCCAGCGGAAGTTCAAATACAAATGTATGGGGTCAAAACCCTGGTACTTTGATAAGAAATTTACCAGATAATACACATCTATTCTATGGTTCCTTTGATACAAGTTATCACAGTGATGTTATAGACAGAAGAACGGCTGTAGAGAATTCCCTAAACCCATCTGAAGAAACAAAATGGAATGATAGAATTCACTATATTGACCAACGTGCAAGTAGCATTACTGGTGGCCTTGGCGATATGATTAGTTCTATTAATAACCCGTTGTACATGGGAATTGATAGATTCCAAATGGCACGAGAATCAGGCTCTCTGTCTTCGTATCCGTCCGGTGCTATCGCACCATTGCATTTGGCATTTGAACCTCAACAATGGAATGCTGAATTCCCTGTAGAGATTAGACTTCAAGACCCTGGTATTGAGATAATCACTATGATGGACTTTGAATATCACCAAGGCGGTTGGCAAGGAGGTTACTCTTCGAAAAGAAACGTCACATTCCCTTCCAATCTGTCTTCATATGATACATTGGAGATTTACCATGAGCATGCATGTGATGAAAGAAGTAATCGCTATGGGAAAGCCGATGGAAGCGAAGGTGGTTGTTATGAATGGGATTTTGAAGCGAACTTGTATATTTGTGACCCTGTGAACGTGAATAGTTGTGGAACTGAGTATGTACGCTGGATTACGACATACGGCCGTGAAGGTAGATGGTTAACCGATTTGACACCTTATTTATTCATGATTGAAGATAATGAAGAACGACAGTTTCGCTATGGAGGGGCGAATCGTGGAAGCTTGACTATTTCGTTCCTACTAAGTAACTGGGGGGAGGGTGATATTGCAGATAGTGGAGAGTTTGCATTCTCAGGAGGAGAATTTGATGGAACATATAATGACGAATCTAAATACGACAGGCAATTCAATTTCACAGTTCCTTCTGGAACTACCCGAGTAGAAATCGTTGCTACAATCACTGGCCATGGCTTCAATCAAGACAATCAAAATTGTGCCGAATTCTGTAATCATGAGCATCATTACTCGATGAATGGTTATTCGACTGCTGAACTACATCCGATTGCAAATTCAAATGATGGATGTAAGCAACTTGTTAGTGAAGGTGTTGTTGCCAACCAATACGGTTCATGGCCGTATGGTAGAGCAGGATGGTGCCCTGGTCAAGATGTTAAACAATGGAGATTTGATATTTCATCATGGTCTGATATGTCTGGTATTGGAGTTAATAATTTACATTATGAAGGATTATTCAATGGTCAAGAATATTCTCCATCGGATGGCGTAGGCAATGGAAATCGAAACATACATGCAGAAATATGGATTGTATATTATCAATGAATTACTGTAATGGAATAGGTGAAGGGAGATTTCTAATCAGTTTTTCATTTATTTCTGTGCCTAAATATTGATAATCACTATCTCTTCGTTGTGGACTAAATCCTGCACGAATGATAGTATTCTGTAATTCTACTTCACTAGCACTGATTTTTGAAGTTCCAGAAGCAGAAACAACGTTTTCCTCCATCATTGTTGAACCTGCATCATCAGCACCGCACAAGAGTGCCATTTGTGCTATTTCTACGCCCATTGTAGGCCATGATGCCTGAATATGGTCTATTGAATCTAAGAATAATCTTGAGACAGCGACATGTCGTAAATACTCTGTTGGTCCTGCACCTAATGTGTGTTTATTGGCACCACGATTTCTTTTTCCAAATGTATTGGATTCTAATTGAACAGGCCAAGCAATAAACGAGGTAAAGCCAATATTGTATTTTGATAGTGAACTATCTTGTAAATCTCTAATTCTGCTTAAGTGCTCAACTCTATCACTAATGGTTTCTCCAAAACCGAATACATTTGTCGCACTGGTAGTCAAACCAAGTGATTGTGCCTCTTCCATAATTTTAAGCCAATTATCCGGAGCACCTTTCTTAGGAGAAATATCATTTCTAACATCATCTACAAGCATCTCTGCACCGCCACCAGGTAATCCATGCATGCCACATTTCTTTAGACGAGTTAATACATCCAATGTAGTCAGGCCACTGACCTCAGAAATACCTTCGATTTCTATTGGACTAAAACAATCAAGATCAATTGTTGGATGGTTAAGTCGTAAATATTTGATTAAATCTTCATACCATTCAAATTGAATTTCTGGATTTACGCCACCTTGCATCAGAATTCTTGAACCACCAATCGATTCCAACTCAGTTATTCGGTGAGATATCTGTTCAAAGGTTTGTGTGTAAGTTTCTTCATGACCAGGTGGGCGATAAAATGAACAAAATTGACAATTGATAGTACAGACATTGGTATAATTGATATTACGATCAACCAAGAATGTGACAATATTAGAATTATTCATCGATAATCTTCGTTGATGTGCTGCTTGCATCAACTCATGAAGGGGAGCATTTTGATACAACTCAATCGCATCTTCACTTGAAAGTCTGAAACTATCTGAACTATCCTTGGTCCAAGACCCTTGCCGTTCGAGAATATCCTGCCACTTCATTGTAACACCTTCAGAAAGACTTTCCTACAATTGATTCTATATCAGCAATCGTTTTTGGGCATGCTGAAGTTAGAACTTCAGGGCCATTATCAGTAATAAGTACATCATCCTCTATCCTGATTCCAATATTTGAATATCTTTCAGGACAGTCGACATCTGGGCGCCATGAACCAAAATAAAGCCCAGGTTCTACTGTCAAACACATTCCAGATTCGAATAATCTTGGTTCACCATTTGGCTTGTAGATTCCAACATCATGGACATCGAGGCCGATCCAATGGCTAGTATTATGCATGTACCAGTCTCTCAACTGACCATTATCGTGATCTAGTGAATCCTCAAGACTCTGCGTAATAACTCCTAATTTAATCAATCCTTCAGCTAGTACTCGCTTAGCAGCCTCATGTGGAGCATTGAATGGATTACCAACTCGACATTCTGCAATTGCCGCTTCTTGGGAATCTAAAACTAATTGGTAAAGTTCTCTTTGAGGTTCTGTAAACTTACCACTTATCGGCCATGAACGAGTGATATCCGAGGCATAACCGCGGAACTCTGAACCTGCGTCAATTAGTATAATTTCATCATCACCACATACTGAGTCATTCTCTTTGTAATGTAGGATCGTAGCATTTTCACCGCAACCAACAATTGAAGGATATGCCCACCCTGAAGTTCCGGCAAAGACGAAAAAGCCCTCAATAATGGCTTGTATCTGGTTTTCAGTACGACCACTCATCGAAGAACGCATTGCTGCTTCGTGAGCTATACTTGATACAAAACAAGCATGTCTCATCTGCTCAATTTCCGCAGATGACTTACGTAATCGTAATTCTGCAATCTTTGAACTTGGGTCTTCAACTCCAACAGGACCGGTGCCATTCATTTGTCTGGCTCTACCTCTGAGTTGTATTGCATCGGAAACAATTGAATCGATATCTGTTCTGACACCCATTTGATGGTAAACCTTAGAGCAATTATTGATTGCTTCACCTAATTTATCACTCAGTTCATCGATTGAATAGGCACTGTCTACCGCCCATTTCGAAAGTGCTCCTTCAACACCAGGTCTTCTTCCTTCCCAAATTTCTTTCAATGTATCTTTAGGTTGGACAAAAAGAGTGATAATCCACTCACTATCAATGTATTCTGCCAACATTACGGATTCTGGTTCATACCAGCCAGTGAGGTATATCATATCACTCTGAGAACGGTATGGATGATGAACGTCATTAGAGTGTATGGTTTCGGGAGATGAACATAGAATAACTATCTCATCGTTACCTATTTGAGATAAGAGTCTACTTTGTCTTGAGCGAAATTCATCAATGGAGATTGGGTCAGGGGCGGAACCAACCAGACTCATAGCAGCATCGAACATAATACAACCAAAACTCCATTACTCTTGAATAATTCCTTTAGAATGAGTAATAATCAGTTCTTTGAGTTCCATTTGTGGACCTCGATTGTAGATGTATCTCTACGCGAGTACACAATTAAACCAACAACTAATGCAATCACAAAAAAACCAGAACCAACTATGATTATTGTTTTTGATGATGACTGATCTTGATTGACTTGATTGACTGAAAGTGTAAATGATAGACTATCGGAGGCAGAATCATCATCTGAGATTACAAGACTAATTTCGCTAGTACCTTCAATTTGAATATCATTGCTAGAAAGAGTGTGACTCGATATGTCTAACTTCACTCCATCCATATACCACTCAAAATGTAGTGTTCCAATGTCATTGGTAGTATCAAAACTATCTGAAGCATTCAGTGACCAAGGTGAGCCACCTGTAACGAATAACTCATCTCCTTGAGAGACTGATAGGCCATTAAGATCTAAATCAATAATAGGAATTATATTTTCAACTCTTACAGTTAGATTCTCAACAACGATGAAATTAGCAGAATCACGTACCAATATTTGTATATCCCAATATCCAGACTCGTCCAATACTAGTTCAATAGTTGAATTGTGATAGGCCTCCTGTTCAAGTAGCCCCCTACTATTGCCACTAGGGTCAGTAATAGTCCACGTAAGGGACAACTGAGAACCAATGAAGAAATCATCGACATATGCGTATACTAGAAATGATTCAGATTCTTGGATATCTGAATTAATAGTGAGACTAACACTAGGCGGGGTGTCATCCAATACTAATGTAGAGTAAACTGTGTTTGATTCTCTGAGAAATTGGTCTTTGAGTGAGAAATCAAACATCCAAAAACCATCATTTATTAATAATGCATCTTGGTCGATGCTGATAGTTAGTTTGTCTCCTATGTAGGTGTAATTTAGGTTAGCAATCATTGTATTATCTAAACAAACATTTGAAGGTGCTTGGCAATAATTCGAATCTAGAATAAAGCCTTGATTGGTCGAAATAGCAAGTTCATCTAAAGCTTCTTGAGGGGTAATTACAGTGAAAGTAACTAGATAATTTGTTTGGTCTATTTTTAAATTGGAAATACTTTCATACAGAATGTATGGATGATGCCCCGATTCTCCCAAGTAGACGATTAAACTTGAACTATACGCTTCTTCTTGCCCCATTGTACCATTGGAAGATGATGAGACAACTACGCTACAAGTACAATTGAGACTAGAAATATTAACAACTAAATTCCATTCCCATATTCCCGCATCGTTTGGTACAATAGAATCTAAATACTGTCCAGAAAGTAATAATTCCGGTTCATCACTAGAGCCTAAATCAAATAAATCAAATATTTTCCATGAGTGATTGTATCCATCAAAGTTCATAGAACCATTGAGGTTTAGAGTCTCCACGAAATTAATACCATCAGTATTTTCAAAATCAATGGATTTAGGATAATTTGTGTCAGTTTCCGTTGCTCCAGAGATTAAAGCAAGATTTCCGGCAAGTAGTAAAAAGGAAATTAGAAGCGTAGCACCAACTAAACTCCTCGCCATGAAGTCCTGTTTCCCCTTTGTTTCATCAAGTTTGGCACTACATGCGCCTGATTAGGTTCATGCGAATGGGTCGCACAATTCACCCTGACCAGGGAAACTGTTCGGATCTCTTGGATTTGTATCCCACTTGTATTCACAGTAGTTAACGTGTCCATCTCCATCTGTATCGAACATTCTATCGGCTGAATCGAAAGGATCGAAAGAGAAGTGATATTCCCACCCTGTGGCCATTCCATCTTCGTCATGGTCTTGGAAGTAAACTTCTGGACCGTCAGTCCATTGGTCACCATCAGTATCATTTGAAACAGGATTTGTATTGTTTTCCATTTCTTCAAAATTTGTGTAGTTTGCTAAGTTATCGTAGAACTTCTTACCATCTGGGGTATCGGGGTCTATGTGGCATTCTGAATTAGTAGAGTCGTTGTATCCAGGGCAATATCGCTTAATTAATCCGGATTGGTTAAGACCATCGTTATCAGGGTCTTCCATACCATCAGAGATACCATCTAAGTCACTGTCATACATCGATGGGTCAAGAACACCTCTCGCACCGTTTGCTTCAAGTGTCCCATTGTCCACAAGTCCACTTTCAATGGCATACTGAGAATATTTTACTTCCCAGCCATCGAATAACATATCTCCATCTGAGTCACGGTCAACTGGGTTAGTATTCCACTTATCAGGGGCTTCAGCACTATTCATCAATGAATCATTATCAATATCATATACATTGTCAGATAATTTACTGACATAAGATTCATTCGAAGGGTCTAGAGCCCAACGTCCATTACATCCATCACACAATGGGTTTGTTGGTACATTGAATCCCGTCAAATTCATTTCATGAATATCGAACTTCTTCTGCTGTACAAATCCACCAAGAGTGTTTTGCCATACATATCCTCCCGCTTCTTTAGTACATGAATTACCACCAGTATCTTCACAATTAGGTAGATTCCAAGAAGAAGTGGCAACCCAAAGACTGTGTGAGTTAGTACTATCTTCTTGAGATTTCACTTGCATTTCCCAACCATCTAGCATTCCATCAAAGTCTGTATCATTTAGTAGAGGATGAGTTTGTTCTTGGAATGGTCTAGGAATAAACAATACTTCACTACCATCTTTCAAGCCATCACCATCTGTATCTGAATTGTTAGCGTGGGTAAGGAATTGATCTTTACCAGCAATTACCTCTTCACCGTCTTCAAGTCCATCGTTATCAGTGTCAAACATACATGCATTAGTAGTGTAAGCCTCTCCACCACCAGTTAGTGGCCATACAAGAGTTCCGCCGCCACCTGTAGCTTCGAACTGATCACTCAAACCATCACCATCAGTGTCAGGATTAGATGCATTCGAACCACTATCACAAAGTGAAGAGTACTCGGTGAAATCTGATAATCCATCTTCATCGGTATCAAATAATCCCGGGTCTGAAACTACATGTGTCAATTCGACACCACGGTTTACAACTAAAATGTCCCAGCCAAATACTTCAATACCATCTTTCAAACCATCGCCATCAGTATCTGGATTCATCGGGTCGGTAGAACGGCCGATAATCGGGCTTGGTATGTTAGTGCCATCCAAAAATGGCTCATTACCTTGGTATCTAGCTTCATACTCGTCTTCGTTCGTAAACATTTCATCCTGTTCAACTATTTCCATCCACGAGGTTAGACGTGAAGTAATGATTTGGTCTTCCTGAACAAAAATAGAGTAAACAAAACCTTCAGATTTAGCCTTTAGGTATACAAATTCGGTATTTCCTCCGGCGAGAGTTATTACACCTCTAGCAACTGTTTGATTCTCTTGAACTGCTTCGTCAATTTCAACATAAATCTCAGCAACTCTAGTATCTAGAACCAAATCATCGTAAGTTACTGCTCCGTCGCCATCTCTATCCCATCCATCCTTATCAGGGTCTAATTTACCATTGTCACCATCACGTGGATTCAGACCATTGGTAGTCTCCCATCCATCAGGCATACTGTCATCATCAGTATCCATTGACCAAGGAGATGTGAAATTCTTAGGACCAAAGATATTAGCAGATTGATATTCCTCTAAATTATTTAGGTCGTCATTATCCCAATCATCAAAACCATCAGTTGGGTCGCTTGGGTCTAGTAGTTCAGAGAAATTACCGCTTGGAGAGTCAACAAGGTGTGAATAGCAATATTCAAAACCATCTGGCATACCATCTCCGTCTGTATCCCAATCTGAAGGCCCGTTTAGCAATCCATCTCCATCGTCATCGAGATAAAACCAACTAGCGTTCATCATCATGAATGGAGCATCACGTGTAATTGCATTTTCCAAGTCTTCATTGCATTTATCACCTGTGCCAATCATCAGATTGTTAATCTCGACATTGGAAACTTCATCAATATCATTCAATAAGTCAAAGTCTGAATCTTTGAGAAGTGGATTTGTCCCATAAATCTCTTCTTGGAAATTGGATAATCCATCCGAGTCCGAATCAAGAACTGAATCACATGAATGTGAACCAACAGAATTTCCTAATTCTTGCCAAGTTGGAGTGAAGTCATCGGTATTGAATTTCTCTGTCAAAGCCAATTCCAATTCAGTCGTTAGCAATTGACAATCCCAGTTACCGCTAAGAGGATCGAATAGAGTGATATTTCCTCCAGTAACTTCTATGGTTATTGTGTGAAGTGATTCCCAACGGTCGTTCAACCCATCGTTGTCTGTATCAGATCTTTGTGGGTCAGTAGATAAATTCTGTTCAACTTGATTTGTCAGACCATCATTATCTGGGTCACCGTTAGGACCTTGATTAGGATCTGGCCAAGAGTCAGTCTCATTTTCTTGGGTTGCATCACCGGTATCTGCTTCACCTGGGTCTTGTACAAGTGGGTCGGCTTCTCCATTGTCTAATGGATTGAGTCCATGTTCAACTTCCCAACCATCACTCATACCATCACCATCAGTGTCGGGGTCCAGAGGGTCTGTACCGAATTGAGTTTCCTCTAAGGTATCAGCCAATCCATCTGAATCCGAGTCTAATGCTTCACTAGAAACGCTTCCCTCACCTTGAATATCTTCTTCAGAAGCACTATCGAAATTACCTAAAGATTCACTGGTTTGTAGATAGCCAGTAAACCCAACAAAAAGTGAGCCGAAAATTAGTGTTGAAACAATTGCAACATATGCCATTTGATTGTGATTTATAGCCATTTTAAACACCCGCGTAACTACCGCAAAGTAAACGACGCAATGCTTCGGTTATAGACCTTAACCATTATTGAGTACTGACTGTACAAAGTTTTTCAAATATATTTGAGCAATGATTCAATCGAAATTTCAACATCATCTTCCGTAAATAACAAAGAAACTCTCGGTTTTCGACCATTTGAACGCTCCCAAATACCCATTACATGGCCAATAAAAAATGGTAACATTTCATTCTGTTTACAATTGATTTTTATCGAACTGGAATCTAGTCCCACTGTTAAATCAATCGCATCTCCCCAGCCCCATTGCCCGCAGTAATGCGAGATTACACTAATCCAAGATTCAACTGATTCTGCAAAAACATGTTTATCAGAGTTAATAAATAATTGATAAGTGGAGTAGGATGCGAAAATGAGAGGCTTTACGTATTTTCCTTCGATGCCCAGTATCTCCCATGAATCTAAAATTTCTGGACCGAGTGATGACTTTGTTCCAAGTGTTGAATAAAATAGTCTAGAAAAAAGGGATACAGGTAAAATTACCATCGATTCGCCTTCGATAGACCAACCTAATTCCCTTGATTCTAGTTCATGGGGAACTTCATTGTTAGCCAAAAAAGTTCGAGACCCCAACCATGGCAAATGGGAGTGTTTCTTAGCGATAGGTAAATCGTTAATATCAATATTCAATTCTAGTAAGATTTCTGTTTGATTAATCTGTTTCCATTCAGACTTATACCTTATTTTATCGAAACTCTCGAATCCTGCCACAGCAAGTCCTGCTGCGACACTAGAAGGGAGATGAGTTGTTACTTTACGCGAACCAATATCAATCAGTCCCCAACCAAACAGATTCCAGCGATGGCTGAGTTTTTTCTTATTTCGAGATTTTTTGAACCATCCCGAACTAATAATTTCATCTGAATGAATATGAAACTCCTCTTCATCACAACAACTGTTGAACAATTTCCTTCCGAATGGGACAGCAAGTACTGATTCAAAAATACCCCACCAACGTTCGAGTTCAGAAAAACTCCAAATCATCCAATTACGACCAGTAAAATCGAAAATTTGACCATTATCGCTCATCGAAAAAAAATCTCTGAATTCTGAAGTCAGTTCAAAATCCACCAATGATTCACCTGAATCGATTAATGGCATCTTGAAAACCTACAACGGGTATCCCGACACTTGGGACTCATTGAAACAATATCGAATTATTTGGAAATCAGATTTCAGTGTTTGAACATCTTTTTTAACCGCTGAAGGATTTTCATTATGAAGCAAAACCCTAGCATAGAGAGCGGCGACTTCTTGCATCTCATTTGTGCCCATTCCAACTCTAGTCAATTCTTGGACCCCAAGCCTCAGTCCTGACGGTGAAAGTGCCTTTGTATCACCAGGAAGCATATTCATGTTTGTGATTATCCCAGCCTTTTCTAGTGAATCAGCGGCTTTTGCACCCGCTCCTGAGTCAGTTCCTCCGTGACGAGTCAGTACCTGATGAGATGCTGTGTAGTTTCGGCTTTCTGCCAGTACGTCAAATCCTTCTGCAGCCAATGCTTGGGCAAATGATTGAGCATTTTTGACGATGTCTTGAGCATATGCTTGACCGTATTCTTCAAATTCGGCCAACGCCACAACCTTTCCTGCAACATGGTGTAGGTGGTAAGAAGAACAAACACCGGGGAATATAGCATTATTCAAACGCTTATGCATTTTCTCATCTTCACTCGATGAAAGTAAAAATCCACCTTGAGGGCCAGGGAAAGTCTTGTGCGAAGAACCAGTCATTACATCAGCACCTTCACGCAGTGGATCTTGAAACACTCCTCCAGCGATGAGCCCCAGTACGTGGGCACCATCGTACATAACAGTCGAGCCAACTTCATGAGCAGCATCTGCTATCTCTCTAAGTGGAGTTGGGAATAAAAATACAGACTGACCAATCAACGAGACTTTGGGTTCTAGTTCTCTTATTAGAGCACAAGCGCCATCAATGTCTGGCTCCATACGTTCTTCATCCCAAGGATAAGTCGAAAGGTCAAGGTCTCTAAGACCAACCGCACCCATTCTAGCATGAGAAATATGACCACCATCTGCAGTTGATACAGCAGTTATCTTGTCACCAGGTTTGGCCAATGCTTTCAGGGCTGCGATGTTTGAGACAGTACCAGAAGTTGACTGAATGTTAGCAAAGGGAGCATTGAAAACTGACTTGGCCAAATCAATACCAAGACTCTCTATTGTATCAAAATCGTCGCAACCTTGGTAATATCTTCTGCCAGGGAGTCCTTCAGCATATCTTCCATGTAAATCACTAGCAACTATTTTTTGCACCATAGGTGAAACTATATTTTCTGAAGCAATCATTCCAAGCCCGTTACGGTATAAGTCACCACTTGATGCTGTTGCATCAAGTACCTGCTTAGCTTTGCCAAAGGTCGACTCGCTAGGACTCCATGAACCATTCTCTCTGCTCATAAATTAGCGTCAGCGCATACGGTCTTTGAATACATTGATTCAATTCACTTCGGCGGTCTTCTCTTTTTTCCACTATTACTTGGTAAATTTTTTGAATTACCGACTCTAACGTTTGGCCTATTTTGAGGTAATTTAGAGCGTCTTTCCGACTTGCGAGTATTAGTTGGAATTCCTCTGGAACCTAAATCCACCGAATGCGCCGGTCTAGGAGATGTTCTAACCATTCCAGTAGGACGCATATTCTTTCCAGATTTCCTATCGATATAGGATGGTCGACCTCTATATGCAACTGGGCCAATTAACCTCTCCAGCGCTGGAGTGTCTGAACCTTCTTCCTTCGGCCTCTTCAACCACCATCCTTCACCAAGAGGCTGAAGCCTAGGTGGCCTTGATTTTGAAATCTTCTTACTCCTTCTTTTCAGTCTGGCCCTGATGGTCTTATCTGAATCTTTAGGAAGATGTTCAGTAAGCCATGCAGGTACTCCAATATCCAACACAACTCCATTAACAGAAACTAAAATTCCAGAAAGCAATAAGTGTGTACCAACTGGTAGGTTGGAACGGTCTGGAGATACCTTAAATCTCTTCATTCTCTTGGCATAAGCAACCATCGCTTTTTGGTCACGGTGACGTATTTGTCTTCTTTGTTGCATAAGTAACTTTCTTGATGAGTAGTGAAGTAATAGGAGTGTACTGGTGACCGCAAAACCTTGTATTTCTGCCCTTATCGAAGCCACATAAATCCCAATGAGAATCCAGAGTGGAATTAAAATTAAGATGTTAGCAATTAATGTCAGTCGACCGGATGAATATCTTGGTGGCATCGAACGTCTAGTTGCTTCATGTGCAGTGATTAGAACATTGGCATTAATGGCTTCATCCATGCCACCCTTGACCCCTAGAGCAGCAACAGAATTCACAGGTGCACTGTTAATCCACTTTTTCATTTTCTTACCTTCGCCCGTGACTAGCGCAACTTCAAATTCATCCTCGTCCATCGTCTGGCCAAGTATGGTTGAAAGTGCTAATACTCTAGGGTCATGTGGATCACTTTCCAATAATTCTTTTTCTATTGACCTTGCACTGTGCCAATCACCTTTGTCAATAAGACACAGTGCTGACGCAATTCTAGGACGGACTCCAGTTGGTTCTGCTCTGACAAGTTTCAAAGCAAGATCTAGTGCGTCATCATGCATCCTTTGAGCACGTAAGAGTGAAACCATGGATAACTGGGCAACTCTAGTTAGTCTATCCTTGTGAATAACGTCCATATTCTGCTTCGGATTCCAGTTCCTTATCATTTGCATAGTATTCTGGATATGGTCAATGCAAGAATTATTTTCCCAATCCCAGAAGTCGTCCTCATTGACATTCCCTTGCCAAGGGTCTAACCATTCACAAACAAAACTTAGCAACTCTGGTTCATCATAACCTTCCGGTTGCTCTAGCCCATGTAGCGCTTCACGAGCTGCATCAAGTCTTCGAGAAGCCATGTGACCTACGGCAATCAACATTCTAGCGATATCATCATCGCCACCAGATTGAGCTAAAACTTTCCTAGATTCTTCAATTGCTAAAGGCCAAAGCCCCCGAATTGCAAGTTCCCACATCCTTGCTCTGGCTTTCTCATGGCGTACTAGGGAAGGATCTCCATCTAGCGAGCGACGCTGGAATTGAATCAACGTGTCTAAGTTTTCCTCTAAAGCGGCTTCATCTACGAGGGTTCTCATCCAATCTCCGCCCGCCAGTTTAACCGCACCTTCTCGTCTTTCATCTGGATTCAAGTCAAATCTTAACTTACGAAGAGAAGAATATCTGATTATTGAAACCAACCATGTCAATAAGAAAACGGTTTGACCAACGGCTATGAACATCCATGTAGTGAGTAGGCGCATACCCTCATCAAAGCCTTTGGATTCAATCCAATCTGTGAACGGCATTAGGGCGCCAAATTCTTTGTAACAGACTAGTACTAGTAGAAGCACAGTATAACCTGAAAATCCAGCAAATGCAAATTTCAATTGTCGAGTTTGAGCACTTACCTCAGACCTAATATCTCTAGGTGTATCAAGAGTGACTCCAAATACTCCTCCAAAAGTTTGACCACCCAAAACTAAGTTTCGCGTTAATTCAAATATGAAGGCTAGACCAACAATAGCAATATTCATCGATAAGTAAAGCGATAAGAATTGTGGCATACTCTTGATAATTTCCCACTCAAATAAGATCTCTGAGATAATATCTATTCGCTCATACAATGAATGTCCAATTATTCCCCCATAGTTCAATACTTCAGTCGAATTTGTTGGTTCGTTTATCAAAACGTGTATTACAGTAACGATTCCATTCAAAGCAGTGAGCGGCATAGTAAGGAGGAATATTACCAAAATTAGAGAAAATAAACGATTCAGAATTCCTGCTTTATCAGGGTCGATTGGATTTTTACGCCCGTTAGATGTTCGCCACTTATTTATCAGTAGCATGTTCCAAGAGGCACCCATTATTCTCCCATAGGCAAAAATTGTCGGAGACATGAACACTAGCATGGCTGCTGCTAACCAAACCGGTTCAATCAGTAAATCATCTGACTGCCGCATTCCGTAGTAAAGTACTGCTATAGTTGAACCAATTAGAAGTATCAAAGTAAAGGTTCTTCTTAAAAATTTAACGATGGCACTTCCAGCCATTGAGTTCTGCTTTTTACTGGTAAGTTGTGCATTGAGCGTCTCCCAAGGAGAAATCAAAATAGGCACTAATACCAACAAACCTATGATATACAAATCTGGAGTGAAAAAGGAATTCGGGTCAAATATGAATTCTGCAATCAAAACTAAAATTCCAGTCATTCCCATCATGTAAAGCCCTACACCATAACCTACTGAACCTTCACTCAGTAATTCTCTAGCATCTGAGACATCACGGGTAATTCGATGAACTTCATACAAATCATCATCAATCTCGAAAGCAACTTGGAGATTTGCTAATTGATTGGGAATGAACCATCTCCATACCATCGATGCAATCAAGATAGCCGAAAGTAATGGAAATAATTGTTCTATCGAGAATTGAGACACTGAGTCGCCTTCTGCTTTGACAATTGATAAAGATGAGATTGCGACAAATGAGACGATGAGGAATACAAAACCCCTTTTTCTCATCGCTTGCATGCAACTCCCACTTTGTTACCAATCATCAATACTTCGCCTGCTAGACTTCTCTATGGCGGATTAAAAATCTCTCAATTCTGTTAAATGCTTCATCTAATACATCGACATCAGGCAAGAATACTATTCTAAAATGTCCTGCTCCGAGTTCGGGTGAAAAACCACTGCCATGGACTACCAATACATGCTCCTCGTGAAGTAATTGAAGAACGAATTCTTTGTCATTATTCGACCATTTATCATCTGTTAATCTAACAAACATATAGAATGCACCTCCAGCTGATTGAACTTCAAGCCCATCAATATCAGAAATTCGGCGTACGCACAAGTCTCTTTGCCTAACAACTTTGTCAGAATATGATTTCATCCATGTACGGTCTGAGTCAAGTCCTGCCAAATATCCTATTTGTGCTGGAGTCGAGGCACATAATCGGGAGCGGAGTAGCCTTTCGATGCCATCCCTAACATCGATTAATCTCTTTTTTGGGTCATGTATAGCGAGATACCCAATTCTCCAACCTGGGGCATAAAAGACCTTTGAAACACCATTCAGAGAAAATACTGGGACATCATTAGATAAACTGGCAACACTGATATGATTTCCAGTGAAATCTAACCCATCATAAATCTCATCTGCTACAATCATACAATTGGGCCATTTGCGTGCAATGGACAACAAACGATATATTTCATCCTTACCTGAAACATTACCGCAAGGATTATTCGGATTTATCAAAACTAATAGTCTGACATTTTCATCCATTTTATCCTCAATATCTTCAAAATCCACAGCCCAACCATCATCAGGTTTCAACTTGTATTCGACAGTTTGAGCACCATACATTTGTGGATATGCCATGTATGGAGGGTAGTGTGGTCCAGGCGCTAAAACCTTCGAGCCTTCCTCGAGAGTGGCTGCAAAAATTATCTGTAACGCTTCGGTAACGCCATGGCAGACATAAACATCGTTTTCACTTGCATTCCAACCCTTTCTTCGTTCATCATGGGCTATTGCTGAACGGAGTTCTGGTAGACCATAAGAAGGTGAATATCCATTACGCCCATTCTGTAAAGCACTGACATATGCATCTACCATGTGTTTAGGAGTCGGCAGGCCAGGATAGGCAATCGGGTCGCCTATATTCAATTTCAAGATTTTATGGCCTTGCTTTTCTAGTTCAGTTGCAGGAACCACGACATCTCTAATTGCATACTCAATACTTGAAGCTCTTTTGGAGACTGGAATTTGGTCAACTGGCATCAAATCACCTAAAGAGAATTATAATCTACTCCACCCATTTCTAGTACGGTATGAAAATGAAATTCATCTACAGGTTGTACAGAAAGTCTTTGCCCTTTTCTCACGAGTAACATATCATCACATTTTGGATTTTCCTTGATATCTTGTAGGCTAACCGTATTTTCAAGTCCTATAACTGGTTCAAGATCGACCATCATCCACCTTGGATTCTCTGGGCTAGCCTTTGGATCGAAATATTTAGAATTGACATCTTGAGCAGTGAAATCTGGATACCCCTCACGGGAGACTCTAGCAACACCAGCAACATGAGGTGGTTTGAAGTTGGAGTGATAAAACAAAACTAAATCTCCTTCTTTCATTTGGTCTCTCATCATATTTCGAGCTTGATAATTTCGCACACCATCCCAGTGGGTCGAACCATCCGAAACTAATTGCTCAAAGGGGTATACACGCGGCTCTGATTTCATCAACCAATATCCGGGCATATATGTGCCAGTGGTTGACATCATTTGGATATATTGATTCACCAGACATCTTTGACATCTTTGACAATGGCGGCATCAAGGACATCTACTTCTTTCCTGTTTGTTTTAATCAATCCTAATTTTCTCGCCATACCAGTGGTACCCTGGACTGAACCAATACCCATTTTCTCTAAAGTCACGAATATTGCTGGCAGTAAAATAAGTGCGCTTGCAGCTGCGACCCAAAGTAAAATTAAGATTACTGTAATGAACGGTTTAATTTCAGGAATTGGAATTTTATAGGCCGTTAGCATACCCAGAGATGTAACAATAGCAGCTTCAAATAATGACATACCTGTACCGATTGCTGCACTCTTAATTGCATTAATTCCACCACCAAGTTCCCTAATACGATTAGAAATATGTATGGAAAAGTCAACACCGACACCCACAAGAATAGAACCTATCATGACTGTTACCAATGAAAGTGAGACATCTAATTGCCACATCACAAGCCATTGCAGTGCAACTGTAGCGATAACCGGTGCTGTTGTCCAGAATGAGTATTGTATATCTCTAAATACAACTGCCAGAGTAATTAGAGTGAGAATAATTGCAAATCCTAGAGATGTCCATTGCGAACCTACGATCAATTCATTGACTTCAATTGCAGTTGCAGCAACGCCAGTCAAGTGCTCAGCACCGCCTCCATCAACCGAGGTGAAAGTATCTGTATGCTGATTGATAGCCTCAACACCAGAAGCAGTTTCAGCAACCGGGATAAAAGGCATATCAACATAGATTAAAGTTCTGTCAAATTCGCTATTGATGAAAATTTCACGTGTTTCATCGGTAATTGATGCATAAAATACATCCAATAAGAAAATTTGTGATTGCGTGGTTCCAGGAAGGCCATAATTATCAGGCTGTGTTAGTAAATCCCAAAATGAGGCGTCTGCTGTAACCTCCCTATTCAGCAATAATGATGCAGTCTCCTTAATATCGTCTGGTAACGGAGTATTATTGATGAATTGATAGAGTTGAGTGCCAGATACAGTAGGAGCAATTCCTGTAGACTTCATTAAGAAAACAATAGAGACCGCTGATGCGTTATTTACAGTATTCAACTTCGCTTCTAATTGATCTATTCGTTTAAGATTCTCAGCCGGATCATCATTCCCTGTATCCTGGTCATTGGTATCTCCAGTAACCTTTGCATGAATTAATACCATTCCTATTTGACCTGCGTCGAAATCAGAACTATATTGTTTCATTTTTTGTACGGAAGGCTCGTATTCAGGCGCCATACCTAACAAATCAATATTTTCTTCAACATTAGCCTGTCCAACTGTTGCTGAGATAAGAATCACTAAAACGAATACACCTATGACTGCTTTGTTATGCTTAACTGGAACATTGACTAGATGTTCAAACGCCTTAAGAGGAGGGTGCTTTGGTTTACGTAAATCTAGAATCAAAGTCAAATTTGGTACCATGAACATGGTTAAAATATATACAATTACAATACCAGTGGAAAGAGCAATACCGACTGTTTGGATAGGGGCCATTGGCGTGAAGACAAGTGAAATGAAACCTATCACAGTAGTCACTGCTGAAAGGAAAACCGCTTTACCTGTAGAAGAAAGAGAGGCTTTCATCTTTTCCGATTTTGTACCGCCCTCTTCCGCATAACGGTTAGTGATGTGAAGACCGTATGACACACCTAAGGCAAGTAGAATTGGTCCAACAATAATAACTGTCATCGTGACTTCATAATTTGTTGCACCAATCAGACCTAAGGTCCAAAATACAGCGCAAAGGGTGGGCAAACCCGCAATAATCACCACCTTCATGCCTTGAATAGGTCTAATTCCAGTAATTCCAGTTTGAAGAATATCTGAGTGGAAAACGAATAAACCACCGGCAACAAGTACAATTGCAAGTGGGAAAATTTCCCAGAATAATTTGAAAGAGAATTCAGTAACTGCATTTGTTATAGGTACTGGGCCAGTGAGAACCATTTGTAGATTCAATCCTTCATTTTCATCTTTCCAGTTACAAGGTTTCGAATCCGCTATCCCATCACCATTTTCATCATCACAGAAAATCTCGCGTTCTTCCATCTCTTCAAGCATTGCTTGAGTTTCTGCAATGAAAGTTTTAGCGTCGATTTCATCTGAAAGGGCAACAGCCATAATGGCTTTATCCAATATATAATCAGGAGAACCGCATTCATTTTTGTAACTATCAGCCCTAACATCGCCGTAACCAGTAGTGCAAACATCACGAGCCAGTTTATCTAAACCGGGAGTAGAAGTCCCGTCATCCTCATACATTTCGCCAACCACCAAGTCAATTGTGTTTTGACTAGGAATTTCGTACGAGCCACCAAATTGTTCATCCGTTGATTCAAATAATTGATTTAGAGTGTCTGCCGCAGTTGCACTAGTACACTCTTCTTCTCCTGCAGCACAGCCCAACTGACCAAGTTCCGTTACTATCGCTTCTCTTACACGAGGAGCACTTGAATTAACTTCCTTTAGAACAGTAGACAGTGAGAGAATATAGATAACATCGTCTTCGGTCTCATTTACACCATCACCATCTAAATCGCATGTGAAAGATGAAAGACATGGATTCAATACATTTTCAACCAAACTTATTTGTTCTAAAATTCTTTTATCAGTGATATTACCATCACCAGATTCTATGTAAATAATCATCACGTTGGTGGTCCAATCTTCTTCGACCAAACCAATTAATCGACCAACTTCACTGCCTTCCGGAAGATAAACTTCCAAATCGCCATTCACGTTAAGAGCGGGTTCATTTATGTCATCATCAAATCG
>JABIUA010000163.1 GCA_018667575.1 Methanobacteriota archaeon | reverse complement strand
GTACTTTAAGGTAATAGTTCATGGTAGATGTTTTAGTTAGCTCAATCTAGCAATAAATTTTTGTTTGATGAAAAAATCGTTTCCGCGGTATAGTTGGGGCTTAGGTGATTAGTTAGGGAAACGGATGGACAAATTGAAACGGTGTTGCATTAGTCACAGTAGTCCAACAAAGTGTTAGCTAGCCATTTTGTTTCATTATCGGAATAAATGGCGTCAAAATACTTAAGGTAGACGTTTAGTTCTTTGAGTTCCTTCACTTTTACGTATTGGAATTTATGAGTGGTTGTTGCGCCAGTCATGACTAAGATGTTCTTCAGTGAGATTTGTTTTGATCCCCAATGGTGAGTATTGATGGAAATGTTCTTGTTCATGAAGACAAATAGTGCATAGCTTGATCGTTGGATTTGTTCAATTGGAGATCTTAAGTTTATTGATTTGATTGATTTCTGGCTCCAATTCTTGGTTTCGAGTATGAATACTCCCCCTGGTGAAACGACAAGGTGATCTATTTGTATTGAGAATATTTTTTCACCGGTCTGTTTGTTGATGATCGGGCGAACGAAATCCAATTTGTAGTCATTGATGACGTAAAAGTTATTAGGCAGCTTTCTAAGTTCTTGTTCTACGGCATATTCGCCCTTTGCTCCGGCAATGATCGTTCTTAGTTCTTCAATCGCTTTTTTGGTTCTCTCAAGTTCGTAGAATTCGTTTTTACTGCGATCGTTAGCGATCTTAACCCTGTTTTGGATCAGCTGGTCTAATTCTGATTGTATGCCTTCAACCTCCTGAACTATTGAAGCGGTCCTTCTAGATATTCTTTGGTCTCTATTAGTGATTAATTGATTAAGTTTAGAATCATTCTGCCAGCGCCTTATGGCTATGAATACTTTTGTTAAGAAAGATTCATTTTTCAGGCGTTCATTTAAATCACTGACTTTCGTTTCGAGTATATGGATTTGACTTTTGATTTCGTCTTCCAACGAGATTACATGCTCTTTTAAGTCCTCTTTTAGGGATTCTAGTTTAATGGATTTCTGGGCGATTTCTTTTTGAAGGTTTATCTGAGCTTGGATCAAGATGTCTTCTTTAAGGCTGTTGTAATTGCGTTTAAAATCTTCAATTTCACGGATTGAATTGAACATGCTTATATTCCTAGAATCTAATTCAGCTCGGAGTGTTTTGGTAGAATCTATTTGGCGGTAAATATGCGCCATGTTGTTGTAATGATTTAGTCTGCATGTGAATATAAGGTGATTTTTATGAGGAGTAGACCTTGTTATAAATCCAATTATAACTGCTCATTGATGACCCTTAGTTTGACGGATTTTATTCATTAGATTGAGATTGGATTATGAATTCAATTAATAAGAGTGAAGACAATCGAAGTAGTAGCAGGGATTATATTAGATGAAAGAGGCAGAATCTTTTGTGTTCAGCGTGGAGAAAGTAGTAAACCGTACATCTCAAAAAAGTGGGAATTCCCTGGAGGTAAGCTTGAAGCGGGGGAAACAAGAGAGGAAGCATTGATTCGTGAGCTTAAAGAGGAGTTGAGAATAGATGTTGATCCTTTTGAATTCGTTATTACTATTGATCATTCTTATCCTGACTTTCGACTTATTATGCATTCTTTCAAATGCAGAATATTGAATGATAAGGAGCCTGAATTAACAGAGCACTTACAATCAAAATGGTTAATTCCATCTGACTTAGATGTTTTAGATTGGGCTGCTGCTGACGTACCGATCGTAGAGGCATTAAAATAGAATAAGAACCTCTGTTATGAGTTACACCCCAGAATTAATAGTTAATCATAAAGGAAGGAGCGAAAAAGTCTTGACAACAATTTTGGAGGAATTATCCAGTTGTTCAAGCTTTGATATCGCCGTGGCGTTCATTACTCAAAGTGGAATAGCATGCATTATAGAGGTGCTTAAGAAGCTTGAACAGCAAGGAGTGAAAGGGCGGATATTGTCTTCAACATATTTGCATTTCACACAACCTAACGCGCTCGAATCCTTGCTCCAATTTTCGAATTTGGAGTTAAAAATGGATGTCGCAAATGACTTTCACTCCAAGGGTTTTTTGTTTGCTAAATCGGATTCCAACTACTCGCTCTACATCGGGTCGAGCAATTTGACAAGCACTGCTCTTACAACTAATGTTGAGTTGAACGTTGGGCTCCGGTATCTATCTGAAGAAGATGCGTTTTTAAAGCAATACCGATCGGATTTTAACGAGTATTGGAAGGGAGCTGTCCCTGTAGATCAAGATTTCATTGTTCGATATAGCGAATTATACCATTCCTCAAAACGATATTTAGCTAATCAAAAATTAGAGATAGCGGAGGTTTCAGATCATGCTTCTCCTTTCTATCAAAGGATGAAGCCGAATACAATGCAGTTGACCGCCCTCGCAAATTTGGAAGGTCTAAGGTCATCCGGTGCAAATAAAGCTCTTCTGATTTCAGCGACCGGAACCGGCAAAACATTTCTGAGCGCATTTGATGTTGAACGTGTAAATCCTGAGCGCATTCTTTTTGTTGTGCATAGAAGAACTATTGCTCTTAAATCATTAGAGACTTTTCGGCGTTTGATGCCTCACAGGACAATGTCATTGTATTCGGGTGCTGAGAGAGGAAGAGGAGATTTTCTATTCGCGACAATACAAACGGTTGCGAGAGATATATCTGAATCGGTTTTTGATCCCGACGACTTTGATTATATCATTATCGATGAAACTCATAGAGCAGAGGCGAATTCTTATAAATCACTGTTAGAATTTTTTAACCCCAAGTTTTTATTGGGCATGACAGCTACTCCTGAAAGAACAGACGGAGGTGATATTTTTAAATTATTCGATCATAACATAGCCTATGAAATAAGATTGCATCAGGCACTTGAGGAAGAAATGCTGGCGCCATTCCATTACTATGGTGTTACAGATCTTACTGTAGATGGTGAGACAATTGATGATCATTCTGATTTCAACAAATTAGTCTCTGATGAACGTGTTAAGCACATCGTTGAAAAAGCTAATTTCTATCGATGTGATTCGGGTAAAGTTCGTGGACTAATTTTTTGTTCGAGAAAGGCCGAAGCTCACGAATTAGCCAAGCGTCTTTTTGATTTTGGCTTGAAAGTGGTTCCTTTAACTGGGGAATCCACGGAGGATGATCGTAAAAAGAGTATCGATCAACTTGAAGAAGGTAATATTGATTATATAATAACGGTTGATATATTCAATGAAGGTATTGACATTCCTTCGGTCAATCAGGTTATTATGCTTAGGCCAACGCAGTCAGCAATTATTTTCGTTCAACAGCTAGGTAGAGGTCTCAGGAAGGCTGAGGGAAAAGAATATTTAACAGTCATCGACTTCATAGGTAACTATTCTAACTCCTATTTAATTCCAATTGCGTTATACGGTGATACATCATTTAACAAGGATAGCATACGTAAGCTATTAGTTGGGGGGAGTCAGGGACTTCCAGGTAGTTGCACAATTGATTTTGATGAAATCTCTCAGGCTCAGGTTTTTGATGCGTTGGCAGCTGCTAATCTTACTCGAAAGAAAGATCTTGAAGCTGATTACAAGGTTGTGCGAAAGATTATAGGGAGATGCCCTTTGATGGTTGATTTCATAGAACATGGGGCTCGTGATCCTTTCCAATTTATAGAATATTCAGGTTCGTTATATCAATTCGCTAAATTGATAGGAGAGGAATTGGCTTCAATTAATTCCTTACATGAAGAGGTGCTTTCATATTTTTCCAAATTCGTGAATGATGGAAAGCGAATCCTAGATTCTATTATACTAAGCCTGCTATGTGATAATCAGTCATTATCAGTATCAGCAGTTAAAGAGGAGGTATCGCTTCACCTCTCACGAGAGATAAGCGATGCTGAAATAAAGACTTCACTTCATTGCGTCAATCTGAACTTTGATATTATTAGATTTCAAAAGCAGGATGCACGTATTTCTGATAAATTGGGTTTCCAGTTAGTTGAATTCGATGGGAAAAACCTTGTCCGTACTATGGAGTTTCATAAGCTTTTAAGTGATCGGGTTTTTAATAATTATCTAAAGGATTCTTCAGCTTATAGTATCGCTAAATTCAACGAGCGTATTCAGGGAGTTCAATACTATGGACAAGACTTCGTTTTGTATGAAAAGTATACTAGAAGGGATGTTTTGAGAATATTGGGTTGGGATAAGAATCGTAATGCAACAACTATCGGTGGTTACAGGATGAGTCCGGATAAAAGTAACTGCCCAATTTTTGTAACCTATCATAAAGCGGATGATGTTGAAGGCAGTATTGCTTATGAAGATGAATTTATTAGCCCATCAGTGTTTAAATGGATGTCTAGATCTAATAGACGTATAGACAGCAGTGAACTAGAGCCAATAATTGAAGCTCGAAGCAATGGATTGAGGTTGCCGTTGTTCTTGAAAAAGGATGATAACGAAGGTATCGACTTTTACTATTTAGGTGATGTTTTACCACTCGATAATTCGATTGAACAACAGTATATGCCGGATGATAACGAAAAAAAATTGCCAGTAGTTAAGTTCGAATTTGAACTTAAACAGCCAGTTGAATCAGCACTTTACAAGTATTTCCAAGACTGAAACCATGCGATTAAGTGATTACTTGAAAGGACAGATGAGAATGTCACACATTTACCAGCCTGTCATGATATGGACATTGTTGGACAAAGGTGGTAATGCTTCGATTCGAGAAATAGCCCGTGAAATCGCTGGCTACGACGAAGCAATGCTCGAATACTATGAAGAGCGAGTAAAAAATATGGTTGGAAAGGTGTTGGCCAGGAACAAAATCGCCTCAAGAGCATTGTCGGATAAACAAAGCTTCGAATTAACCGCGCTATACAGTCAAGATGAAATTGAGGATTTGAAGGGGTTGTGTGAACGGAAAATTTCAGAATACATAGAACGCAGGAATATTGATATATGGGATCATCGCCGAAATGCACGACGACCAGTTCCTGGAAGTGTCCGATATGAAGTTTTGGTAAAGGCGCATCACAAGTGTGAGTTATGTGGGGTAGATGCATCTGTACGAGCATTGGAGGTAGATCACATTGTCCCTAAAAGTCTTGGAGGACCTGATAGCTTGGATAATTATCAAGCTTTGTGCTATAAGTGTAATACTAACAAAGGGAATCGATCAGATATTGATTTGCGAAGTCTATCAGAGGACTATGTGAGTTATGGTGAATGTATTTTTTGTAATCATTCTGATGTCGTTGAGGAGAATGAGCTAGCCAAGGCTTTTTATGATAAATACCCTGTTACCCGAGGTCACATATTAATAGTCCCTAAAAGACATGTTAAGGGATACTTTGATCTCTTTCAGCCTGAATTAAATGCAATCAATAGATTGATGAGGTCGGTTCGTGAACGATTGATGTCAGAGGATATTTCAATCACAGGCTTTACTGTTGGAACGAATGATGGGGAAGCTGCAGGTCAAACAGTAATGCATAGTCATTTACATTTAATACCAAGGCGCGTAAATGATATGGATGACGCTCGTGGTGGTGTTCGAGGTGTGATTCCAGAAAGGCAGAAATATTAATTTATATGGGGAGTTTTCTCGCTCCGCTCGAAAGAACCCTTCACGGGTGCCCTTGTACCCAACTAAAAAGAGAAAGAAAGCCATCCGCTGCGCAGCAGCGATTGGCTTTTTTCATTTCCGCCAGTCTCGCCGAAGTAAACTTCGCTCGATGTCGAAAATGAAAAAAGCCACCCACTTTC
>JABIUA010000185.1 GCA_018667575.1 Methanobacteriota archaeon | reverse complement strand
GCAGTGAAAAAAGGCGAAGAATCCGACACCGATGTATGGCGAGTCGCAATATTCATGTCACCACTTGATGTTCATGTTAACCGCTCACCCTTTGAATCTGTTATTGAGATAATGGAACACAGAGTTGGGAAAGGGCGCAAGCGAGGGCCATTCCTTCCTGCAATGAAAAAAGAAAGTGAGAATAACGAGAGGGTTAGAACCGTATTTTTGGCCGAAGATAACACTAGAATTGAGGTTTGTCAAATTTCAGGAGCATTGGCCCGTACTATTGTCCCATGGCTTCCAATCGACTCTAAGGTTCGAAGAGGGCAAAGGTACGGTATGATTAGACTTGGCTCGAGAGTTGATGTAAGGGTACCAGCAAGCAAATTCAAGCCAGCAGTTGTATCTGCTGAGGATGGAAACTCACAGTTCCCTAAGGGGCAATTCGTACAAGCAGGCTCAACAATAATATTCAAGCCTGTCAAAAAATGAAACTAATCGGTGGTTTGAAACACGATACCCAGCACGCACGTACAGGAGGAATTCCATGGTAGCACCCAAATCTTTGACTTTAGTTGGCGAAGGCGGCAAGGGTGCTAGGATTCACGACTTAGTCAAAGCACCTGCCAATACTCCTTGGGCCAAGGCAAGGCAACAATCTTGGGATGGTAATGAGCCAGCAACGGTTTACTATACTCCTGAAACATTGGCTGATGGCACACCTTGTAGTGCAATAACTGTGATTTTACGCACTAAAGGATGTCACTGGTGGTGGTCTAGTGGGTGTACATTTTGTGGCTATTTTAATGATACACGTGATGATGTCACCAACGAAAACCTCCACGCACAATGGGATAAGGCTAAGGCCGACTTTAATGACTTCAAAGACCATCAGATGGTTAAGGTATACACGTCAGGTTCATTGTTAGAAGACAGAGAAATTCCTGTTGAGTTTCAAGAGACAGTGCTAAGAGATTGTAGTGATATGGGTAAAGAATTGATAGTAGAAAGCCGATGCGAACAATTGACTGAGGAGAAGCTTGCTTGGGCGACATCTGTGAATAGTAATTTTTCAGTTGCTATTGGCCTTGAAGCCTATGATGACGAAGTATTGCGTTTTCACGTAAATAAGGGATTTACTACCAAATCATGGGATAGGGCAGTTGAAAACCTCCAGAAATTTAATTTAAGAATAAAGACTTACTTGATGTTTAAACCTCCGTTCATGAGCGAGAATGATGCACTAGAACATGGCGTAAAATGGATTTCTGCAGTAGCAGAAAAGAGTGATGAAATTTCAGTCAACCCAATGAATATCCAAAGGGGTACAGTAATCGACAGACTCCATAGAAACAATGAGTATAGGCCCCCATGGCTTTGGTCTTTAGTAGAAATGATACGTCGTGCTAACCCAATTATTCATCCTAATGGCGGCGTCAATGGCGACGAAGACCAGATTTCCCGATTGATAATTCACCCAACCGCAGGTGGTAAAATTAGAGGCGCGCACAACTGTGGTTCTTGTGATAGCCAAGTTGTTACAGCGATCGAAAATTATGCTGTCTCAGGAGATTTGGCTGAGTTCGATGGACTGGAATGTAGTTGTCAAGCGATTTGGCTTGAAGAATTATCATTGGAGTCGGATTTACCCGTTCCTTTGGGAATTTCAAAGCCCAGACGCGGAAATTTACTCAATAGATTACGCTCTTTTTAGAGCATCTTTTAAGCTAGAATTTAGTGAATCTTTATGACCACTCTTCCAGTGGACGGATTGACCCCTACGGGGTCATAGGTGAAGACATGTCAAACAATGCGATTTTACCAGACACTACAGTAGGAACTGGGCAACCCACATTTGGAAGAGTTGTATTGACTCTTATGTTCGTAGGAATTATTGGCTTATTTGCCTTATTCACTAATGTATTTGGTTGGGATTCAATGCCAATTATAGGGGATATAGTCCCATTTATCGGCAATCTCGGGGGTAGTGGAATTTGGTACTACTTGATTGGATTCTTGGTTGGCGTTGGTACTATTATAGCCTCCTTCATTGGAGAGGTAATAGTTGAATAGGAGGTGTGATGTATGGAAACAATCTTTATTTCAGCAGCAGTAGTTGTATTTTCTCTAATGGCAATTTCTTACTTCACCACCAATGGTGTAGGTACAATGGGCGAGCCTTTGCGCCAATTCTCTCTATTCTTGATGAACAAAGCACCGGTCGGTTTGGTTGACCTTTTCAGCGATAGGCCTGGAAGCGGAAGTCGTACATGGATGAAATTCGGTTCTGGTTGGTTTTTGTTGGCTTCTATTTCTGGATTTTTAGCAATATGGCATAAGTATGACCCAACCGCTCTTGACTCTCTAGCGAGCATTGGTTGGTCATATGATGACGGATCTGCATTGCAAGAATTCACTTTGGCTACTTTGAAAGTCGCCTTCCTGTACTTGATGGTTGGCGGCGCATTTGTTGCAATCTCTCGCTCTGCTAACAACCGTTTAGCAAGTGAAGCAAGCGCTTCAATGGTTGCAGTAATATACACCGTAGTTCTCTTGCTTAACTTGATTTTGATTCCAATCATCTTCTCCTTTGTTGATATCACAGATGAAGCCTCGAGACTTGACTTTGTTTCATTGATAATCAATTACGGTGTCACATCAATGCTTTTCACTGCAGTTCTAATCAATGTACTTGCGACTTACTCAATGCGCAAAGACGGAACATCTTCAGTATCAGCTTGGTTCTTCATAATGGCCCTCACTGCAAAGTTAGTCGCCTCGACGTTTTACTTAATCGGTGAATTCCTTGAATCAACTCAGACGGTCTGGATGGCAGAACAAATACTCAACGGTTGGGTTCCTTTGGCGCTTATCTTTGCAGTTGCATATCACATAATTCCATATACCACTCAAAAGCCAATATGGTCCAATTCTCTACTTAATGCCGGCATGGTACTACTATTCGTCACAGTTCCTCCTTTCTTCGTTGGTTCGGTTGGAGCAAGCGCAATTCTCACTAACATAGGCGCACTATTGTTGACCTTCTCTCTAATCCCAATCTTAGCGACATCTTACAATCTCTTGGCAACAGCAGCATCAAACTCTTCTGCAATTCTGAAGAATCCTGGCGCTTTGGCCGCTACTCTAGCAATGTTTGTTCTACCGCTCTTTGCAGTAGGTGGCTATTTCACTAGCATGGATACATTCACAGGTACAGCAAAGATGGCAGACATGGCAGATATGCTTGACAATAGTTTCATGTTTACAGTCGGCGGTTTGATGATGCTATCAACTGTTTTCGCCTCTTACCCTCTAGCATCAGGTAATAATTTAGAAGACACACCAAAAGCTAGTTTAGCTGTTTGGTTTGTTCTTTTGGGAGGAATAACTTCGACTATTACAATGCTGATTGGTGGATTTACTGAAATAGCAGTCAGTCAGTCAGCTGCAGAAGATGTAGTCGCCTCATCTGCAGGATTTTACCTAACCGCATCCGCACTGTTCTACCTTGTACCGATCGCTTCAATCATGACAATTCTTGTTTTGATTAAAACTGGAAACTCGTCTAACAAAATGGTTGAAATTGGCCAAGAGGTAACAGATATCGACACCTACACTTTGATCGGTGGAGTAACAACGATTCAACAATTACTTGGTAGAGGCGTAGGGGTTACAACAAAAATAATCATTGGAGAATCTGAAGATACCGATGGTGGCTCAACGATCATCGCAGTCAATGCAGAATTACATAATGATGAGATAACCGAGTTCCCCGAAGAAGAAGCCGAAGACGAAGAAGTTGAACAGAGCAAAGGACCAGCAAAAGAATTGGTTATGCTACTTGACTATCTAAAATCATCAGGACAAACGGTTTTCGACTTCTTCCGTTCCATTGATTTAGACTCGTCTGGAGAAATTGACGGCTTTGAATTCCAGCAAGCACTCAAGGATAGTGATGTTGGAGATTTCCCTCCTTGGGAAGTAGACGGACTTGTCTCAGCGATCGACCTCAACGGGGATGGAAAAATCAACCTGCCCGAACTAGATATTTCTCTTGCAAAAATTGGTGCACAATTACTGCCTGACGAAGAAGACGAAGAAGACGAAGAAGGCGAAGAAGAATCTACATCAACACCAAGTAAAGAAGACTTGAACAAGATGAAGAAAGCAGAACTTGTAGAATTAGCGGAATCAATGGGAGTTTCGACTTCAGGAACTAAGAAAGATTTGATAGAAGCAATACTAGGCGCTTGAGGGGACTCAACACATGAGAATTGGCTTGGTTGGAAAGCCAAATGTTGGCAAGTCAACGTTCTTCAGCGCTGCTACATTAGCCAAAGTCGATATTGCTAATTATCCGTTTTGTACAATAGAACCAAATGTTGGTGTTGCATTTATCGCAGCAAGGAAACCTTGCCCGTGTAAAGAATTGCGTGAGAAGTTAGAATCCGATGGAAGACTAGAGCCAACTTCGGAAGAGGATGAAAGAAAGGGCAGCCTTTGCCAACCAAGAACAGGCTCTTGTATTGGGCATAGAAGACTTGTTCCATGTTTCTTAGTAGATGTTGCAGGCCTAGTTCCAGGGGCGAGTGAAGGGCGTGGAAGAGGCAATGCATTCTTAGCAGATTTAGCAAATTGCGACGCACTAATACAGGTAGTAGATGCCTCAGCATCAACTGATATCGAAGGGAACCCCCAAGATCCTGCTAAATCTGTAGAGGTTTCAAAATCAAGCATGAATCAAGAAATAGAATTCCTTAGTGATGAATTAGATGCATGGATTTGTGGCATTCTAAATGATGGTTGGTCAAGAGGAGTTAGGCGTGTTCAAGCCGAAGGTGAAAAAGGAATGATATCCTTTTTACATGAAAGATTCACAGGACTTGGCTCTTCACTACCATCGATAAATGCCGCATTCGAATCTTTCAAAAAAGATAACCAGGATGCTGCGCCGCCTTGGGATTGGTCAAATAGCACTCTTAAAAATCTCGCAATAGAAATTAGAAAGTCTCTGTTTCCAATACACATTGCCGCTAATAAAGCAGATATTGCTCCAAAAAACATTGATTTCAATATCCAAACCAATGGACGAGTCATACCATGTATGGCGGATATGGAATTAGCCCTTCGAAGGGCAGAATCCGCTGGTTTGATAAGATATATTTCAGGTGAACAGAGCTTTGAAGTTTCTAACCCTGAGAACCTCTCAGAGGCACAGAATGGAGCTTTACAGCATATGCAAGAGCGTCTAGAGATAAATATGAATACAGGTGTATCGTCAATAATCGATACCGTTTTATTTGAAGAATTAGAACATATAGTAGTTTATCCAGTACAAGATGAAAACCAATGGACTGATGGAGAAGGTAAGATTTTACCAGATGCGTTTGTTGTTCCAAATAATATTCAAGCCAAGAATTTAGCGTATAAGGTTCATTCAGACCTAGGAGATGGATTCATTCGTGGAACGGATGGCCGTAGTAGAAGAACAGTTGGAGCCGACCATGAGTTAATTGACGGCGACGTGCTAAAGATTCACGCTAAGACTTAATGTCCCTTTGGCCTATCATATGCAGGAGTTAATCTTGCCATGTCTCCTGCGAATTGAGCGCTTCGGATAAAGAACCACACAGGCGCAAATAATGTCAACGCAACCAAGATTAGGAGGAAATAAATTCCCCAAGGCTGAACAGAACTTAGAAACATAATCCATAGAGTCCAAAGGACCGGGATGTAAAGAAACATACTGTATCTTCTTGCCACGATTGACAATCTTGCATTCTTTAATTTATCATCGTAGAAATTAGATGCTTCTTCCTCGGTAATGAATTTCTTCTCTACTCCGCATCTCGCACAAACCTGAGCGCGAGGGCCATTTCCATGGATGAAATTTTCCCTGGTGTATGTACCAGAACAGAACCTGCATGTTGGCATGTGCTTCCCTCAAGTTGATGCAACTGGTCTTAATTATTCAAGCATCCGATTAAATGCAAGAAAATTTTCTAATAATTTCTTACCATTAGGAGAGCCAATAGATTCAGGATGAAACTGGACGGAGAAAATAGGTAAAGAATTGTGTTGTAATGCCATGATTTCTCCATTTTCATCTTTTGCTAAAATGGACAATTGTGACTTATCTTCATCTAAGTTTACGGTCAGAGAATTATATCTTGTGAAACTTTGCGGGGAGCTCAATCCTTCAAAAATCCCCTTCTGTTCATGGTAGCAAAGAACTGGGGTGCCATGTACTGCACCATTTGGAGATTTAATCACAGTTCCATTTTCCATTTCAGCAATCGATTGGTGGCCAAGACATATTCCTAAAACTGGACAATCTATTTGATTGGCTAAAGCATGAGTTGAGATTGCTTTTGATAATAATGAATCACTAGGGTTACCAGGCCCTGGACCGATTATGATATGGCTTGGCTCAAGTATTTCGAGTATGTCACAAAGGGCAGTAGGATCTGAGAGTTCATCAGCCTGTAGCCCCCTACCATCAAGAATAGTTACATTATATCCGATACCCGCAATTGAATGAGCAATATTTAGGGTGAAGGAATCTAAATTATCAATCAATAAAACTCCACAATCATCTGTACTATTTTTCCATTGACTAAATGAGTTTACTCGACCACCCTTCGCATTATTTTTATTCTGCTCAATATCTAAAGGATATATCGATAACTCACCTTTAGATTTCACTGATTCTTTTTCGTTATTCCATCCACATGCGGCACGTAACGCGTTGGCTTTCCAGTAGGTTTCTCTAACTTCTAGTTCAGCAATAGATCGTATTGTAATACCTCCTCCAGAGCCAACCTTTCCAAACCATTTTCCATCCTTTTGTTCTGCTTGGATTGTCCGAATCAATATATTCCAAGAACCTTCTCCAGAATGGACATCAATCCATCCAGCCGAACCGGTCCAGAAAGAGCGAGGCTGCTTTTCAATTTCATCTATCACAGCACAAACCATCGTTCGTGGGCATCCTGTAATACTGCCCCCAGGGAACATCGAGTTTAGAGCAGTGAGCCCATTTTCCTTGGTAAGTAATTTACCTTTCAGGTGAGATACAAGGTGCTGAACATGTGCATATGCTTCTACATCAAAGCGTTCAATTTCAACACTACCAACTTCACAAACAGCCGATAGGTCATTTCGCATTAAGTCAACTAGCATTCTGTGTTCTGAACGTTCTTTGATATCTCCAATCATCTGATTACGTAATTTTTTTGCTTCAGTAGCGTCAATTTCATTTTCATAAGTTCCTTTAATCGGCGAAGTTCTTATTTGTCCATCTTGAGATTTTAGTAAATTCTCAGGAGTACTCGATATTATCGATATGCCCATGTCTTTAGCATGAATTAGATTCGAAAAGGGAGCAGGGTTCGTCTTTATCAAGCGGTGAAATATTGTAATTGGTTCTTCAACTAATCTTCCAGACCAGAAGCGACCAAAGTTGACTTGGTATACTTGACCTTCTAGAATTCCATCTTTGATACTCTCAATAATTTCACTATGCTCCGCATCTGTGTGAGTACTATGCTCGGCGAACTTATTTTCCGGTTGAACAGGAACCTCCACTACCTCCAAATCTACTTCAAGCATTTTATCAACAAGTGAGAGCCATTTCGTATCCATGGAAAAAGTCTCAAAAGAATCATTCTCTTTAGAATGAATGACAAATTTATCGACCAACCAAAGTATAGCGAGCAATTCGCCTTCATTCGGAGGATTTTGCAACTCAATTGGCTGAGTCCACTGAAGCATATCGTAGGCAAAACTACCAGCCCAAAAAGGCCGATATGGGGCAAATTCAGATGGACTTGTGGTGAATTTTTTGTGCGGAGTCCAACGCTTAAGTTGTTCTAGCAAGTCCGAAATATTTGTCGCTTTTATTGAATTAGAATGATACCAAGAGCCATGTTGCCATTGTTCAATATTTGCGGTAAATGATATTTTTTCACTATTCAAACGAATATCGCCACTCAAGGGGCTATGAGTTTCTTTTGGAGGTATTATATCTACAGAAGGTTGCCGAATTGTCACTCGTAAATTACTTGGTCCACAGATAATAGAAGCCTTAGATAAATGTGAATTGGGTCCACCAGAAACAAACATTACTTCATCAGGAGAGCCGAACTTGAATGCTGAATCACCGATTAAACCATTCTTCTCTAAAGAATGTCTCAAATCGATAACTCGGTCTGTCATGATACTCGCCCAAGTCAACCCATGTGTCCGGCTTTCAATAATGTTGAGAGTGAAATCAATACCAATTTTCTCCGAGTGCAGTGATACATACTTGTTGAAGATTATCACTATCGTCACCGATATCAATATCGTCTAAGACCGTCAATCTAGCAGCGCCCATTCCACTTCCAAGTAATACGATTTCTTTTGCTCTAGCGACCAAACGTTCGTTTAAACGCCCTGCACTGATTACAAAACCAGCATCTTTGATCGCTTGTTTACATACATCAAAAGTCACTGATGAAACGCCGCCCAATTTACCATCACTTATCCATACAACTCCATCTTGGTCTAACACTAGCGGCATCACTCGGTCACCATCAATGATACAGAAATCATGAACCAGTAAACCTACATCCGCACCTTTTGAAAATACCCTAGTGGTAATATCTCGGTAAGGTTGCCAATCACCATGCTTAGTCCCAGTGACCTTTCTTGTCCATCTCGGTGCAGGAACGCTAATTCCTTCTGCTTCCATGTGTATTTCCTGGTAGAAAGGTTTGGCGCTAATAGTGACGCCACTGGCATCGACTTGTATTTTCACTAAACCTTCCAGGTTCTTCGGTAATTCAATATCAGGGATCTTTATCCCTAATATAGAGGCGTGTTTGGCGAGTCTGTCAAGATGTAAATTAAGGTGAAATAATTCACCTTTTCTTGCTCTCACGGTTGTGAAAACCGCACTCTTAGGCCCAACCATCAAAGTAAGTCATCCAAGAACGTAGTATCAATCTTTGGTTCGACTGGGGCAATAACTTGACCACCATTGAGGTCGTTTAGTAAATTCTGGCTTTGAGGTTGAAGCACAGGTTGTTGAGCTTGTGGTTGATACATTTGACGTTCATATGGATTGCTTTCCAATCTTTGGGCCGCCCCATATATGTCGTTAGTTTGTGCTTGAGAAACACTCGGTGGAGGTGGAGTTTGAGGTACTTGAGAAGTCATAGGTTCATTATCATCCCATGAGCCCAAGTTATCTTGAATACCCCATGTTGCTTCTTGCAGTTCCCATGACTTACTCCTTGAGCGTTGATTCCCTCTTGTCCTGACTATGGCAATTAGAAGGAACATGGCTAACAATACCAATCCAGCGGCAAGTAAGTTTGGTGGAGTCAATAGGGATGCGAACTCATTAGTATCTTCTTCAGGCCCATCTTTTACTACATCTGATTGAGTAAATGGATCGATTTTTACCGATTCAACCATGTTTCTATTGGTCACTTCATCAAATGGAGATATAGCAATATACCATGTCGTCTCATTATCTAAATCTTCAAAGTTATCGATAGTAATCAAGAAGGAATTTGATGCCTGAACCTCGCCGACCTTTGTCGCATCATCTGTTGATGAGAAGTCTTCTGTCGAAATATAGATTTGGTAACCTCTTACATCTCCATCATTACTATGCTCCCATGAAACAAGTACATCTTTCTGATCTTCCCATTCCAGTATTACATCTTCAACCGGAGTTAGATAGTCTCCACTTGCATCAAATCCATCATCTATTGATTGATTTGAGACTACGTTGAGGTTGTCTTCCCAAGCATTTCCTGCAGAGTCTCTAACTACAATTACCACCCATATTTCTTGCCCAGTTACAACAGGTTGGTCTCCAGCGACAAGACTGATTTCCAAAGGTAAGCTTGGTTCTCTAGATAGTGTTGCAATTGGAGTTGTAGGTCCATCGCCGCCAGCCATGACGCTCTGGAAAGCCCAGGTTGCAGCATAAACTTCGTAAGTAGCAACGTCACTTACATCACTCAATTCGAAGTCTAGTAGCAGCGCAGTTCCATCATCCATTGGTCTATCAGTCAGTTGGATATTGGACAAACGCTCCGGTGGAGTAGTGTCTTGAATATTGTTGATTGGCGTAGTAGATGCTTGTATCAAATTATCAAGGTGTACGTTACCTTTGATATCGTGGACAGTAACCGTGACATATAATTCGATATCTGGTTTTATCAGTTGAGGAGTAGTTTGGGTTATATCCATATTATTGCCATTTTCTCCATACAAAGCAGAGGAAATAGTTAATTGAATAGGATTTTTATCTTCATCAATCCATTGTTTATCAATCTTTAAGCAACCACAACGAGACTCATCGTCACCAAAGGCAGCCCATGCTCCAGAGAGGTCTGTGACAGGTTGGTCGGCAACCCACACGATGTAATACGCAAAATCATCAGCATCTGATATAGTCCAGATTACATCTATTGCAGTTCCATCATCATTAGGGTGGTCAAACGCAGTAATAGTTCCAATTCGATCTGGTATATTTCCATTCCCGACAGTGTTTCTAAACGGCGTTACTTCGACGACATCAACATCTATCAAATCGACATTTAGCCAGTCGTCATATGCAACTACCGCAACAAGGTAGGGCTGACCATCTTGAAGCGAAACTCCATCATAGCCATCAACGATTGTGGAATTTGTCGCACAATCATCGATAATTTCTGCTTGCGAGAACCCATTTTGGTCAAGAGCAAGTCCACTTGTTAAAGGGGTTCCAGAATTTTCTTTTATCCATACTGCATAGAAGGTACAATCATCAGCAGTGCTTACATCCCAAGTAACAGTAACTCGTCCACCATCATCATTTGGTGTATCTATAGCCTCAACATTTTCAAGTTTTGGCGGAGCGGTTAGGTCGTTTAATCCACCTGTTGGAACAACAGGCCCAACAATAGTTGCATTGAGCAAATCTTCTTGACCTGCCTCATCAACACATGTGAGGCCAATCCAATATGGTCTTCCAGGGTTCAAATCTAGAATTGTAGAGTTTCCTTCGCTTGGAGGGAGAGACTCTGAAGGAGTTAGTCCTAGTACATCATTAATTTCAATAGTCGACGTGTATATGTTAGTACTCGCTAAATCCAAGGCCGTACACCTCTTCCATTCCAAGTCCAAGTCACCATCATTACCACCTTCATGTGGTCCTGCCTCAGCCCACTGTGGCGGTACAGGAATCTCGTCACTAGGTGATGCGGGACCAATAGACCGTGATAGTGTTCCTAAACGGCCGTCATTATATTCTACAACTACTAAAGCATAGTAATCAACACCATCTTGCAGAGGTTGACCATCTGCAGTGTTAACTTCACTTTGTAATCTGCTATGAAGAGAAATAGTCTTGTCAACTTGTCTGTTATCCAAGTCTAAGTCATCTATTAGAGGAGTGGAAAGGAATGGCCCTTCATTTAGATAAATCAAATATCTTGAGAAGTCATCATCATGAACCAAACTCCAAGATGCAGTCAATGTTCCTCCACCATCATCAGGTCGATCGACTAAATCAACCATATCGATAGGAGTTTCTAGTTTGATGTAATCATAAGTTATTCTGACATGTAAAGAACCATTTGTTATAGAACGTAGATTTAGTTGAACATATTTAGTTCCGTTAATCTGTAGAGCATTATTAATCGCCAACTGTAAGTTTTGCTGGATACTTTGGTCTTGAGATAAATTAAGTGTTACATTATACTTGAGAGAATTTGATTTAGCCCATGTTGCAGAACCACTAACAGGAGATGTGAATGCAAGAGGAACCCCTTGGAATAAAATTCCATTTATACCGGGAGAGCCAACATCGTCATCAAGAGTGATTGTGTTAGAGGAATTTGCAAGTTCAATCATCATACCTGGATGAGTCATTTCAGTAATGTCTCTATTTACAAGATTAAAGCCCATATTCAGAGGGTCTGCTCTTCGTAACTCAAAGCGTTCTACTTCAGTCCACTGCGGACTGTTTACCCAACCATATAGTCCAGATGTTTCTGTCGTAATCCAGACATTATCTGCAGTGATAGCGCCTCCGCTTATATCTTCATTAGGTAAAACCAATGTTTTAATTGTGGAATGTGTGGAAGTTCTTGCTTCAATTATAGTGATGATATTGTTTCCAATCATTAATACTTCATCTCCATTGCTGGCCATCATTTCTACAGGCCAACTTGGAATTTGCCAAGATGCAACGCCGTCTTCAAATTGATCATTTAGACCGTTCCAATGAGTCATTGGACCTACATCGGTTGCGATATGTAGCCCCCACCAGTCGCTGGCTACTGCAGTGACTGTGTTGGAAGGTAGTTGGTCGAATCTATGGGTTTGACTGACCAAGCCAGTGTTAGCATCTATGCTTGAAACACCAGGCCTTTCATTACCAGCACCATCATGACTAACGTAAACTTGTTGTGATATTGTTGTAGTTCCATTTGGCGAAGTTAGGATACTGAGTGCAGAGGTTAAGCCCCACGTAGAACTTCCCAGCATACCATCAGAACTTGTTAGTACATCGATGGTTCCAGTGAGGGTATTAATCTGAGCTAAGCCTGACGGCGTTGCCGCCCATAAGTCTGGAGATTCAAAGACCAAATCTTCTACAATATTTGATGGTAGACCATCTATTGTTGTAAGCGGATTTAACCAATCATTGGTTTGTAAAGACCATCTACCAATTCCTCCGTTGGTTGCAATATAAATTACATCAGAGGTCGATTCAATTCCATTGATATTATTAGATGGCAGTCCAGCAAGAAGTTTACCATTGCCAAAAGTATCGGTTGTAGTATCAAAAATTTGTACTCCAGCAGAAGAACCAGAATTGCCTTGTAAGCCAACAATTAAATCGGTTCCAACTAGTTTAAGGCCATCCATATTGTTGTGCAGTGCCCCGCTTAATGAAGTTAAACTTCCAGTTAAAGTATCGAGTTTCATCAAACCACTTGGAGATGTTGAGATGTAGAGGTATGTGCCGATTAGTTGAGTATCTTTAGCCCTTGAATTAGCAGGTAATGTCCAACCATATTGCCATTCAATATCTCCAGTAGATGTCTTTTCACCTTGTAATATCCCAGCGCCTGTTGATTGTCCAAATCCAATGTTCTCTCCAATCGTGCTAACCCATACATGAGTATTATTGCCGGTCATTGTAGTCACTTGACCACTTACTAGACCTGGTAAATTATACATTGTAGTTTGACCATTGGTTCCCAATGTGTCAACATGACTGTAGCCTGATGAGCCGCCAGCTTGTCCTACCAACCATTCAGTTCCTAGCCATTGGAACGAGGTGATAGAGGAGCCTTGGCCATTGAAATTCACTTGGCTTGTACTGGCGCCAGAGGTTGTTATTACAGAGTAACCTCCTCCGATAACATTTGACCCCTGTTGTCCAAGACCATGACCTACAACTAGTTTACCCGCTGCATATCCAATAGCATCCCACCAAATTCTATCACTTGGTAAGTTGTGAGTTTGAGTAGTAATATCTGGAAGCCATTGCCCAGAAGTGAAACTGTATTTCTTAATCGGTTCTTCATCGGAATAGAATGCGACATACAGGGTGTCAGTAGTTGTATCGCAAGCAACACCAGCGACTCTTCCTTCACCTAGAGTTGCACGTGTGAATGTACCAGTAATTGTCGAGGTGGCCAAATCTAATTGCTCAATTCCACCATTGGAATCATATATTCCGATATTTAGAACTCCGCCACATTCCGCCATAGTAATAGGATACCCGCGTTGGATTCCACCTTGGCCTCCTGATGTGAAAACATTCCAAGAAGTTCCATCCCAATGAGAAATAGCGCCACCTTGGAATCCTTGCCAACTTGAACCATCGCCGCCACCTACTACTAAGTCGGCGCCATTAGTCCACAATTCATAGATTTCCGAGCCCGAATTATTTGGTAACCCATTTCCTTCTTCCCAGGTAGTTAGCCAATTTTCGTTTACGGGGTCGTATCTTGCGACTCCATCTTCTGTTGCAAACATTACTTCTCCACCAAATTCAATAATCTCTCTAATGGGGAATTCAAGGCCATCATCACTATCCCAAGAGCCAACAAGGGTACCATTTTGGTCATACAAATCTAGTTTGTTTTCGCCCCAAGAGATCCACATATCTCCATTAGAGGCTTGGTATGCAGTAACTCTGTCTACCTGGCCAGAGGGGAGAATATCTGTTCCCCAATCATCGTTCAGAATATCCCATTGAGCGATTCCTCCTCTACCGTCATAGTAATCAGGGAATCCTCCGTTAGATGCAACACTAATCATCAATATATCGCCGACAATTCCTATGCCCCAAGCATCTCCGGAATTATCATCCAATTGTATACCTGCATCTATGTTAGACAATCCTGTGAAATTGGCAACATCAATACGGTATACACTGTTGCTGCTAGTTCCTTGATGATAGTACATTATATTATTATGGATAGTCATTTGATATGGTTCTCCATTTCCAAGATAAATTGCATCATTCTTCTCAATATCGTAAATCTCTGTTTGGTTAATGACATCAATCAATTGGAAACCATCATCGCCACCAATCCATAGATGGTTAGGTCTAATATCAGCAACTATTCCGGTGACATCTTCATTTCCTGGATCTAATATTTGATTTCCAGTCGGGCTAGAACTATACTCGGTCCAAGTTGGAAGCCACGTATTTGTTGGCATGTCATAGCGTGCAATTCCAATTCCATTTAATCCAATATATGCTATGTCCCCAATGACTTCTACAGGAGCATTATCGGTATCTTCTCCAGCCTCCCATGTTCCTTT
>JABIUA010000157.1 GCA_018667575.1 Methanobacteriota archaeon | reverse complement strand
GGCGGAATAAAAGAATTAGAAGATTTACTCAACCATCTAAATTATGAATTAAGAGTAATCGATATCCCAGAAGGAGCATTACATCTTACAAGTATAGCATCTACTCCAACAGACCAAGTAATAATTGCTCCAAAAGGCATGCTGCCTGAAGATGCTTTTGGAGAATTACCCGAAGGCTCACATATTTACTGGATGCCAAAAGAGGAAACGTATGGTTGTAATACAATAGGACTCTTAGGAAATAAAGTACTAGTTGCAGAAGGATATCCAGCCGTACTAAACAAGTTGATAGAGATTGGACTAGAACCAGTAATATTGGATGTAAGTCAATTCCGTGCAGGCGACGGCTCTTTGACTTGCTGCTCTCTGTTTTATTAACTATTCAAACCTTGAATTTGGCTCAAAAACCATTTCACACCAAGACTTCATTTCTCTCGAAATCTCTTTTTTATCACTTGATTCAAATGCACCATTATTCCAACCACACCCAACATTATCTACTAACATAATTTTATCACTTGATACGATTAACTGCATATTTTTTTGATGATCAAGGTACATACCAATTTCAAAAATAATCCACGGAGACGGGCTTTCAACTAGGTTTCTGAATTTTTCAGAAAAAATAAATCCAACAAAATCATCTACAGTATAGAATGAGCACAATGAGGATAGCGTATTTAGTAAATTCTTTGATTCTTCAGATAATGAAATAGGCTCATCATCAATTTCTCTTGATTTTACCATTGTCAATAACGGTAGATTGTCGCCCATAGCACAAACAAAGTCCATTAACAAATAGTTATATTCATTTTGAATAATACAGAAGTACTATACAATCCCCTTAATTCTTAGAAATCATGCCATGGGAATCTTTAGCATACTTACTCGCTTTGCTTCTTGCAGGGTTGATTACCCCTGGTCCAAATAACATCACATGCACAGTCCATGCAGTTGTACACGGAAAGAAGAGTAATGTTTCGCTAATAGCCGGAATGGCATTAGGATTCATTTCTATCCATTTCATCTGTGGTTTAGTTGTTGATTATTTTGACGAAGATGGGCCCGTTGGTATGGCAATAAATGCGATTGGCAGCCTATTCATGTTCTTAATTGCCTTTGGAATATTATATCTCGGGCGTTCCAAGAAAATACAAAATTTCCCTGACGTAGTGCCTAAATTAGGCTTTAAAACAGGAGTGTTAATGCAGTATGTAAATGGTAAAGAGTGGGCAATGGTATTCATGCTAATGTCTAAATTCTTGAGCGATTTTGGAGGAGGATTTATCGGTATATTGACAATATCTACCATTACTACAAGTGGCGGTATTCTAGCGATGATTGTCTGGTCTAATCTAGGAGAGAAAATCAAATCAAAGGCAGACCAGCCCGGTTTTGTCAAGAAAACATTCACAATATTAGGAAGTTTACTTTTCATTTTAGCAACAATAATTTCAATCAGGGGATTGTGAAGCAGAAGTTTGTTCAGCCCAAGAATTAATAATTATACTTTCAGCATGTTGTAAATGCTCAGCAATAGTTCCTTGCTTAATACCTATGCTTTCAGCAATGTCACTTTGATTGCATTTTCGCGGAGCACTGTAATATCCCATTTCAACTGCGGTTTTAATCACCAAATTACGTTTGTTGGGAAGTTTTGGAGCGGCCATCCAGTCCCCTATTATCAGTTTTGAAATCCGCATTTCCATTTTTTCTGGAATTAATAATTCTAACTTATCTTTAATTCGTTTTAATCCATTAGGAGTTCCATGTATTGTCATAAAAAATCCATTTTCTCTTGAAAGATACGTTGGAGGCATAATCCAAGCTTCGTCTTCAGCCCCGATAATCAATTGAATTGGCCCTGGCGTTCTTACTTTCAAATATGCAAAATTATCACCCTGTTGAAGGATTTTATCGATTATCAAACTACCCTTTAGTTCATCCTTGATCTTCATTATATCTATGCCATCATGTTCTACCTTTACGATACAAGTAGGGATTGAATCTACAACCCCTGTGCCGGTTATCATCTCCAGTTTACTGAAGAACTGCGTGATAATATTACCAGGTAGGTGTTTGGCTTGTTTATGTAAAATACGAATTTGAAAATATCTCATGTTTCCGCTTGCCTTTACCGAACCCATAAATTCACAACCATTGGTTAGTTTACCATTTTATTTTTTGACCATCATATTGAATAAAAATTCCACTGTCTTCAATTGTATGGCTATTCAAAACATCCATCATTCCCTGAACACTATCTTTGATTTCAACTGGGGCTCTGTCGCCACCCATTCTTGTTTTAACCCACCCAGGGTGGAATATAATAAACGAAATATTATCGTCTATACATTCCTTTTTCATTGCTACAGTGAACATATTAAGTGCGGTTTTCGATGCTCTGTATGCATATGATTTACCCATTTGACAATCATCAATAGAACCCATCAAACTACTTATCATTACAATTTTTGTCAAATCCGAACTCAGCATTTTAGGATATAATGCCTTAACCATTCGAACCGGGCCAAGCGAATTTATGTTCAAAACTTCTAAAGCCCATTCATCATCGATTTCTGTTAAACTTCTCCATCTCCCATCAGGAACTCCTGCATTATTGATTAGTAAGTCAATATTCTCATCAATCTGGTCAGCGAATCTCTCGATAGACTGATTATTTGTGACGTCTAATTTAAAAGAGGTCAAATTATCATCTTGAATGATTTCTAAACCTCCTAAATTCTCTTTATACCCAGCGTATACTTTCCATCCTTCTTCTAGTAAACGAACAACCCAATTGTTCCCAATACCACGGTTCGCCCCAGTGATAACAGCAACGCGCATACATTGGCCATTTCTCGGGGTGAATAGAACCTTTCTAGTCCTCGTATTACCAAGAGACATCGAAATCATCACCAATTTTAGAACTAGGGGTATCTAAAACTTCAGTTTTTATAATAATTTCTTGTTGTTCATTTTTGGGTTCTTTTTCTTTAAATTCAATAGATTTTTCAACAACTTGTTTAGTTGCTTTAATTGGCTTTGAGATAAATTTTCCTCGATTTTCCTCAGCGTTAATCTTCATACCATAAGAATGGTCAAACCTTTCATTTTCTTTTTTTGGTTCTTCAGGTTTTTCAATTTTGATATTCCCTTCTCCTGTCTTTAATTCAGAAAAACCACTTTCTAAGGCATTTTCTAAATTTGGAATAACATCTTTCCTTGCCATGATATCCGATACCCCGGCACCAAATTAATCCTCTTATTGTTTGATTGAAACAATAAACGGATTATTCAACATTGACATGTTGGCCTAATTATGCGAGTCGGCGTAGTAGTCAATCCAGATGCTGGGTTGGGGGGGAAATTAGGCTTCAAAGGTAGTGACGGCCGTGCTGAAGAAGCAAGAGCAGCAGGTGCCCAAGATAGAGCAGGACCGCGAATGGAACAATGCTTGAATAAATTTATCGAATTATTAGCAAGTAGCCTAAATAGGGCTAAAATTACTCCAGAAATAGTTACTTGGTCAGGGAGAATGGGCGGAACTTGGTTAGGTGAGAATGATTTTACCAGCATCGGAAACTCTCCAGAGAGTACCACGGCTGGAGACACCGCCAAATTAATCAAAGAATTACTAGACAACAATGTCGACATAATCGTATATGCGGGAGGAGATGGTACAACTAGAGACATTGTCAACGCTCTTGACGGAAATGAAACCCCCATAGTCGGAGTCCCAGGAGGAGTTAAGATGCACTCTGGGTGTTTTGCAACCACCCCAAATGCCGCTGCAGAAGTATTACTTTCATTCTTACAAGGAGATTTACTTTCAAGTATAACCGAAGTTATGGACCTCGATGAAGAGATCTATCTCAAAGGGGAGTGGAAGGTTAGAATGTATGGTGAAGCATGGACACCAGCGAGCCCAAGGTTCATGCAAGGTTCAAAACAACAAGTCGAAAGAGCATCTGAAGGAGATATAATCGAGGGCCTTGCTAACCATATTTCAGATTTAATTGACAAAGATGACCAACTGATGCTAATCTTGGGTAGTGGAGGCACAATAAACCGCATAGGGGGGCATCTCGGTCTTGAACTAACATTGCTTGGAATTGATATTTACTATGGTGGAAAAACCTTCACCGACCTAAATGAACAACAATTACTAGAAAAGATCAAACCCCATCAAGGAAATAAATTACTACTATTATCTCCGATGGGCGGCCAAGGTTTCCTAATCGGTCGTGGAAATTTACAGTTATCTCCAAACGTTCTACGGGCGATAGGTCACGACTCAATTTTAGGCGTGGCCACACCTTCGAAATTGATAGGGTTAAGTTTCTTGAGAATAGATACTGGTGACCCAGAGTTAGACTTAACTTTCCAAGAGAAGAAATTTATCAAACTATTACAGGGTTATAGAACCACACGAGTAATACGAGTGCTCGACTCTTAAACTCATTGAGAGGCATTGGAAGATGCCTGTAGTAGTCCAAGGAATGGAGGGCTAGGCCTACCAGGTCTTGATTTAAACTCTGGATGGAATTGAACACCAACATAGTATGGGTGCCCTTCCAGTTCAAAAATTTCACAACGCTGCCCGGTTTCATCCTTCCCAACAAAGACTAATCCAGCGGCTTCAACATCCGCAATTATATCTGGATTCACTTCATATCTGTGTCTGTGTCGTTCATCAACACTTTCACCTTCCCCATATAATGTCTTAATTTTACAATCATCAACTTGCCAAAGAGTAGGCCTACTACCCAGCCTCATAGTACCGCCAAGATGTGTTTTGGAAATTTCTGGCATAAATATCACTGCCGGATATTGCGGATTATCTTCAAATTCCGTAGAGTTTGCACCAGTTAAATTCAGAACGTTTCGACAGAACTCGATTGTTGCAACTTGAAGACCCAAACAAATACCCAGATAAGGGGTCTTTGAAGTTCTTGCATAGTTAGCTGCCAAAATTTTTCCTTCAATTCCACGGTCTCCAAAACCACCAGGAACTAGAACTCCATCTGCATTTTTCATTAGTTTCCAAGCATTATCGAACTCTTTCGAATTTTGTTGCTTCCAAGAATCTTCTAAATGACTTGCTTCTATCCAATCGATATTCAATTTTCGGCTTACTGCCATTGCAGCATGCTGTAGACTTTTAATCACCGATAAGTAAGCATCCGAAAGATCGGTATATTTTCCAACCATCGCTATACTTACCTCTTCGGTAAGAGTATCTAAATTCAAGGCCATTTCTCTCCACTTGGAAAGCAGATCAGTTGTATTACAATCAACATTAAGGATTTTACAAAGCCCTTGCTTTTCTAACATTAATGGTACATGATAGATATTTGGGACGTCGTGGGTCGACATAACTGCATCTGCAGAAACATGACAGAATGCTGCAAGTTTTTCTTTAGTCTCTTGAGTCATAGGCCTTGTTGACCTACAAACCAGGATATCGGGAGTAATTCCTAATCCTCTTAATTCTTTAACAGAATGCTGAGTTGGCTTTGTCTTCTGTTCTCCGACAGGACCCATTACAGGAACTAAGGAAACATGGACAAAAGAAATATTTTCTCTTCCTACTCTAAATTGGAATTGTCTTAGAGCCTCAATATACGGAGCAGATTCGATATCCCCGACGGTTCCACCAAGTTCAATGATACAAGCATCAGGAGTTTCACCACTACCGTCTGCTGGAATATGGGCCACATCTTCAATCCAATCTTGTATAGCGTCCGTGATATGAGGAATTACTTGGACCGTTTTACCAAGATAATCTCCTCTTCTTTCAGATTCAATCACTTTAGAATAAATTTTACCGGTTGTCAAATTATTATTTTTTCCAAGATTGATATCTAGGAATCTTTCATAATTACCGAGGTCAAGGTCAACTTCTCCTCCATCATCAAGGACAAAAACTTCCCCGTGTTCAAATGGCGACATTGTCCCAGCATCACTATTGATGTAGGGGTCGATTTTCACAGAGGTAATTTTCAAGCCAGAACTTTTTAACAATACTCCGATACTACTCGCAGTAACCCCTTTACCAAGTCCAGAAAGAACTCCCCCACTGACAACGACGTACTTCATAACACACCAACGGGATTTTCACCACCGATGCCCCCTTAATCAATATACCTAAAGAAACGACATTTTTTAGAAAACAAATCTAAATTAGCGAATCATCAAAAAGCGGGTTGTATAAGCCATGCATGAGGCCCATGAAGGAATTACCCGATGTCATGTTTGGATGGACCAAATCAAATGATGAAATTGGTGGATTTTCATTAGAAAAACACGATACACCAACTCCTGGGAAAGGAGAGGTTCTAATCAAAACTCATTCAACATCTATTTGCGGTACTGATGTCCATATCTGGAAATGGGATGATTGGGCCAAAGAGAATGTACCACTAGGAACTATCACAGGCCACGAAACCTGTGGCGTGATAGTCGCTGTTGGGCCAGGCGTTTCCACTCATACAATTGGAGATAAAGTCTCAATCGAGTGCCACCTTGCGTGTTGGAATTGCCCAAGGTGCGATGAAGGCAATGCTCATATTTGTGAGAATGGAGAAATTTTCGGAGTACACTCTAATGGGGCATTCGCTCCTTTTTTCACTATACCTGCCATCAATGCTAGAAAATTACCCAGTAATTTAGCGTTGGAAAATGCATCTATACAAGACCCATTAGGTAACGCAATACACACTTTGACTGGAGGCCCTGTAAAGGACTCTGTAGTTGCAATTCACGGCTTAGGCCCGATTGGACTGTTTGCTGTTAATGCTGCCAAGGCTATGGGTGCAAGTAAGGTGATAGCAATAGATTGGGATAATCAAGAGAGAATGAATATGGCAAAAAAATTAGGAGCAGACCTAGTACTTGGTAAAGACAACGACGTAGTCGAAGAAATACTAGCTAGTACAGAGGGCAGAGGTGTCGATAATTCGTGTGAATTCTCAGGCTCCCCTCAAGCATTATCAAATTCAATAAAAAGTACTAGAATGGGCGGATATCTCAACATATTATCCGTATATGGTCAAAGTAACCCCTCCGTTCCAATGAATGATGTTGTGTTTAGATATTTACACATCAAGGGAATAAATGGAAGAAAAATGTGGTCGACGTGGGAAACTATGCATAATTTATTAGAAAACAACAAGATAGATATCGAAACTCTGATAACTCACAGAATGCCATTTGAACAATTTACTGAGGCTATGGACTTAGCAATAAGTGGTGATTGTGGTAAAGTAGTTTTGGAATTTTAAACTCCAATCCATTTGTATCTTCTAGCGCCTTCTTGAATACCTTCTTCACCAATTTCTACCAGAGCAAATTCGCCTTCTGGCTCTAACACACTACCATCTTGCAATCCTTTGTGTAGATTTTCATATGTGATATGGTCAATAGCAACTCTGCCAGCCAATCTTTCAAATAAATGCCATCTCGATACAACTTCACGCCATCGAGGATTTACCTTTCCTTCAAACACCTTTGCTTTTGCACCAGAACCATAACCACATAGTCCAAATAACATATCATCAAGATTTACATTTTCTTCTAAATCTGATTCAAACGTTGACATCAATGCAAGGAAGATAGAACCGGTGTACTGATTGCCAATTAGGCTACTTGCGCGCTGGCCTTTCTCAATTCTACTGGCATGGAAAGCCAAATATTCAGGAGTTTTTGAGATCGCTCTCCTATATCCATCCATAGCTTTCTCCCAAATTTCGATGATGACCGGGTCTTCTGAATCATGGAATTCAGGAGAAGGCCCAAGTTGTTCTGCGACCTTTTCCCACATCTCAGTATCTTCTCTGTCATGTCTAAACACATCAGGGAACATTCTTTTTGCTTGGAATGCATATGGTAGATGCATAATAATTCTACCCCACTGTTCTGTTAATCGCTCATCATTACCATGCTCATATCGCCCCATACTTTCGGCTTTTTGAGCGAAATTGTGGAATGCTTGACGAACTGCTTCTTGGTAACAACGGTTAGAATATTGACCATCAAATACCGGGTCATCGCGGTGGACGCTTACTTTTTCCTCACCATGTGCAAATATCCCAAGTTTCCTTACAGTCGATGCCGGAAGGTGTCGAATCATTCTTTCAACAATCCCCTTTTTGATAGATTGACCAGTCTCTTGAGCCAATGTCATAACGTTGGTAATAATCGAGCGTAGAGAAACTTCTCTTCTTGGTTTGAAGAAATCATGAACAGGAGTTGTAGATACACCAATACAATCAGGAATTTCGAGGAGTCTTGGGTTTCTTCGAATTAATAGAGCCCCTCCACCGGCTCCTTGAGTATACTCTCCAGCCGACTCCAATGCATACTTTGCATTATCAGAGAAAATTACAATCCCAATTCTTTCATCGGTTTCAGTTGAACGTGCAACCCAGTCTAGGGTAGTGTGTAAAGCATCAACTGCTCCAATACAAGCAAAGGTCATATCAACAACATCACAATTTCTAAAACAATCCTTTCCATATCTTTCAGAGTATCTTTGTGTGAGCATATCAAGAATGTATGTTGCTGTTGGCTTAGCACCATCCAATGCAGATTCAGTGCCTAGATACATTCTTCCGATATCCTTGGGGTTAATTCCATTTCGATCGATGAGATTCATTACCGCATTTGCACCCATTGTAGCAGTATCTTCGTGAACGTCAGGAATAGCCATCGCTTTGAGACCCAGTCCCTTGTTTAATTTGCCATAATCAGCGCCTCGCAAGTCAGCAAAATCACGCATATCCATGTACAATTTTGGAAAATGTATAGCGATATCATCAATGCCTACGCCAATTGAATAATCAGTTCCCATCAATATTGGGGCATTCTCTCCCTATTTGAAGGGCAGGCCCTTCATAATAGTAGTTTAATGGGTTTTTGCGATGTTTAATTGCCAGGCAACTCTGGAATTGCAATATCCTGTTTAGCCCAAAGCACATCATCGATTCTTAGAATTGAAATGGCAGCCTCGGTTGCACCAATAATCGCTTGTCTAACTATTCCAAGTGGTTCGATAACACCAGAATCGACCATATCTTCAACTTCTCCAGTGTATAGATTTATTCCAAAACGATTGGAATTCTCAGAAGTTTGCTTTGATACGACTGAAAGAAGAGAGCCGATAGGGTCCATTCCTCCATTTTCTGCAAGAACTCTAACGATTACTTCCAAAGCATCACCATATGCCTCTATCGCTAATTGTTCTCTATCAGGAATGGTTTCTGCATATCTTCTAAGTAATCTTGCCAGAGCAACATATGTTGCACCTCCTCCAGGTAGTAATCGGTCATCTTCATACATCTGACAAACAACTCCTAAGGAGTCATCAAAACACCTTTCAACTTCTCCAATAACATCAACAGTACTGCCTCGAATAATTATCGTAGCCCCGCTACCAACAGCGTCAACTACCCAATGCTCTAATCCACCAAGGGTTTTGTTAGAACTCGACAGACATTCTCCAACGTTTTCCTTTGTTGCAGACAAAATATCATGGACAATAGTTGCATTACAGGACTTAGATAGCAGATCTAAGTCGCTCTTTGCAACCCTTCTAAATGCTTGAATACCTAATTTTGCCAACTCAGATTTCACACTGTCATCTATCCCTTCTTTGCAAGCGATAACGTCAATTCCCAACTCTTTCAACTTGTCAATTTGATTAGTTAGCATCTCACGTTCCTTAGCTCTGAAGGACTCTAATACACCAGGGGTTGTAACATTTAATTTCATATCAGAGGAGAAAGACCTGCGTTCAATTCCTCCATCGACTAACATAATGGAACCGTTTTTAATATTTTTAGGCATTGATAACGCGATTCTTTTTTTAGCCAAAACCAGCCCCTGAATCACTTCAGACTCTTTTATCGAACTTCCAGTTTGAGAGATGATTTTTATTTTGCTTCTATCGATTTTCTCATCCTTATCCGAAACAATCTCTACTGCTTTTAATGACAATTCACTGACGATTTCTTTCAAAGATTCATGGCCTTTTCCCGACAAAGCAGAGATGACCGCTTTCTTGAATAGTTCTTTATTGCCACTTAGAGATAATTGTTCAATTTCCCCAATTACTTTTTGTTCAGCCATACGAAAACCACGGCCAATGACTGCAGGGTGAATGCCCTGAACAACCAATTCCCATGCATTTCTTAGCATTTCAGAACAGAGAATTACGGTACTAGTTGTGCCATCTTTAGCAATTTTATCCTGTAGAGACGACGCTCCAATAACCATTTTAGCGACCGGATGTTCTACCTTTGCAGTCTCTAAAACAGTAACTCCATCATTGGTTACCAAGGTTCTACCATCATCATCAATCAATAATTTATCCAGTCCCTTTGGACCCAAGGTTGAGCGAATTGCTCCAGAAAGTGCAATCGCAGCCTGGACATTTTTTTTCAAAGCATCGCGACCAGTCGTGCGAGTGGTATCTTCCAGAATTTCCCTCTCGCCCATAGTTAGGCCACCCACATCATAGACATAAGCGCGACTCAATCTTCATCGACGACTTCGAAATCAGCGTCGACAACATCATCGCCGCCTACATCGATATCTCCATCTTCACTCGAACCATCTTGTTGAGCCATTTCAGCGGAAGCCGCCTCGTACAACTTAGCAGAAACACCATGCATTGCCTCTTCTACTTCTTTGACCTTAGCTTGTATTGCAGCCTCATCAATACTTTCTAAATCAAGAGGCTTTCCATCTTCATCTTGTACTAATTTCTCCAGTTCATCGAGTTGTGCTTTTACCGGTTCAACATCAGAATCTTCCAATTTATCTCCAGCTTCCTCGATAGTTCGACGTGTTTGGTATACAACTTGGTCAGCCATATTTCTCAATTCAACCTTGGCCTTCCTTCTTTGGTCTTCTTCAGCGAACTCCTCAGCTTCTGAAATCTTAGATTGAATTTCATCTTCACTCAGAGAGGTCTGCGATTCAATCTTGACAGATTGCTCTTTTCCAGTTCCCATATCTTTAGCACTCACGTTAACAATACCATTTGCATCGATGTCAAAGGTAACCTCGATTTGAGGGACTCCTCTCGGTGCTGCAGGAATACCCATCAAAGTAAACTCACCCAGAGTTACATTATCCTTAGCAAACTCTCTTTCTCCTTGTAGAACATGTATTGTTACCGCTGGTTGATTATCGCTAGCAGTAGAATAGATTTCTGAGCGACGTGCAGGGATTGTAGTATTTCTTTCAATCATTGTTGTTGTTACTCCACCCAGCGTTTCAATTCCTAGAGTCAGTGGTGTTACATCGAGAAGCAAGATATCAGAAACACCTTCATCACCAGAAATAATTCCTGCTTGTAAAGCAGCGCCCATTGCTACTGCTTCATCAGGGTTAATTCCTTTGTATGGCTCTTTACCAGCTTCTTTTGCAACAGCATCTTGAACTGCTGGAACTCTAGTTGAACCTCCGACAAGAATAACTTTGTCAACGTCTCCTTTCTTAACACCAGCATCTTTCATTGCTTGTCTTGTAGGAGCCATTGTATTCTCTATCAACTTTGAAATCAAGTCTTCGAATTTTGCACGGGTCAATGTTATGTCTAAATGCTCCGGTTGACCGTCCACCATTGTAATAAATGGCAGATTAATTTGTGTTTGTTGTGTGCCAGAAAGTTCTATTTTTGCTTTCTCAGCGGCTTCCTTTAGCCTAGACATAGCCTGAACATCTTTCGATAGGTCGATGCCAGTATCCTTCTTGAATTCCTTTACAAGCCAGTCGATAACCTTCTCATCAAAGTCATCTCCACCTAATTTATTATTTCCAGCAGTAGCCTTTACTTCGATTTGTGGCTGCCCATCAACTTGGTATATTTCTAGAACAGAAACATCGAATGTTCCTCCACCAAGGTCGTAAACCAAAATAGTTTGATCATCGTCTTTGTCAACACCATAAGCAAGAGCAGCAGCGGTAGGCTCGTTGATAATTCTTAGAACCTCTAATCCAGCAATTCTCCCAGCATCTTTGGTTGCCGTTCTTTGGGCATCTGTGAAATAAGCAGGGCAGGTGATCACCGCTTGCTTAACTTCAGCCCCTAGATACGCTTCAGCGTCCGCCTTCAACTTTTGTAGAATAAACGCAGAGACTTCTTGCGGAGTGTACTCTTTATCATCAATTTCAGTCTTCCACTTTGTCCCCATATGTCTTTTTACAGACAATAAGGTTCTGCCAGAATTTGTTACTGCTTGTCTTTTTGCAGTGACGCCGATTAAACGCTCGCCACCATCTTTAGCAAATGCAACAACCGAAGGCGTCGTTCTTGCACCTTCTGCATTTGCAATTACCACCGCTTCTCCATTTTCTATTGTTGCTACACAGCTATTTGTTGTTCCAAGATCAATTCCTATTACTTTACTCATTTTTTCACTTCCTTTATTCAAAATATGGGGATTCCACCATCATCGTCTTCTTCATCATCCCCAAAGTCGATGCTTACATCGAAAGATTCAGGCACATCATCATCATCTTCATCCAATGCTGAGCCTTGCGGGGTGAGTTTTAGGGTGACATCCAAGATACCGTTAGTCAAAGTCCAATCAACAACATCTTCGCAAGGATGAGGCAGTTCTATTCTTGCTACAGGCTGAACATCAGTAACTTTAGAAATTTTTAACAAACTTCCATCGCTAATCAAAGATAATTCAACTTCATCTTCACTGATTTCTTCTTTCAAAGTAAAGTCAACAGTTACAGACATGTTCCATCCATCAAGATAGATATCATCAACTGGTAATTTCAACACATCATCATCTTCTTGACTTTCTACTTCTGGAGTTTTAATTTCAACAGGGGCAGCATCGACTTGCAAATCTACTCCTAAGTTGCTTAGGATATCTTCCATCGGTTGGCCCGACTGGAATAATTTGCTCAAGTTAGAAAGATCGAAGTTGAAGTTAACATCACCCTTTGCGATTTTTTCAGCATCGATGCCCATATTCTCGAATTGAGACCTAAATTGATTCATCAACTTGCGAACCTGGTCTTTGTTCAGAGACATACCCATGCCTTTGAACATCTCAACCATTTGTTCGATTAAATCCTCTTCCCAGTCCTTTTCACCAGCCATATGAACACCACTACTTAACCATCGGTTACATAGTCCGAGAGAGCCACTATATATGAACCTCACGAAACAACTCAACTTATTTGTTCAACGTTCAAAGTCTCATCTTTTCGACAACGCAGCACACCAATTATGATAATTAACATAACACTCAGGGTTAGAATGTTTGAAATCACCATTGCCATTGAGCCGATTGCTAAGCCATATAGAAGCCACATAAACAGAGATAATGCCACAATTCCAAATGTTGGAATCGAAATTCCATCGTGCTTTTTGTGAACCCAAACTTGACGAATTTGAGGCCCCCAAGCAATTATCCCAATAATTCCAGCACTCAAGCCAATGGCTTCAATCATGGCGCTCATAGGCCTAGCCCAACATCCAATCGCTATGATTGCTTTGATGTCTTAGGGCTCTTATTCCATGATGCAGGCGGCTTTGAAATATTCAAACTAGATATTTGCGACCAAGGAATTTCTCTACGTTCTTTTTCACCAACGACATGCATAATTAGTGAAATTCCATATGGTAGTTTACATTGAATGTTCTTACCATCAATTTTTACAGTGGCAGAAGATGGCTGATTATCAAAGAATGAAAACAATGACCTATTATGACTCGCATCTCCTTTGACCCAGCCCTTTCTTTCAGAGAATATCAAATCGGTTTCCTTACTCAAGCCAAGGCTGTGAACGTCACCTTTCAACATCAAACCTCCGTTTAGATGAACTTCATCCCAAGTATTGAATCCATCTAATGTGTCTATCAAATCAGGATTTAATTTACCCGGATTGACCGTTTTTAAGATGTCTAACATACCTGGCTCGTCAACCATTTCAGCCGCCAAGTCTTCTGGAATCTTTGGCCATTCAAGTTTGAAATGAGTCATCGATACAATGACTCTAACTTCTGGGCCTTCCTTCAGACCTAACCTTTCATTGTGCAGGGCGACAAGAAGTCTAGCCTTTCTTGCAATCCTATCAGCAACTCCATCGTGGTTATGTTCTCCTCCTCGGTTCCTCGTCTGAATAAAATGATGCTCTTCAGTAATTCTAAACGAACCAGACCAATGCTTTTGTTCTACAATTAGGATTGTATTACCGCCAATAATGACCATATCGATCTCTCTTCTCCCACCATCAGGGTCAGGAATTCTTACCGATTCGTACACCTTCCAACCATTTTTTTTTCCAGTAGCACGAGATAGTTTTGACAATCTCATCTCAGCCAATTCCCCAGCTCTGTGAATATCGTCTGGAGGGAACTTCTTACACCTCTGACGCCACCAAGTCCAGCGTTTCTTAAAACTCATATCCACACATCACAATAAATCTGCTACACTTTCAACAATGAGGTCAGGCATTTCATCGTCTCCGGCGGAGATGCTCTCTAAATCTGCTAAAGTGGCTTCACCTGATAGTACAAGAATTCCAACACATTTCGCTCTGGAAGCCATAGCGATATCGGTATACAAACGGTCTCCAACCATGGCACACCGGGACGGTTCAAGTCCCAAAGCCTCAATTTTATGAAGAATCATTCCTGGATTTGGTTTACCTGTGATATGAACTGGGTCAACACCAGTGGTGGCTTTGAACATGGCCAAATAGGCACCAACATCAGGTAACCCTCCTTCCGGAGAAGGGCAAACCATGTCAGGATGGCTGGCAACTAGCGGTACACCGGAATGAAGATGTATGCTTGCAGTGGAAATTTTATCATAACTTATCTCAGTATCATAACCCAATACTACAAATTGCGGCTTTTCACTTTCTGTCGAGATGCCGGCATCTTCTAGCATTTCTTTCATTCCACCAGTACCTACTAACCATGTATCAGTAACGTTGTTATTATCTAACCAAGAAAGCAAATCATGGGTTGAAAGTAAAACATCTTCAGGTGTTGCTGGAATCCCTAGACTGTTGAGTTTCAGTAAGTACTGTTTTACAGAGCGACTGGAATTATTTGATAAAAAGAAGCGCTTAATCCCTTTTTGTTTACACCTTTCGAGGAAATCCAATGCTCCAGGAATCAATTCTCCACCAAGGTAAATCGTACCGTCTAAATCTAGAAAAACGGCATCTATTTCACTTAGTTTATTATCCATTAAATCACCTAAAACATTAGTGTTTTGAACATAAACCAAGGGGAATGCAGACTTTCTTGTGCTTCTTTGCTAGCTATCATTTCAGTCATCATTTCTTGAAGTACCGGTTTCTTACTTGCTTTACCTACAAACCAGTTTAGTAACCATTTACGACGACTTAATTTTTGCATGTTGAAGGAATTTTTCAATTCAGGTCCTAGAACACTCCACAATTCATCTTGATAGACATTATGTGGAATTTGTTCAATGATATGCCTTGCCGCCATTTCTCCACTGACTAATGCATTACCAACACCCTCTCCTGAAAATGGGTCGACAAGCGAAGCAGCATCGCCAACCAATCTTATTCCATTCATGGTATTTCTTCTCGGTTGTAATTTCTCCTTCTTCCTTGGAGAACCGAATGGTAACTGCCATCCCTTAGCGCTCCCAGGCACCATTTCAGCATCACTGAAACGTTCTTTGAAAAGAGGATGATTTGCAATAACATCTTTTTGCATAGCCTTGAGTTTCTTCTTTTGCTTATCCATTAAACTCATAACCATGCCAATTCCGACGTTTACTACTCCTTCTGAGACAGGGAACAGCCAAAAGTAACCAGGGACAACAGAGTCAACAAAATGAATTTCTATGTCCCCAGAGTTATCAGTACAGCCTTTGACATTGCTCCAATACTCTCTGTATCCACCACAATAGTGAGTCCTGTCAACCATGGCTTCTTCATAAGTATCTTCGACTAAAGCTTTAGCAACGGGGCAACGGTATCCTCCAGCCCCAATTATTTCCTTTGAATTAAAAGTCAACACCTCTCCCTTTTTACCGCCAATTTGAACGGTAATTCCAGCAGCGTGACGGGCATCTTTGCTGCCCTTTCCAGGGTCGCTACCACCGCTTCCATCATCGAAGAGAACCGATTTCACATCTCCGCCTTGAATCACATGACCTCCAGCGTCGCGAACATGTTTTTGACATTCTTCGAAAAGCAAGTGGTCAAATTGTATTCTTGGCAACGAGTAACCTGCTTCCATTTTTTCGACATCATCCTCTGGTAAGGCAACTCTAACAGTATGCCCTTTTGGAGATGAGAATTTAATTCCAGTAACTCGAAAATGAGGCGTCTTTTCCAATTTGTCCTTGACTCCTAAATCTTTAACATGGCCTAGTGATTTTCCACCGACTGCGTCACCACAAACCTTGTCTCTTGGCCATACTCCCTTTTCGATGAATAGAACCTTTTTTCCACCCTTTGCTAAATAGCCAGCAGCCGCCGAACCACCTGGGCCCCCACCTACTACAATAGCGTCATAATCAGCGCCATTTTTTGGTATTGCACCAGTATCGATTGGCAACTCCCAAGAGCGCGCATCATTAGCCATGTACTGGGCAGACGGGACTCGCTTCTTGAGGCTTCGCGTTGAACATTAATGCATATTAACAAATTACAACCATTAGGCTCATGCGGTGAATTTACTTGCCCACACCATGGGCGAGAGTAGTACAACATCTACTGGCTCCGATTTTCTTGCTCAAAACGTGTCACCAGAACAAAGACGTAAGGCAATTTATTCTCTTCTTGTTGTTACTTTGGTTTGGGGCGCAACTTTCATTTGGATGAAGCAGGCGCTCGACAACTTAGAATCGGAAAAAATAGAATTTGGAAAAAATGGTGTTGTTGCAGCATTATTGGTAGCCAGATTCGCAATAGCAAGTGTTGTGATATTGGTATTTTTCCCTAAGGCTAGAAAGGCACTTACTAGCAAGATATTGTGGATTGATGGATTATTATTAGGTTCATTGATGTTTTTGGCTTACTTTACTCAAATGGTCGGCCTTGACGATATAGATCCTTCAGTATCAGCATTTTTAACATCGCTTTATGTTATATTTACCGCTATAATTACCACAATCTTGGCTAGAAAAAAACCGACTAGAATCTTAATTGCAGGCGTTCTACTGGCTACTTTTGGAGCGGGGTTTATTGAAGGGCCACCACACGTTTCATGGGGAGTAGGCGAAATATTGACCGTATTTTGCGCGGCGTTATTCTCTCTTCATATTATTTTCACTCAAAGAATAACCCTGCTCAGAGACCCAATAGGAATATCGACAACGTCGTTTATCGTAGTTACAATCTGTTCAATAATAACTGTATTTGCTTTAGGCGACGGAACTAATTCAGGGCAGTGGAGTTTAATAATTTCAGATGGTGTAATTGTACCGATATTATTACTTGGCATAGCAGGTACCTTCTTTTGTTTACTGGTACTGAGTCTATTTCAAAGATATCTTCACCCAGTACAAGCAGCAATGATTTATGCTCTCGAGCCAGTTTGGGCTACAGCGATAGGTCTCAGTTTAGGGATGGTCGATTGGAGCGTATGGATTTTAGTCGGAGGGGGCTCTCTGTTTATTGGTAATATCATAGTCGAAGCACTCGGAGCAAGCCCAGATTCTTCAGAAGAAGAATAACGAAATAGGCGCATCGTTCAAAGCCCTCCATTTATTGGGTGGTTTAGGGGAAGGGCACATGTCAGATAATTCAGAAAATAATTTCAAAGGCTTTGGAAGTAAAGCAGTACATTCAGGGACAAAACATGTGGGCGATGCAGTCAATACTCCAATATTTCAATCCTCGACATACAAGTTGACAGATGAGAGGTATGCGGGATGGGCAGCAGGTGCCCACCACGCTCTGCTTTATGCAAGATTAACCTCAGTTAACGCAGAGGCTGTATGTGAGAAGATGTGCGCCTTGGAAGGCGGAGAAGATGCAGAAGTATTCGCATCAGGAATGGCAGCAATTTCAACAACGTTATTGACAATTTTATCTTCTGGAGACCACATAGTTGCTTCGACAGATGTATATGGCGGAACCTATGGATTACTAACCGAAGAGTTACCAAGATTTGGTATTGAAGTATCAATGGCTGATATGAGGGACCCCTCTTCTTATGAAGCCGCAATTCAACCAAATACCAAAGCCCTCTACATTGAAACATTAACCAATCCAGTTTTGAAAGTTTGTGATATTGAGGCCATGGTGAAAGTCGCAAAGAAACACAATCTATTGTGCATAATAGACAATACCTTCGCATCACCATGGGGTTGTCAACCTCTTTCTATGGGTGCAGATTTAGTAATACATTCTACTACCAAATATCTTGGAGGCCACTCTGATATTATTGGCGGGGCAGTCGTCGGCTCAAGAGAGCATATCGAGAATATTTTCCACAGAAAAGTCCACTTCGGAGGAAGCTCTGACCCTCATAATTGCTACTTACTCGAGAGAGGAATGAGAACCCTTCACGTTAGAATGCCTAAAATCTGTGAGAACGCAGCAGAGTTAGCAATTAGACTAGAGGCTCATCCAATGATTGAGAAAGTTAACCATCCAACTCTAAAATCTCATGATGATTATGAACTCGCCAAAAGAATTCTACCAAAGGGAACTGGTATGATTGGGTTTGTAGTTAAAGGCGGAGATGCTAGCGCCCTTTCATTCATGAGAGGACTGACAATGATATACGAAGCAACAAGTCTCGGCGGCATAGAATCACTAGTAGAATGCCCATTTAATTCAAGTCATATGATGATTCCAGAAGATGTTCGTCATTCAGCAGGTCTTGTTCCAGGTTATGTTAGAATGAGTATTGGAATCGAAGATATCGAAGACCTATGGGCAGATATCGAGCGTGGATTTGCGAACGTTTGAAACTCTCTCGCCGAGGAATAAAAATGGATATAAGTGCGCTGATTGCGTTGCTCGTATTCATCATCCCAATGTGTTTCACACCAGGCCCCAACAACATGCTATGTGCAGCGCACGGCGCTCAGCACGGGTTTCGCTCAACGATTCCTCTTACGCTTGGTATGCTCACAGGATGGTCAGTTCTTGGCGTGATTGTGGGTGTCGCTATTACTGCCATCGAATCAAATCAAGGTTTCTTCAATTTATTGACTTATGCAGGGGCCACTTACATCGCCTACCTCGGTTATGTGATTGCGAAATCTGAAACGAAACCACTCGAAGAGACCGAGACCACAGACCAACTGGGCTTTCTTACAGGTGCAATGTTGCAGTTTGTCAACGGAAAGGCATGGATTCATTTCCTCGCAATTATGGCCACATGGGGTACATTATTTGGACAAGGAATCGCAGCTAAAGTTGCTCTTGTGGCTCTTAATGCGTTCGCTGGATACCCAGCGGTTTTGGTTTGGGCCGGGTTCGGTGCTGCTTTGCGACGCACGTTCAGTTCTCAACAGAACGCAAAGCGACTGAATATCGCATTGGGCGCCTCACTTGTCGGTGTGGCAATTTGGATTATTCTAGCATCATTTTAGTCATGCCGCACGGTGTGCCCTTGACCTATTTCAACTTACTTTGTCCAAAGAAAATGTTATTGAATATTCCTTCAAAGTAATATCTTGAGTGACCGAACAAGCTAGTCTTAAATCGTTTGAAATATCCTTTGCAATGATAATTCCTCGAACTTT
>JABIUA010000061.1 GCA_018667575.1 Methanobacteriota archaeon | reverse complement strand
CTTGCCCATCATCAAAGAGCCTTTTTGTTCTTGATTTTGGGCGCGGTTTCAAAAGTAAGAATAAATTCGAATAAGATAAGGTGATTTTTTGAGAGTTGCAGTTTTGAAGGAAGACAGTTGTCAACCAAAGAAATGTAATGATGAATGCCAATCATTCTGCCCCCCGGTTAGAAATGGACAAGAATGTATCATTATGGATGATAAAACCGGTAAACCACATATCTCAGAAAGTCTGTGTATAGGCTGTGGAATCTGTATCAATAAATGTCCACACGACGCATTGATAATTGAGCAACTACCAAGTGAACTAGAAACAGATATGATTCATAGATATTCAATGAATGGTTTTAGATTATTTCGCCTACCAACTCCTTCTAAAGAAAGTGTTGTAGGTATTCTTGGACCTAATGGAATGGGTAAATCAACAGCCATAAATGCTCTATCCGGTAGAATTGTTCCAAATCTTGGAGACTGGTTAAACAAAGAACCAGAATGGAATGATATAATTGAATCATTGCCAAGAGGTGAACTTAGGGATTTCTTAATTTCAGTTGACAAAGGTGAAATTAAAATTGCTGTCAAACCACAAAATGTCGATAAACTCCCTAAGAGAGTACAGGGGACAGTTCGTGAATTACTAACTAAGGTGGACGAGAGAAATATATTTGAAAGTGCAACTAAAGACCTCGGAATTGATCATTTACTGGATAGAACTATTCAGCAGTTGTCAGGTGGAGAGTTACAAAGAATGGCTATCTGTGCAACAATCCTAAGAGATGTAGATGTTTACTTCTTTGATGAACCTTCTTCTTATCTAGACATACATGAAAGAATGCGCATTGTGAATATAATTCAGAAATTATCCCAAACTAAGAGAGTCATTGTTATTGAACACGACTTGGCAGTTTTAGATGTGCTTGCCGATTTGATTCACATCGTTTATGGTAAGAAAGGAGCATTTGGAATTTTCACTCCTGCCCGCTCCACAAGACAAGCAATTAATACGTACTTAGATGGATTTTTACCAGAACAAAATGTTAGAATTAGGAATAAGCCGATTCAATTTCTAAACCATAAGGATAGAAGGTCAGAGTTAGGAACAGAAGTAGTATCTTGGTCAGGACTAAAGAAGAAATTAGGAAATTTTGAACTTAGTACCGGTGATGGTTCAGTACATAGAAGCGAAGTTGTCGGAGTTGTTGGACCAAACGGTACAGGTAAATCTACCATGATAAAAATCCTAGCTGGTATGCATGAATATGATGATGGCTGGGTCACCAAAGAATCTTCAGTTTCATACAAACCTCAACATATTGATGTCGATATGGACTGCAGTGTCCAACTTTGGCTAGATAGTGAGATTGGTGCTAAGTGGAGAGGTGGAGAATTCAATGTCAATGTCATCAAAGCATTAGGCGTCGATCAGTTACTGGCTAAAAGAGTAAAGAAATTATCAGGTGGTGAGAGACAAGCGGTTTCTATTGCAATTTGTCTCGGTAGAGATGCAGACCTTTACCTGCTTGATGAGCCTTCAGCACACCTTGATGCTAACGCTAGAATGGAAGCGGCGAAGGCTATCAGGAGGACAATGGAAGCAAATGAAAAGTCAGCATTCGTTATTGACCACGATGTATATTTCATAGATATCCTTAGTGATTCATTGCTCGTATTCGATGGCCAGGGTGGTTCATTTGGAAAAGCAGAGGGACCATTTCCGCTTAGAGAGGGAATGAATAGATTCCTCAAAGATGTCAATATCACATTCAGAAGAGACCATGATTCAAAGCGTCCGAGAATAAATAAAAATGAAAGTAGAAAAGATAGGGAACAGCAAAGTTCTGGAGATTACTATTCTTTTGATACGAGTTAGGTGATTTGATGCCATTTGGAAAACCACCTTTAGGCGGACCACTGGGTAAATCCCGTTCTCGAATTTCGGCAAGTGGGCTAACTACTTTTCTAAGATGTAAGAAGCAGTGGTTTCTTGGCTCAAAGCTAGGTTTATCTGGACCTCTTAACACTTCGCAAGTCCTTGGAATAGTGATTGAAGATTGTTTTTGTGAGATATTGATGAAAAGACCTAAATCGATAAATTCCTTTGAGGAAGTTAAATCATGGAGTGATGGTTTTGTTGAACAATATTCCGTCAAGGCAATGGATGAAGGGAAAGAACTCTGGGACCAAGGTATCTGGCACAAGGAAGGAAATTCCTGGGATGATGTAGAATTAGAATCCATAAAATACAGAATTTCTTGTGGATTGGAATTATTTTTGCAAGAGGTAGAAAATTGTTACAAGGCAGGCGGGGGACCTTATCTAGAAAGTTTCAGAAGAGGGGATGATGTTTTTGAAATAAGTTCTCCAGCATGGGGCGAAGAGCCTATTTTTCCTATTCCTGATAAAGTGAACAATTTTTCAATTAGAAAATGGTCTATAGATGAACCAGTTGAGTGGCAAAAGTCTGGTAGTGAAGTTTCATGGTGTGAAGCATGGGAAATAGCAAGGCCATGGGTCAAAGACCCTAGAGTACACCAACCTCAGAGATTATTTCATCCTGACGGATGGGCTGCAGGAGAATTAGATTTAGTTCTAAGATGGGATGGCAGGATTAGAATCATAGATATTAAGTCTGGAAATCCAGAATCTAAATTCGCAGTTTCTTTAGTTCACCAGTTGAGGTTCTATTCATGGTTATGGAAAGAAACCCATGATGGAGAATGCATTGATGGGATGGAGGGGTGGTATCTAAATGGAGCACAGAGAATTCGCTATGATTCGCCAACTTTAGAAGAGTATGAATCGATGAGTATTGAATTTAAGCAAGTTCAAAGAAATGCAGTTGATGGGTGAAGGTCCTGCAGTATTTCCAGAGACAGAACAGAACGAATGCAAAGGTGAACAAGCCGGATGTCATTGGTGTGGCGTATCAAGAGATGATGCAGGAAATTGGATTAACTCCGAAATAGTTGAGTCTGTAACTAAAAATTTAGATATAGAGATCAATCCTCCCTTTGAGAAATTGAAAAACATTCCTTCAAGAGTTACGGTGAAAGGTAAATTCACAGGTTCTTGGGGCCCATTACCCAATCATTTTTCTGAACCAGTTTTAGGTGCGATGCTTTCTTCAGGGCAGAAACAAATCACTATCGAGGAAAGTGAGCCAGGAGCATTTCCGACTTTACACAATTGTCCAAATGGTGAGGTGGTGATAATAGATGCTTTACCTGGCGTATGGCGGGGTAACTCTAGGCTTTACGTTGACTCTAGAACAAAAATAATGACAGTCGAAGAGGCTGAAAAATACTTCACTTCCATCAATATAGAATTCTCTAGTTCGATTACTCGG
>JABIUA010000125.1 GCA_018667575.1 Methanobacteriota archaeon | reverse complement strand
GAAACTTCCAACCAGGACTTATTTAGAGCCGGAACAACCTCAAGAGATTCAGCAAATTGAACAAGAAGAATTCACTGAGATTGTAAATACTCAATTAGAAAAAGAAGTAGAGTCAGTACTAGAATCCGAAATTATAGATGCATCGATACCATGGCAAGAGAGAGGTTCAAATATTGATATCCAACCTTATAATGATACAGTAAGCGACATTTTTGGTTTTGATTTAGACCTCGAGGAGTTATCGGATTCAAAATTAGAAGACGAACCTCTAGAGACACTACCTTACTCAGCCACTCCAGAAAATGAAGAAATAATTATTGCTGATTCAAATCCACCACCATCTATCAATGCAGGAACCTTCCATGCTCTACTCGGTAGGACTCGAGGTTACAAGAAAGATAGTGATGAGCAAGACATAATGGTCAAAGATGAGGAATCGTCTGGTGCAGAATTATGGATTTCTGAAGAACTAATCACGCCAGATGAGGTCGCTTTAGATTTTTCCGAAGAAGATTCTGCAGCCTTAATTCATGATGAAATAGGCCTTCCAGAAATAAGTCTCGAGGAATTTGATGACACCATACAATTCGAAGATCCTTCAACTGAAGACTTACCAATCCTTGATACAATCAATATTGATAACAGTAAAACAAACTATCTTTCTCCAATACTACAAGCGCTACAAGAAATTCTAATCCATAATCAAAGTCCTCTAAATCAATCAGGAGGCCAGCGCAAGCTGGCAGAGGCTCTTGCTAGTATGAGGAGAGAAAAGCAAGGAGATAAGCAAGATTTTCCACTAAATTCAGCCATTCTTTCTTCATTATCACATAGTGAATCATATGTCGTATCAATTGCACAAGGAAGGAGATACTCACCTTCGGATAAAGAAATACTCGGAGAACTGAAAATAAAAAGACCTAGATTATCACAAATAAGCAACTACTTACTAAAGGCTGGTATTCTCAATGTGAGGACAGTAGGCAGGAGTAGATATTTCCAACTTACTCAAGATGCTAGAGCCCAATTAACCGCTTGGGGACTAATAGGAGGTGTTGAATAATGACATGGACAATATCCTGGTCTTGGCAAGCACCATCAAGGATTGCATGTATCGCTTCTGTAGAAGGTGGCATGGCTATTAGTAGCGGTTTAGAATTAATATTGTTAGAATCAAACGGAGATATCAGGTGGAAAGTTGATATGCCATTCAAGGTTCATGCGATAGATTACAATAATGGAATCCTCGCAGTTCTAGCAGCTCATGGTTTCTATGTCCTTTCAACAACAGATGGAAGTATGCTTCACGAAGGAAGGTCAACTTATGGTGGATTTACAGATATAGCTTCTCGTCCTGGTGGCGGTTGGATTTTATCAGGAAGAGAAGGTCAACTGCATTTATTCACTCATGAAGGAAAAGGAATCCGTCGTTTTGACAGTGGAAAGGTTCGTAGGCTCGTAGGTTGGTTAGACAGAGAACACCTACTATGGCAATCTGGAGATGGTAAATTATGGTGTGGAAGACTTGCACAAAAATACCAGAAACGAATCTTAGAAGATCGGGTTTGGAGTTGGGTTACTAAAATTTCAGCAGGAAGATTATTGTTACAAGCAAGCGGTGGAGAGGTTTGGGAAGGAATACCTCATCCATTTGGATGGGATAATATCGACCGTCTTCAGACAGATTCTCTAGAGCCAATGGAAGGAGTAAGGTGTGGGGATGGCTGGTGGATACTAGGTATTGAAGGCCATTTGACTCATATCTCCACTGAAGTCCAAGAAGAGGAACTAGTGGAACTGGGTAAAGGTATGGAACTTGGAGACATACTTGAAGGTTTGACGGCAGACTCGATGGTTTCAGCAACACGTCAAGGTCTAATCCGATTATGGAATGCTCCTCATTTAGCACAATCGGAGAGAGAAGGACGATTTAAGGCTGCAGCAGATGCTGCTTTAGCGAGGAACTGGGATGATAGGAGAACTCTATTCCAGAGGGCTAGAAATGCTGAGGATGAGGGTAGGCTTTCTCTAGCGGTTGAACTCTATCAGGCACTTGGTAGAAGTGAAGATGTTAGGAGATTACTGAAGAGACAGAAGGAGGGTGGAGAATGAGTGATGAATTGATTAAAGTTACAACCCAGCGTGTTGAAAAATACCTTGATATAACAAGTAGAGCAAGAGAAAAAGCAACTCCTTTAGTCGAACAAGATTCTGAAGATGGAATAAGATTAGAAATAATGTTAAAGATGGCTGACGACTATGCTTTTGATGCCAAACATTTCCTAAAAATTGGTGATCATGTAAGAGCATTTGGAGCGATAAATTATGCTCATGCTTGGATAGATGCCGGTGTAAAATTAGGCTTACTTGATGGACATGGCGATGACGTTTTATTCACTCTGCCATAGTTTCTATAGATTTTCTATAATTTTGAAGTGATTTTTTTTGCTTACTTCAATTACTTTTATTGAAGATTGAAATAATCTCTTTTTCAAATCCTTATCCACAGTTATTACTGCCGAATTTTCCCTTGTAGCCAATTCAAAAATTTGGTCATCAGTATGATTCAAATCACTGACACTAACAGTGTGACTTGATTTCTTCTCTAGCATCGAGATTAGTAGAGACTTTCTCTTTGGCCTAGTTTTTTCGATTTCTTTTAATTCCTGTAATACAGATTCTAATAGAATCAGTTGAAATGTTCCTATTGTTCTCTCTAATTCTATATCCAAATTCATACCAGAATCAATTATAGCAACCCATCCGCATGCATCGATAATAATGCTTTGAGACATTTATGGCACCTATTGGATTATGCCATAGCCAATTAGACGCCATCTTGAACCGACTCTTCTAGACAACGAAACACGTTGGCCAGAATCAACACATATAGGTAATCTAAGTTCTAGATTAGTCTTGGTTTTTTCCGCATTTCTAGTAACTCCTACAGATGTAGCAGTAGCGACGTTGATCATAAGCATCTCATTATTTCTCAAAGGTTGAATTTTATCCGGGTTATCGGAGCTGCCTCCAACCATATGTTCCATCAAGTTAACTGAAATCTTAACATTTGAACGAACTTCGGGTAGATTTCCTTTCAGAGCAACTACTTGACCAGATAAATTATCTGAATTTGTAATTGAAGGGTCGAGTTCGGTAGCCATTCCACACAATCCACCAGCATGCATTTTATCAAGATTATTTCCGCCACCTTGCATACTACTTACAGTTGCAGAGATAGGTTCCCAATGAGTTTTTGACCCCTTTTCGATTTTTCTTCCCGGGCCGATTTCTATTTCATCCCCGATCTTGAATTCACCTTCGACAATACTTCCTCCAATGACTCCACCACGCATCTTTGCAGGTCTAGTTCCAGGTCTGTTGATATCAAATGAACGAGCAACATGCATAACAGAACGAGTATCCGAACTTCGATCTGGGGTAGGAATAGTACTTTCTATCGCTTCAATTAGAACATCCAAATTTACATCATGATGTGCAGAGACAGGTATGACAGGAGAATTCTCAGCCACAGTATCTTTTAGGAATTCCTTTATTTCATTATAAGATTCGATTGCTCTTTCCTTACTGACCAAGTCAATTTTATTTTGAACAACAATAATATTCTTTATTCCAGATATATTTAGTGCCATAAGATGTTCTCTAGTCTGAGGTTGAGGGCATGTTTCGTTAGCAGCCACCATTAGGAGGGCTCCATCCATAATTGAAGCACCAGTAATCATAATCGCCATCAATGTCTCGTGGCCAGGTGCATCAACAAAGGAAACAACTCTCTGTAAATCCTCTTTGGAATCTTTTTCTCCTTCCGGATGTCTTCCCGATGGGTAGAATACTCCATCCTTAGTTTTGTAAAATGCAGTATCTGCATAACCTAACTTAATCGAAATACCACGCTTTCTTTCTTCAGAGTGAGTATCAGTCCAAATTCCTGAAAGAGCCTTGGTAAGAGTTGTTTTACCGTGGTCAACGTGTCCAACCAGTCCGATATTGACAGTTGGTTGTGAAGGAAGCTTTCTTGACATTTGCTCCCTCCTAATCTACGATAACCCTCTCGGGATTCACTCCGATGATTCCTCGGTTTGTGAAGACAAAATGTCGGAAAGAGATTTCTTTCCAGCTTCGATAACCTTTAGGTTAATTTGTCTTGTATCTTGATTGATTGTGTTTCCTCTAAAGAATCTTCTCTTTCTCAAACCATCAGGCTTGTATCGGAAACGCTTCTTTTCACCACTCTTTGTTTTGAATACAAGGTTGTGCCCCTTGAATCCTGTAGAGCGGGTAACTAGAACAGATTGTCTTGAACCACCAGAAAGGTCTCTTCTTAGAGGAGTTCCAGTTTTATCAGAACCACCAGTGATTAGAAGTTTGTATCCGCTAAGAATTGATTCACCTTCGCCGACAAACATTCCGTCGATTTCATCACCAATCTTCTTTCCAAGTAATTGGGCGTGATTATTACCGCTTATTTTCAATGAGTAGGCTTTACCGCCACTCTTTGGGTTTGTGTCGTTAACGACAGCTACAAATTCTCCTTGTTGACCAACAGCCATAGTAATCCCTCTAAGACAACTTGCCGAACATCGACCCGTATTTATGCCCACCGCATGGATAGACGTAGTTGAAATTTCATTTCAATCGCTTTTTCAGTAGCATTTCAACTCTATTTACTAGGTCTGCAGGAAGGAAATGTGGCATACTTAGGTGGGTGGTTCTCCCTCTTCCATCAGCGATTGATGCAATCCTAGAAACTATTATTTGCCTCTTTTCAAGTTCTTTTAGATATTTCCAAATCGTAGTATGGCTCTTCATTTTTTGGCCATATTCTTCACAAACGACAGCATATAATTGCTCAACATCTCCAGTAGTCATTGTTTCTTCCTTTCGAAGCCTTCTACATATACTTAGTAAGACCAACATCTCATGTGGTCTTAAATCATCAACAGATTGTATTTCACTGATGACGTCTATGGCTAGATTCTCATCTTGTGAATATACATCTTTAATCGTAATCCGCCTTTCAGTATGTGCGTCTTGCCTAAACTCGCTTGCTTCACCTGCCGCCTTGATCAGTTCAATCACCAACCTTGCATCTCCACTGTGGACGGCTTTATCCGCAATCAAATTCAATATTTCTTCAGAATATGTTCCCTCGTTGAGTGCCATAGACGCTCTCTGCTTAGCGATTTTACTAAGTTCTTCGAATCTATAAGGTGGTATTTGGATTAGATTTGTCTTTCCCATTCTTGATATCACTGCAGTTTCAAGAACGTCCAATACTTGTTCCTGACTTATCAAAATTAATGAGAGAGTTCCTTTTCCTTGTTGGTCTTCATCAATTCTTAGTAATTGGTAGAGTAGGTCATCTCCTGATTTTCTAAGCATGTGGTCTACTTCATCTAGAACTACGATTAGATGTGATGAGTTTTTACGAGTTAGTTTTCGCAAACTCAATAATAATTCTCCCATAGATAATCCTCTATCAGGGTGGCCTGGGTCGATTTCATGCAGTATTCTTTGTACTACTCTAGTACTTGTTGAAGCATTTCTACAATTTATATGAGCAATAATGATTTCTCTTTTATTCGCTAAGTGACGTTGTAAATCTCTACAGAATGTTTTGGCTAAGACAGTCTTACCACTACCAACAGGTCCAGTAATGACTGCTCTACAACTAGAGTCATGCCTGTCTATCGATGCAAATTTATTGGCCAGCTCAGACTGAATAGTCTCTCGACCTACAATCTCATTTGGGACAAAATCAAAATCTAGTGCTTCAGGGTTTGAAATAATAAACCCAGCACCGATTCTGTCGAGATAACTACTCATAACATGGGAAGCCTTTCGCCAACCGTTATTGAATATACGGATAAATTTTTGATTGATTCATCGAAAAGTAGACCTTTCAAGGAATTTCGTCAAACATGTAACCAGTTTCCCATTTCTTTTCACCAAGGGCTACTTCTAGTTCAAATGGAGTAATCAAAGGTTTACGGTATCTAATGGCGTCGTCAATAGCAATTCGAGGGCATGCTGTATTGACAAAAGCATCGACTGGATAGAAGTCAATTAAATCTGGTCCTACGTGCTCAAGGGCGAGTAGATATCCTTTTTTGCCGTGATTTTCTAGCATTCTTTTCATCTTAAGTGCTAGACTTCTACGCATTTGCCCTGGTTTTTCTCCGATTAGAATTCCAAAAGATTGTGCATCTCCACAAGACATTATCAAGCCAAAACGTTGTCTCAGAATTCTTTCTATTCTTTCAAGCGACATCTCTTCTGCATCGCCAGTATATGGGTCTAACATTGCCAATGGTTTACCGGTATGTAATACAAGTCCAATAGGGTGGAAGTCACCAGAGCCCAGGAACAGATAATGACCTATAGAAGGGTCGTCTCCGGAGTAGTTACATCCCAGAACTTGACCCGGGAATGATAGTCTTGCTCCGCCGATTGGAATGGTAACATCAAATCCCGCTTTTTCTAATCTATCATGGAATTCAGGAAGTAAATGTAAGTGTTGTATCGAGCCAACAAGTCCAAGTTTAGTATCGCTTAGAGGGGCTAATCTTCCAACAGCGTCTAAGAAGCGCTCCTTGGCCTGTTCATCAGACATATCATCTTTTGAATTTTGGTCTTCCTTTCTTTTAATTGCCATATTTCTATGTGCTTCAAGGAATGGTAAGATTGGAGTTAGTTCAGGGTCTCCGTCATAAGTAACATCGATGAATTGAGTTGGCATCCCAGAATCAATATTCATCTGTGAATGGCCCATATGAGCTACTAATTCCACTCCCATCATACTCATTTTGTCATGTACTAAGTCACATGCCCCGTAACATGGATCTGCTGCTAGAACCACTTTTGCGCTAGTTTCAGATTCTATCTCGTCCATCATTTCCAAGGCTTGCATCTTCAAACCTTCAGGAACCTGTAATGCTATTAAGCGATTATCATTTTCTTTTATTCTAGCTACTAATTCATCTAATTCAAAGTCGTGCCTATCTAAATCCATGAAATCACCCATTAGTCCAAAATAATAATTTTATCGCCATCCATCTCTAATTTAACTAGAGACTCAATATTAATTTCAGGATATTGCGACTTCAACATTTCTAACCCCTTACCCTTCTCGACAACAACAAGGATATCTTGAATTTTTGCTCCAGTCTTTTTGACACCTTCAATTACTGATTTTAGTGTTCCGCCAGTTGATAGTACATCATCTATAATTGCTATTTTTTCACCTGGCTGGATGTCATTAAGGTACATTGCTCCTTTGGAGTATCCAGTATTTTGGTCGATAATAACCTCGCCTTCTAATCCATACTCTCTTTTTCTAGCGATTACTAATGGGATGCCAGTCCTTACACTAATAGGAGATGTTAGTGGTAGCCCCATGGCTTCGATTCCTAGAATTAGGTCTATGGTCGACCAGTCAATCGCTTCAATCGATAAATCAGTAACTGCTGAAAGTACCTTAGCGTCCAATCTTGGCACACCATCGGTGATAGGGTGAATGAAATAAGGATAATCGCCTTTCCAAATGACAGGTGCATTCACCAAACTTTCTCTTAACAGGTCAATAGAATCCATGATATGTAACTCCCGAAATCAAAGTTCGGCCAAGTAATCAACGTATTCATCAGGGTCTAGTAATAGTTCAAGGTCTATGTTGTGTGGCTCAAGAATAATAATCCATCCTAAGTCATAAGGGGATTCATTAGCCAAATGAGGATTGTATTCCACTTCTCCATTGACATCTGTGATTAGCCCAGAGAACGGAGCAGCAAATGGAAGTTTTTCTTCTGCTGTCCATATCGAAAACATACCGTCTCCTTCATCGACCTCAGTTTCTGCCTGAGGCAAAATAATTCTGAGAACTTCTCCAATTTCAAATTTTAAAAATTCACTTACTCCAATCATAAGTCTGTCATCTTTCTCCTGATACCACAAGTGGTCAGTAGAGTATTTTCTGTTGTGTGCAACCTTGAATTGAACTGTTTCTTCATCCATTCCATTTCCTCCTTAACGCGCCTCAAGAGCATTATATATGAATAATTTGGGTAAATGATGAATTCGCTTTGATACAAACGGGTTAAGAAACACGGCCTTTTGGGTTGTATTGGGAGCAATATGAACTTTGCAGAAAACGATGAGCAGCAGATGATAAGAGAACTGGTCCGAGACTTCGCAGAAACAGTGCTGGGTCCTACCGCAGAGCATCGAGACCAAACCCAAACGCCTCCTTCCGATGAGTGGGAAGCATTCTTGGAATATGGACTTCAAGGAGTAACTATTCCTGAAGAATACGGCGGTTCACCGGTAGACGATATTTCGGAATCAATTATAGTGGAAGAACTTTCTAGGGTCGACCCATCATTCGGTGTAATGTTTTGTGTACATGTTGGATTATGCTCTAAGACTATTTCTTTACACGGTAACGAGCAACAAAAGCAAGAATATCTTACTAGACTAGCAGCGGGAGAAGTGGGTGCTTACTCTCTTTCTGAAGCAGGTGCTGGAACTGATGCAGCAGCAATGATTTGTAAAGCAAAACTTTCAGATGATGGCAAATATTACATCTTGAATGGAGAAAAGATGTGGGTTACAAATGGTGCCCAGGCTAAAATTATAGTTTTGTTTGCCAAAGACGTAGATCATCCAGATTATGGTGTCAAGAAACATGGCGGAACAACTGCATTTATTGTCGAATCAGATTTTGAAGGGTTCAAAGTTGGCAAGAAAGAAGACAAACTAGGTATACGCTCATCCGACACGTGTACTCTAATTCTAGAGAATTGCAAAGTTCCTGTTGAGAATGTGCTAAAGGGTATTGGTAAAGGTTTCCCAATCGCAATGAATGCACTCGATAACAGTAGAATTGGAATTGCAGCACAGGCTTTAGGAATCGCTCAAGGTTCATACGAAGCAGCGCTAAAATACTCTCATGAGAGAGAAGCATTTGGCAAGCCTATTGCTTACCATCAAATGATAATGTCTTATCTATCCGATATGGCAACTAGAATTGATGCAGCACGTTTGTTGGTATACAAGGCATCTTGGGCTAAGCAACAGCATTACGAGCATGATGGTCCAAGACATACCAAAGAAGCGAGTATGGCTAAACTCTATGCTGGAGATACTGCAATGTGGGTCTCTGAAAGAGCAATACAGGTACTAGGCGGTTATGGATATACTAAGGACTTCCCAGTTGAGAGATTCTTTAGAGACGCTAAGATTACTCAAATTTATGAAGGGACTCAAGAAGTTCAGAGAATCGTTATTTCACGTTCTCTAGTTTAGTCAACTAAAGTCAGTGAATTACCCTTTAGTTTGGCTTGTCTAAGTCCGCTAGACCACTCGAATAGAGATGCATTGAATGATATTATTTTGTTTTTAGTTACATTTTGCTCAACGAAATCGTTGAATTCCGGTTCGAATAATACAGCCACACTAAATGGTCCACCGTCTAGTAGACCAACAAGTGTTTTTCCTCCTCTATAGCTATCGTTAACCATTAAATTACGCTCTATCCTTGCCACCTTGAGCGTACATTTTCCACTTTTTGAGTTTGCTATAATTTCATTGGCTTCACTATGTAATCTAGATTTTTCTAAAATCTCTATTGTCTTTTCAACAGTGGTTGAAACACTTACTTCTTCAGAGGAATCATCCTCCGTATTAGTTTCTATAGTTTGTTCAACCTCTAACTCTTCCGATTGAGGAATTTCAGGAATTTCTTTTTCAACAGTTTCATATTCAGCCGAATCAGCACTTAATTCACTTTCAAATTCATCTAGGTCTTCCTCCTCGATAATAGCCTCTTGCTCAACTGGTAATTCTATTTCAGGTTCATCAATAACAGGAATATTAAATCCAAGTTCTTCTAAGTAAACCCATAGTTCTGAAACCAGAATTTCTCCATCCATATTCTTGTCCAATATTGATGAAATGTTTGATAGTACCCAACCAGGAGGTTGTGAGCCAGTTAATTCAACAATGAAGTTAGAAATCTCTTGAATAGAAATGATTCCGTCGCTATTTGAATCTAACTTGACGGTTAATTCTTGAACTGTATATCCCGAATCCTTCAGCCAAGTACCAAAACTTTCTTTGATCTTGGCAGCCATTGGATTATCTGAATTATCTTCAATCGTTGATTGAACATTCCTCACCGCTTTTGATACTTTTTCCGTTGCCATTTTAGCGGCTTTAGCCTTAACATCACTCTGCCAACTTTTGATGGATTCTTGTTCTGAAAGAATGTTTATGACCGTCTCTCTGGGAATATGAGAAGGAGGAGCATCGCCAACAAAATGTTTTGCAAGTTGATAGAGTTCATCGTTAGACAACGAATTCAATCCATCGGCAGATAAAATTTTACTTTCTAATTGTTCAATACTCATGTAGGCACTCCCTGCTTGGATGGTGCTATGCATTCTAATTCTTCAATATACTGCCATCATTGAGGGAATTTCAGTTGTGGCCAATTATCGACATCGCCATTTTCCCAAGACAGTGTTGAAAGTACTCTTTCAATTTGAGAAATACTTGTTAAGTCTCTTTCAATTTGTATGGTATGTAGCCATGATTTTAACCGACCTAGCCTAATACCTTTAGTCAATCCAGTCTGGTTCATTATCCAATTACCATCTGCCAGTGGTTCTAAATCAGTATTTAGTTTTTCAAGTCCTCTTAGAGTTTGTAAAATATTTTCTAAATCTTTGATAGAATAACCCTGTTTATTATTCATTTTAATACCACTTTCTAAAATAATCATTTCGAAAATTAAATGCTTTTCAGCGAAGTCATTCAAAATAAAGCGATATTTTCTCATCGATTGGTTTGATTGTTCCGGAATATGGCCGAACATATGATGAATCGCTTGAATTTCGTCTCTCTCTTTTCTGGATAATTTAAGATTAGAACAGATTAATTTAACATCATTTATAGTACAACTACAAAGTAATAGTGCGAATCTTTCGATTCCACTAAATATCTCCAAGTTTTTCTTCATTGCGTCTAAAAGTGAAAACCTATCACTCCATTCGCCAACTAAAAATCGATCTAATATGCCTTCTAGAGCCATCATTTCAATTACCTCTCCAGAGTTTTTACCACTTAGAATTTTTTTCCATTCAATCCATATTCTTTCGCTAGAAATAGAGTCTAGCATATTTTTTTGTTGAGATATTGATTGCTTTAAACTATGTTCGATTTCCCAAACACCGCTTTCACGGCGGTCAGCAAACCGGTATGCTCGCATAATCCTCAAACCATCTTCTGACAATCTTTGGTGAGCATTACCTACAGCTCTAATGATTCCCCTAGAGATGTCATTTCTACCATTGTGTGGGTCATAGAGAAGTTTTCTAGCGACATCGATTGCCATTGCATTAATCGTAAAGTCTCTACGTTCAAGGTCATCGCTTAATGACATTCCCCAAGTTACTTTTTCAGGCCTCCTTCCATCAAGATATTCACCATCGGTTCTAAGTGTAGTGGCTTGATACAAGCAATTCTTACCCCGCAGAGAAACTGTACCGAAATCTTCACCGGTTAGTATAGCATCACTGAAAATTTCTATCATTGCTTCAGGTGTTAAGTCCACAGCGAGGTCAATATCGTTTGGAGAGTGACCTAACATCCAGTCTCTCACAGCGCCTCCAACAATCCATACTCCTCCTCCATTTTGGGAAATTTGATTTAGAATTTCCACCAAATCAGGTGATAAATTATCTAAAAAGTGACTGGTTTGACTAGAACATGGAAGTCCATCTAAGTCTGCTTTTCGTCCTTGAATAAGTTGGCTCAAATTATCACCCCTAGTTCGGCTATAGTCAATTGCACAAAACCATTATCCTTGAAACCATCTTCCAATTGACTATGTGGGGCGATGAATCTGTGTCTCTGGTTCCAGTCGAATGGCTCAAAGCTCATGAAGAGATTAGAGTTAGGGCTAGAGATAAGTTACTTGATATGACAAAAAGGTGGGGTGGTTTTACTAAACCACTAGTAGTTGACAAGAAGACAGGCTCTTTACTAGATGGCCACCATCGTTATTCAGTGGCATGCTTACTAAATTTGACTAGTGTTCCTGCAATTTGTGTTGATTATCTTTCCGATGAAACAATTATTGTTGAGACGTGGCCTAATTCAGATTATGAGGAAATAACAAAGAAAGATGTAGTTGATATGTGTCTTTCAGACGATTTATTCCCTCCAAAGACTAGTAGGCACATGTTCGCATATGACATACCGCCGATTTTCATTTCTCTTGATGCTCTTAGATAGATTGTCTTGTGGCAATATAATCTTGCCACTTTTTATTGCCATTACCATCTAATTTCACCTTTAGTGTCGGTTGCTTGGGTAAAATTACATTGCAAGTTTGTAAAATACCTTCATGATTGAAAATTATTTCCACTTCAGTATCACATAATCCTTTCAAGAACTTATTCAAATGGGCAGTACTATTTACTCTAAATCCATTTATCGCTATTATTTCGTCACCAGGCATCATAATTTTCCTAAGTGGAGAATTTTGTTGATGAGAAGTAACTCTCAACTGTTTATTCACTTCTCTAATTTGGATTCCAAGCCATGCAGTCTCTAAATCTCCTTCTTTGATTACTTTTTCAGGTACCAAGTTTAGCGAGAAATATTCCAATGCCTTTTCGACATCTGGTGCTTTGCGCTCAAATACTAATTGGTCTAACATTTTTCCAAGTCTAAGGCCGCCTTTCATCGCAGTCAGAGATGATCGAATATCTTTGTAAGTGACACCAAGCTTTTCTACACTCGAGTATCCAATCGCATGTTTTTGACAAAGTATGGACATTAATTGGCATAATCCGGATTCACCTTTGGAGCGCTTTCTTAATTCGGCGTCTAGACAAAAAATTGCTAATTCTCCTTCCAAGTAGTAGGAAATCTGTGTTTCTCTAGAGAATGAATGGCTTCTGTATAGGTGGATCCAAGCATCATGGCTAGATTCTGCTAAGGATTCAGTTTCCATCCCATGTCGCAAAGTATGTCTCTTCATTTTACGGAGGAAATCCTTTCGCCAGTCTTCTTCGCTCCATGCGCCGGACCGAACGCAAAGAACATCTCCAAGCCAGGAGGTTGCTCCTTCAAACCACCAAAGTAAATCGGAGTGAGTTTCTTTTTGTAAATCATAGTTTATGAAATTCCTTGGTCTTAATCTTTTAACATTCCATTGATGCAAATACTCGTGGCTAAATAGACTTACTAAGTCAAGGTATTCATCCTCGAATCCAGCCATCAAACATTGTCTAGGGAGCATTGAAGTTTGGGAATTCAAATGTTCCAGACCACCTCTTGCTTTTTCAGTAAAATGCAGTACAGTGACGTAATTATCCCAGTCTGGTATTCCGAACAGTGCGTGATGCTCGATAATCACTTTGTTCATGTCCAACTTTAATCTTTCAAGCATACTTTTTTCTGGAGTATATCCTCCACTATCCCAAATTTTCAAATGGTGTGTTCTACCTTCGACAATCCAAGTTATTGTTTCATTAGAATTCGCCTCCATGATTCCATCCAACAACTCATCCCGATTAGGTGCTTCAAATTGATATGTGTCTCCAAGGTTGTTAGTAAGTACTCCTTTACTTGTTTTTTTTGTCACCTGTAGATACTGAGTTGCTGGGCTCCATTCTGATGGTAAGTGTGCTTCGATGATATGAGTTAAATCCATTCTTTCAGAGTTTATCCCAGATTTCGGAAGGAACCATGTGAATGGTGGCATTATGTGGACATGTGAATTATCTATGTGCGTTGATCTACAAGAAAGTTCAGTCGCCAGAATTTTATATTTAATTTTGACAAGTTCAGTATTCTCATTGATATTGATTTTCATAGAATCTACTTCTTTTCGTTTGCTTGGAAGAACATTTCCATTATTATCAAATGCTTCAAAATCAAACATATACTGTATTGGCTCTCGGATAAAGTAAGAACCGGGGACCCATCTTGGAAAACTGATGACTAAATTTTTTCCACTAAATGGCCCTTCTATTTCCAAACCCACGTGTAGGTGTCTTGAATCTCCTTCGGTGGCGTCCACTAGAAACTTGATTCCCGAATATCCATCTCTCATAATTCTCTTGTGTTGCCGGCGGTTGAAAGGTTATGTGCTGTAATTTTCAATAATTGACTAGTTGTAGAGTTTAACAATTCCTCGGATTTCATTACTATCTCTGGCTCATTACATCTACCAATCAATCGTTCTAGGAGACGAGAACGTTCAATTTCATCAACATTTTCGTTTTCTATAATTTCCCATCTAAGTTTATCACTAGTTTCATCTCGCTTTCCTTGAAGCCATCTTCCAATTACCGAATAGCATTTATTTTCGATTAGTAATTTAATTGATTCATCGTTAGATGACTTACATTTATCTTTCAAAATTTCCACCATGTTTTTCCTAACTTTAGAGTTTGGATGATTTGCTAATTTTATCATTGTATCTCCACTGTTTTCTACAGAAAAGGAAACCACTGCCAAGGGGTCAACACCTCCATCGATTAGTTTTGATAACTTTTTATCAGAAATTTTTTGATTGACTAACTTAAGTTGTTTCAGAGCAATTTCTTGAACCGAATTTGATGGGTTTTCTAAACTCGAAAGTAACTGCTCCTTAGAAATATGTTTACTAGATAGGGCGATGACTTTTATTTTATCATTTTCAGATTCAATTAGTCGACTAGTAAATTCTCCCTTTGAATCAAATTTAATCAACTCCTTACTTGCCTTTATCTTACAGAGGTTATCGTCGTCTTGGTAGAGTATTTCTGCAATCGAAGTTGTATTTTCATTAAATTTTTCTAGCAAATTTGCAGCGCATCTTCTAGCATCAATTGATTTGTGTGTTGCCAAAGGTGCCAAAGAATCGATACCAAGTCGTGGTGCCCACATTCTGTGCGCATCAAGAGCTTTTGATCTAAACCAAGGGTCCTTATCGTCTAGTAGTGGTACAAAAGCCTCTAGATTTCCGGGTGAATCAATCTCAAACAAAGACCTCAACGCTCTTCTTCGAATTCGAATATCTTTGTGAGAAAGTTGTGAGATAAATGCACTTGTGGTTCTAGCCATAATTTCACCTAAACCAAATTACTCTAAACCTTCAAAGTTATCAAAAATCCAATTTTCAAATCCTATTTCTGATAGTACAGGATGCAGTATTACTTGTAATATTGGCCAAAACCTGACGAATGAGTCGGCATTCTCTATCAGTGATTTGAACATAGGATGCTGAGAAGGAGTCATATCACCTTCTCCCAAAGGCGGTAAATCATCTGGTAGGAAGTGAAGTTCAGCAATTATGTCTTGTAGACAATTAAGTTCATCGTCTTCCATTATGTCAAGATCTTGACAGGTTTCAATCACTAGTTGTAGTAAATCTGCTAATTCAATTGGGGTTATCATTTCACCCAGCGAATTAACCTCATTAAGTGGTCCAAAACAAACGGGTCCTAGGTCAGTTGGAAATAATTCTCCACCTTGCTTTTCCATTTTCATCAGTTGTTGATGGTCCACAGGACCTAAAGGAGCGATTACAAATCCTCCTTCAGAAATCCTTGATGTGATCCATTCAGGTAATTTTTCAATATGTCCAGTTATCAGAACTCGATTAAATTCCCCAGGGAAGGCGACCGGTGAAACCTCTATGGATTCTAGTTCTCTTAACTCAATAGTAGGCCAATGAGTGAGTCGTTGTTTTGCATGCACTATTGATTCATTACACAAATCCAACACTCTAACATTTCCATTTTCTCCAATTATTTGGGCAATCAATGCCGCTAAGTAGCCCCCTTTTGAGCCAACCAGAATAACTTCTTGACCTGTATCCAATTCTAAATTATGTAGTAGAGTAACTATCATGTGAGGAGCAGAAATCGTTTTGATATTTCCTTCATATGTTTCCATGAATGGTATTGGTCGGTCAGAATAAAAGGGTTCGCACTCATAATCCGAAAACGTCTCAACATCGGTATTTTCCATGACAATTTTGACCTGCTTAGGGACTTCAATACCGCTCTGCCCCAACCTCTTGAGTAGGTCGGATATACGGCTCATATCGATGGTATGGAGTGGTATCTTGTAAACCATGTCATCAAACTAGTTCAATGAAGAGAATTTCTCTTCTAAAATTTGATCTATTTGACTGATGTTTTGTTGGTGTTCTTGCATTCCCAATTCAACCATTTCATCCAAGGAGGTTAACTCATTATCATTATGAAGTATTTGCGGTGAAATCTCATCTTTGATATTGTCTCTTATGGTTTCAAGCATCTTCTTCATTCCCTTCTTTTGGTTGATATTTGCCTCTTCTGAATCTAATTCAATTGCTTCAAGCATAAGTTTGATAGTTTCAGGGGGTACATATGGGTCGTCGAAAGATGAAAACATATCATCCATAATTATCGCTTCAATTCTAGCCAAATGTTCGGAAATAGTGGCTCTTGCTAATCCTATTTGCTCAGCAAGATCGCTTACTCGAATCCTCTTAGGTACATCAAAGAAGCCTTTGTCATAAGCAAATTTAGCCAATTTAAGTTGTTTTGGACTCAATAGAGAATTATCTGCAGTTAGGTTGAAATCTAGGCTTCTCGCGCTAGTTCGGTCAGGCTTTGACATGATTCTAGCCAAGGTCGTAACAATTCTAAGTTTCATTGGTGGCCCTTGAATTACATAAGTCAAACCTTCGCCATCTAGCCTGCACCCCGGCGCAGCACTAGTTCCGTTGGTACGAGCATTCAAGTTAGATAGAGAGTGATTTAATCTAACCAATATCAAATGGCTATCTGTTGGCTCTTTTGGTTCCAAAATAACTTCTAATAAATCAAGGAAATACAAGTCGTCAATATCAGATACGGTTTTACCCTCACAAAAATTTGCTTTCAAAATGATTCTCACATCTTTTGGTACTCTTTTGACATATGAAATAAACTCCAAATGCTTGAAAATTGTTAGAATTTCTGCGATATCGAGATTTTTCAGTCTTGCTCTCTTCCAAAACAGACTGACCTCGCGCATAAGTAGCCCTCCACTTCTTAGGTGATAATATGTATCAATACACGATTTTTCATTTTTTCATTTCAAGCCACGCTAAAAATGAAACAATTGGGAGTAGTGCAAATAGAATTTTATTCAGTCTATTTTGGTATTCATTGTATTCTCTAGTTTTTTCAGGACTTACCTCAATAGATTTTACTTTCCTAGTTCTTCTAAGAATATTCACTTTAGTCTCTACAACTGACAGAACTCTGTCTCTTAGTTCGGGCGATACACTCTTTGATGTGCCTCTTCCGACGACGAACTTAACAGTCGTGCTATCTGCTAATTTCAGTGCCGCTTCTACAACTCCTTCGACATTCTTCAGATTGTGCATATCTATCCTAATATTCATCCCATCACTAGAAACGTGACTTAATACTCTCCAACTACCTTGACCTTCATTGTAAGGAGTTAGTAATTCTCTGGCTTCTTCAAGCGGTTTTTTAGATAATTTTACCGGTTTTCGCCTCTTTGCAAGGAATGGGCCAAGTAGTATTGAGACAATGAATGGTGGTAGACAAATGAGGTATACCGTTCTTTTGACTTCTTCAGCATCGGTTAACACAGAAATAGTAGCCAATGAAAAGCCTAGGTACAAACCAATCAAAGCACCTGCCTGAAGCCCCATACGAAGGCCAACTGGGTCTCCCTTTTGCTCTGTCACATGTCAACCAATTAGCCATAACACATCAAGACTCTCATTATGGCAATGATTAAATCTATTATAGTTGACCTTGAACTATGGAGAAAAATGGTTTGCCAAATAGGGGGCGAGAAAAGAAGGTAGGAATGTGGATTTTCGGCATTTTTGGCTTTTTTTTCATATCCTTTTTCCTATCGCCATCTCTTTTGCCGAATGATACCGTTCCGGAATTAGAAGGAAGGGCAAACGCGTTTGATTACATGACTGTTGATGGTAAATACTCTTCAGGTAATGATGGCGAATCAGAAACATTTGCCTGGACTGAATTGGATCCCTATAACGGCTTCATTTATGCTTTTGGAGATTTCAATTGCCATATGAAGAACGAGAGGTCATGGGAAATAAACGGCAACCAGATGCCTGTATGTACTAGAGATGTAGGGATGTTCTTTGGTATTGCAATTGGTGGTTTGATATTCTCAAGAAAGGGATATAACCGTTGGACAGTTAAAGATACATGCCTTTCAATATTCCCCGATAGTTGGCTCGAAGGAATCTATAGAAGGAATTACAGAACTTATGCATGGTTAGGTATTGGGATTATATTCTGTCTGCCATTAATCGTAGATGGCTTTACTCAGTTGTTAACTTCTTATGAATCAAATAATTTCACAAGGCCTCTAACAGGTATTGCTTTTGGAATTGGTTTCGGTATTTTGGTTGGCGCCGCTTACTCAGCAAGACCTAAGTTTTTCGATTCCGCTAATTCAGTTGAATTGCCAAGCGGTACAAAGTTCGAATTAGTTACTAAAGAAGAAGAGTGAGGCTATTCTGGTGGAGTAGTTTTCCACCAAATTATCAACTCTTCAATATTACTCGGTGTTGGGCAATTTTCATGGCCACTG
>JABIUA010000115.1 GCA_018667575.1 Methanobacteriota archaeon | reverse complement strand
CTCCTTGAATTGTTGACGTTCAACTTTATTCGAGCCGCTTGGTAGGTAAGTGTTGATACAAGTGAAATCGCCATGAGTACTAACTATCACTCTACCCTCGCTATCATTTGGGTCCTGTTGACCGGCCTTACCAACTTGTGAAATTTCCATTGGGGTTCTAGAAAGGGTTGCGACACCAGAGTAACCTTTTTTCTCCGCAGGGTGGAGATGGGTTGTATAGCCTTCAGGCCAATTCCAGCCTTTTGGGAGTTGCTCTGGTAACGCTCTTACTTCTTGAAGCATCCAAATATCTGCATCGATAGAATCAAAGTAGCCATCAATGCCCTTTCTAATGGCTGCCCTAATACCATTCACGTTCCAAGAAACTATGCGCATGATTCATTCCAAATGTTGGCGGTGGATAAATCTCAACGTTGAGCCTTGCCGATATTTTTGCCTGCTGTTCTTCCAGAATGAACCGCGGCATCCGCCAGAATATAGTCTGACTTAACCCACGAACCTGCCATTATTATTCCCTTGTCTGAGAACGCAAAAGCATCTAACTCTTCTCCGAGATTTTCGTGAATTGTTATTGTCTCCTGCCTTAATTCTGTGATTATGTGGTCTCTCCATCCCTTGGCTTGAGAGTCGAGGAAATTCTCAAGATGTTGTAGTCTTTCTTGAGGAGATTTGAATTTGGTTTCCCCAACGTCACTAGATAGTCCGCCAACCGTTATTGCTGAAAGATGAGAGCCATAAGCAGAAAGTCTCGACTGAATTGCAACATAATCAATTATTGAAGAATTATTATTCGCATCTACTATCGCATGTCTTCCCCTAAGAGGCTTGGAATCTAGTCCTACTTCGATAATGCTGGCTGTTGTTCTTGAACGGTTTGAAAAAATTTGTTTTGCCCTTATTTCATCTATTTCTTTCAGTAATTTCATCGACGTCTTTAGTCCGCAGGCAAGGATTACTACATCTGCTTCAACCTTTTTCCCGTTGCCTAATTTAACTCCATATCCGTGAATAGAATCTACCTTTACATCGCATTCAATCAATACTCCGATCTCATCAAGTGCTGCAGCAATTCGGCCTACTAATCCAATCCAGCCCTCATTGGAAACATGCAATTTAGACTTGATTAATGCGTCTAATCTAGATGTGTTGCTCGAATCCCAACTAGATAAGAAAGAAGCCGCTTGAACCATGGGTTCAGATTGGTCCTTGGATTTCAAAGCCCTTTTGTTTTCGATAATTCTGGAAATTTCACCTTTGGGCCTAATCATTCCATGGCCGATGATTTCGATTTTGTCTAGTCTCATTGGAGTACTGGGGGATTTCCGTTTACTAAGACGGCGGCAAAGTTGCCATAGTGGTCCCTTCTTATGGAGCAGGTGAGGTCCATAAGATAGTGAAAAGCCCTCTTTATTTTGGGATGTGCCTCTGCCCCCAACTGTTTTACTTCTCTCAAGGACTACGACGTGGTGGCCATTTGCTGATGCGTCAATGGCCGCGCTCAAACCCGCAAGCCCTGCGCCTACGACTAAAACTCGTGCCATAATTAGGTGCGGAAGGTTTTGTGCAATCAAACCATTGATGGTTAATTTTAACCTTGTCTTCCTTCGATTGCTGAATTCAATAATGCCGTTGCAACAATCATTCTTCTGTCCATTGGATGTCCCTGTGGTATTGTAATTAGAGATCTCTTGATTAATGGGTTAAATTGCTGATGAAGGGTGATTCCGTTATTACCTGGTATTTCGAAATGATATTTTGCTGGAACTAACCCGCCAAAGGGCACCAATCTTCTAATCAAAGCGTTACTGTCTTCAAGCAATTCACCATATTGATTACCTTGGACATCGAGTAACTTCCAAGAATCTCTAATAATTGACTTCATTCCCTTACGTTGTAATGAACCTAAATGTTCTCCAGTATTTGGGTCTGTTACATCATATGTAGCCCAGAGGTCAATAATTGAGCGAGCCTTGATTTGTAGTAATGGTTGAGTACACGATTCATCGGTGAACAATACTATGTCTTCCTTTAATTTGAACCGCTTTTGCTTGGAGTATGCAACGATATTACCTTCTAGGTCCTTGAACCAAAAGGCTCCACCGAAAAGTCTCCAAAATTTTGTCTGAATGATGTACGCGTCCATCTGAAAAATCTGTGCCATATTATCTGGACTGCGCCTTGGGTGATATATTTAACCCAAAAAGGTACAGAACTAATTTCAAAAATCTAGAAGATAAGCAAAGATTAGGGGTGCTACGATTGTTGCATCGCTTTCAATAACAAATTTTGGCGTATCTGGGGAAATTTTCCCCCATGTGATTTTCTCGTTTGGTGGGGCGCCTGAATAACCGCCATACGAGGCGGTTGATTCACTAATTTGGCAGTACCATGACCACAATGGTACATCTCTATGAAGGTCTTGGTTTAACATTGGAACAACACAAATAGGGAAATCTCCGGCGATTCCTCCGCCGATTTGCAGAAAAGCGAACGGGTCTTTTTTGTTAGAATATAGTTCAGCAAGTTCCATCATGTAGTGAGTTCCACTCTTTACAACATCTGGGCTTAGGGTGGATTCTATACAATGTGATGCGAATATATTACCCATGGTAGAATCTTCCCACCCGGGAACAAAAAGGGGAGTATTTGCTTTGGCTGCTGCTAAAAGCCAACTATTTTTTGATTCTCCATCAAATTTCATTTTACCTGATTGTAAAATTTGATAAAAATACTGATGTGGCAAAAATTGATTGCCGGACTCTTGGGCGGCTTTCCAAGAATCTAGAATATGAGATTCTATCTCTCTTATCGCTTCTTCTTCAGGAATACAAACATCTGTCACTCGATTCAATTTCTGTTTGAGTAATTTATTTTCATCTTCTGCGGACAAATTACGCCAATCATCTATTCTAACATAACTTGACTTTGCTGTCAGAAGAAATACGTCTTCCTCAAGATTGGCCCCTGTACAAGAAATTCCTGCAATGTAGCCTGCATCTATCATTGGGGCTAGTGTCTTGCCTAATTGTGCGGTACTCATCGCACCTGCGAGCGTGATGAAAACCTTACCACCACGTTCTAAAAATTCTGTTAATGATTGGGCAGCGTCACTTACAACACCTGCATTAAAGTGAAGATAGTTTTGTTTGACAAAGTCCCTAATAGACATTTCAAACCCTCTCGTGCATGAAGCGTGATTGTTGAGTTCTATTGACTAGTTTTAATTCCGAAATCTCTTGTTCAAGTTTACTGTGGATGATTTCTGCAATTGTATTTGGATCGGTGTTGCCGCATGTGAAGCAATCCAATGCTAGCCATCCTTTATCCGAATAACAATGAGCCGAAACATGGCTTTCATCAAGCAATACAACTGCAGCAAAACCAGGCGGGGACTTGATTCCATCGAACTCTTCAGCATGCGAGTGGACTCGTCTTGCTGTACTTTGGTCGACCGCTGTTTCGATCAGGTTCAACATCCACTCGCCTAGGTTTTCCTCATTGGAAAAGAAGCCGGTATAGTCGAGCATCACATGTGCTCCGTGAGATTTCATAGCCATGTTAACACCCGCCAAACCATTCTCCTAATAATCTTTACTTGATTGTGATGAAAAATAATTACCTACGCCAAGTTGTCTGATTTTACCTTGCTGCTTTGAATAAGGTTGCCATCTTCCTTCCCTCTTAGAAATAATATGAGAAGATACTACTTTAGCCGCTAACATAGCTGCTGTAAACTGTGTCAAGGGAGTGTCTTTTTGTGGCACTATTTCGTTTATATCTGCACTTACCACGGTTGCAGTCTTGGAATTAAATAATGTTGCAATTGTCTCTGCAACTTGCCAAAAGGTTAGACCTCCGGGTACCGGAGTTCCAGTTGCTGGAACCAAAACTCCGTCTAATCCATCAATATCTATGGTTAGGTGAACTGGGCCAGATATTTTATCAAGTTGTTCGAGCCACTGACTCCAAACTTTACCTCCATTGGAGTTTTGAGTATCTCTGGCAAAAAAGGTTGTAATTCTTTTATCTGATTGTATTATTTCGTTTTCTTCTTTAGAGTAAGCCCTTATTCCGGCTTGAAATAATTCTTTGATACCAAGGTCCAGACTTCTAGATGCGGCACATGCATGAGAAAACTTCTCCCCACCTAATTCGCTTCGCAGGTCGGCATGAGCATCTATCTGAACAATAGTTAGGTTGGAAAGGTCATTATTGACTAATTTATGATTGCGGCAGGCGTTGACAAGAGGAGGTAGAATTCCATGTTCTCCGCCTAAAACTAAAGGAAAACAATCGCCATGGAACCATGGAGAAAGGTAATTCGAAATTCCATCTAATTGTAAGAGTAGTGTCGCTCCTTCTCCATCCCATGGTTGTACGGTGAAAATGCTCTGATTTCCAGGTAAGTCTTCGCCTAAATCTGAATCGAATAATTCGACTTGAGTGCTTGCTTCAATACATGCTTCGGGGCCTAATGCTGTACCTTGACCATATGAGGTTGTAAGTTCATATGGAACTTGAAGAATTGCTATGTCTACCGAGTCTGTTTTTTCAGGTAAACCAAGAAAGTTACCAAAAACGAAGTCCTCAGCCATAATGCATGCCGATGGAGTTTCCTGTTAAGTTTTTTCTGTATTTTTGTGTAACAAGTTTGCCGGATATCCGTAAAAATGGCTTTATTTACCGATGATTTAATATGGGTCGGTGTACAATATAATTAATGTTCTCGGGCATTAAGTGCGGGGGCGGGGGTTTTCAAGATGGG
>JABIUA010000155.1 GCA_018667575.1 Methanobacteriota archaeon | reverse complement strand
CATTTTTTAGCACCGTCTGTTGATTTCTTACGAACAACATCAAACAAGTCGCCGACCAAACTAACAGAGTCTCTAAGAGTCCCAAGCATCTTATCAATAACATTAGGATCTTCGAACTTCTCTTTGACTATTTCACGAAGTTTTGCTTCAATATTAGAGTGTTCTTCATCGTCTATTTGGAAAATATCTCTCAAATGAGCCAACACTCTAAATTCATCTCGTGAAAGTGAAGCATTTACAATCGCTATCTCAAATACTTTCGTGTAGATGTCTTTTGCACCTAAAAGAGTAATTGGTGAGCCTCCTGATAATTTATTACCAGTTCTTACGGCCTCGTATATTTTTGAGGGTTCATCTTCATCAAGATTTAATGCACTGGCTAATTTAATTACGAGTCTTTTCTCTTCTCTAGTTAGAACTCCGTCCACCAGCATAACTTCTATGGTACTTTGGAAAACTTCCAAACTATGACACAGAACCTCGGACACAATACGCCGATGCACTTACTGTTCTTGAATTAGTTGCTCTATAAAAAACAATGATTTCACGTTTTTTAGACAAGAGCATTCAATAAGTATTGGCCAATCCGATATATTGTTCACATCCTGTTCACGCACATGACTTGTCATGATGCTCCAGATGAGTAGAGGAGATTTTCCTCTACTGTTTGGCTCATAGATGTGGATACTAAAGGAGAAATTCAAATGGGAAAGAAACCAAACAATCGCGGAGGGCAAGGCCCAAAGCAGAGCAAGGCGATGAAGTATCAAATTCGCGCTGATATTAAGGTAAATGGGACAGTTCAACGTAAGGACATTATTGGAGCAATAATGGGCCAAACCGAGGGCCTTCTCGGGGATGAATTAGAATTAAGAAAATTGCAAAGAACCGCAAGGATCGGTCACGTTGATGTTGAAATGGAATCTAAAGGTGGCAAAGTTCACGGTATGATTTTGATTCCAAGTAGCCTAGACAATGTTGAAACTGCAATTATTGCATCTTCACTAGAAACAATCGATAGAATCGGCCCATGTACGGCTAAGATTACTGTAATGGAAATCCTAGATATACGTGCGACAAAGAGAACTACTGTCGTTGACAGAGCTAAGGAACTGCTACTCAAGATGGTTAACTCTGGAGAAGCTGCATCAAAGACTGTAATAGAAGAAGTACGTTCTGTACTAACTGTTGGAACTGCAACATCCTTCCATGGATTAACCTGTGGACCGAATGTTGAATCGTCATCGTCTTTGATCGTTGTCGAAGGCCGAAACGATGTTAGAAATTTATTGAATTGTGGTGTTAAAAATGCTATCAGTGCCGATGGTGCTGGAGAGATCAAGCAGGAATTAATTGACTTGGCAAATGGAAAGGAAACTGTCATATTAGCAATAGATGGTGATAGAGGTGGAGAAATGTTGTTTAGCCAATTAATTGAAATGATGAAAGTTGACTTCGTTGCTCAAGCACCTGTAGGTCAAGAGTGGGAGTTACTACCTCAAAAGACTGTTACAAAATGTCTTTCAATGAAAGTTGAAGCAAATAAATTTGGACATCAAATCAGTAAGAAACATGCTGCTGACGATAAGAAGGCTGGCGTTGAAGACAAAAACTGGGCAGAAGAGATGGAAACTACATTCGAAAAGAAAGAAGCACCTGCTGAAGTTCATGAATTCTTTGACCACTTGGACGCATTGGAGCCTAAGAAAGCTCTCTTTGTAATGGTTGATGGAACTATTTCTGAACCTGTTGGCCCTTCAAAGTTAGCGAAGGCGGCTGAAGAAGCCGATGGCGCTATAGCGATTGTATTCAATGGACCTGTAAGTGAAAGAACACTCGAGATCGCTTCAACTGCTGCTATTGAAACTGTTGTTGGCACTAAAGCCGGCAAGGGTTACCAAGAGAGAGATGACGTCAAGTCTTGGTTGGTTGACACTCACCGTTGATTATAATTTATTATAGTTCAAAGGTGAAGTTGCTAACTTATAGTGACCTCCAAACAGCCGACTTAACTAAATAGTCACCACTAACAATAGTGCTACTGCTCTATTAAATAATGGCTCTATTCAAGTCAATTATCTGATAAACTGTTACCAAAAGGATTGCCAAAACCTCACTGGAAATTCAATTGAAATAATGGCATAGGGCATATTTTTATTT
>JABIUA010000154.1 GCA_018667575.1 Methanobacteriota archaeon | reverse complement strand
GACAAACTTACCGCCATGTGGAAAGGTCGATCCTTTCGACTTGGAAAGTGAAACAAGATGTGAGATAGTTCCAGAAATGAATACAGGAGAAACTTTGCGAATGGTTGGTTCGGTTACAAACCGTACCGATGACCCTTGGGACGCAGACCCGATTGCCCTCCAAGTAGACGTAGATGGAAACAGGCAATTCGTCGGTGCAGGCGAAACACAATTCACAGCCCCTCCAAAGAAGGCCTGTTCCACTTGTGATGCAGTTTATGACTACAACTTCACATGGGAAAACCAATTCTCTGCTAAGACTTACGGAATGCGTGTCGATTTCACAAGTTCGTCATACTATTTCACAGGTAATACCAGCACATTATCACCAACTGGAGCATACATCAATGTATCAGTTGTTGGAACAACTGAGTTCGTTATGACCTCAATTCCAAGATTATATCGTAATACAACCAACCTCGTACAAGCTAAGTTGTTGGATAATTCAGGACAAGCAGTTCCAAATGCTCCAGTAAACTATACTTGGTCTTTTGACGGAAGAACTGGAATTAATTATACAGACGATAGAGGATTCTTCGAAATACCATTTGAGATCGAAGGAGCAGATTCACTTGGTAATTTCACTTTACAATTTGAGTATCCTGGTTCATCCAATCTCAAAGGTTCTACTGTTAGCCAATCGATATGGGTCATTTCAAGAACCAATATCACAGTTACCACCACCAGTGATAACATACGGCAGTCTGGTGATAAATGGGACTTTACTGCCCTGATTACGGATGATGCAGCTAGTGGAACTACACCGACTAACTTGAATGGGGCTAACAGTCCTAATGGTGGATTAGTCGATGTTATATTCGAAGGTACAGATTTCAACGGCGTTGCATACAGACAGGTAGTAGCCACGATAGCACCTTCTGCTGGATTCTTGACGCTACCATCTCAGCAACCTGATAATTCTCATCTCTGCTACTATGACGGTAATGATGACGGCTTTGCAGACAGAGATACTGACAAGAACGGTTTGAGTAGAGAAGAAAGTGTTGGGTGTCTAAAAGCAAATATCAGCCCACTAAATCCAAGCTCACTCAAGAGTGACCCTGCAGGTTTCTTGCCTGATGGGTTTGGGCCAGTCAATGTAATTCTAAGATTCGAAGAAAATCTACCGAATGAAGGCTGCTCAATGCTAGATCCAAATACCAATATCCGTACATTAGGCGGTTCTTGGGACCCTTGTTCTTCAATACCAAATAGCGAGCAATACAGAGTTCTAATGACTAATAATGCAAACGGATTCTCTCTAATCGGAAGAACATCACTAATTGTCGATGACCAAATCGTATACACCAGTGAAGTAAACCCAGCAACCGGCCAAGTCGAAGAGAAAGACATGGAAGTTACTGGACAATTACAAGATGAACTTGGAACCAATCTTTCCAACAGAAAGGTCAGAGTTCAATATGAAATGGTGAATGGAGATTCTGGAGTTCAGGGATGCCAAGAAGGCTACACAGACATTAACGGTTATTTCGCAATCGACTGCGAATTATCAGGCGTTATTGCAGGTAAAGCCAGAGTTACAGTAACCTATTCTGCTTGGGATAACGAGAATAATGACCGATATCGATACTCTAACAAATCACTACAAACTGAATTTGAAGTATTTTCTAACTCGACAATTGCAATAAGTGAAGTAGGGCCATTCAAGTCAACAGAAGACAAGTATATTGCTCCTAACGGAACCGAATATTACCGCCTCTTCTTGAAGGAATCATTCCACATTGATGCTCGTTTAACTCAAACCAACGGACAATGGGTTGGCGGAAAGTGTCTGAACATCTATCTAGACCCTGAGTCCAATGTCCGACCTATTGCAACCATCCGAACCAGCAATATTGATGGTACGATTGAATGGTTCAGTGGTGACCCACTACAGAACCCGACTTTGAAGGGAGTGGAAACTACAGGTGGAAAGACCGAAGGTTACAGAACATTACGAGTAGCTTTCGAACCGGATGCAAATGTACCCGGCGGTTGTGACAAAGACGCTTCAAGCGCCCTAAATGGCTCGTTTACTGATGTCAATATTTTGGTTAGGTCTAGAGTAGACCTCCAGGTTAAGCAAACGTGGAGTTACATTGGAGATAATGGACTGTTCGAAGGCGACATAGTAGTTGGTGAAGTTGCATTACTAAGGGACAGACTGGACCTTGCAGTAGAAAACGAAGAAATAATATTCTTACGCCAGTACTTTGACAATGGAAGTTGGGTCACAGATGGAGATAACAAGTCCAAGACCAATGAGCAAGGTGTTGCTCGCTTTGAATGGGCGTTTGATGGAAGAAGTTGTGGAGGAAAGGATTGTGATGGAAGATGGCGAATTATTGCTTACTATCCTGGTTCTACTTTCTTCGCACCTTCCGATGATGATATCACTCATGAAATTCAATGGAGTGAACCGGTTTCACTTTCATCTAGCACAGGCTTCTTTACTCCTGGGAATACTATGGCTTTGGTAATATTACTGATGGCACTAGTCATTGGTGGAGCGTTATACTACCAGAGAGCTCAAGCTAGAAGACAGGTTCAAGCGCTCAGAGGTATTTTGACAGATACTATGTTACAATTAGAAGCAAGCAATGAATTTATTGCTGCAATCTTTGATTGTTACAAGAATCTCGTTAGACACTTCCGTAAGTATGGTTTCATGAAGAAGGTTTACGAAACAACACGTGAGTTCGAAGCCGCGGTTAGAAGTGCGTTTAATATGGTTCCAAGTGAACAATTAGACGGCTTCTTGACGATCTTTGAGGAAGCAAGATATTCTGACCACACAATCGATGCAAGTCACAGAGACCGAGCATTACAAACCTTGGATGTAATTGTTAGAACATTGACAATGTCTCTTGGTGAAGGAGTGCTAGTCAAGCGATTCGATGATGTTAACTTGTATGATAATCAGGTTAAGGCTGGAGAATTCGTTGCTGCGGATGGAACTGTTCGTCAAGCCGGCATCGTTGAAGGCGAAGGCACAGATTTCAAGATTTGATTGCTATTTAGTTAGTAAAATCCAGCCGAACCTTCAAGGAGCAGGTCGGATGTGGTAGATTCATGGAAGACTGGAAAACCCTCATCGACCAAGCAATGCAGAAGGAAACCTCAGATGTAATAGGTGCACACGGCACTTACGGACAAGCAGTAAGAGTCGCTTTAAGCGAGGCTCAAATGCTTCTAGGCGACCTCGAAGCAGCACAGATTATCGAATCGATATATGGTGCTCTAGTCGCTTACTCTCAACAAGTAATGCTCAGAATGAAGGCTGAAGACCCGGAGATCGGCGGAGTAGATCACGCCTTTAGAGCCGGGCAAGCATACGGCGTAAGTTGTGTATTAAACCATTTAATCGACCAATTAACTGATGTTGCAGGAATTACCGCTCTGGGAGCGCTAGATGATTTCTCAGATACGCTTCACGACGAGATAATTATTCAAGGAAGAGCTGCAGGGTTAACTGTAGAATTATTAGATGCAAAAGGCGAAATTCTTTACGAATAAGCGACCTTTACACCAATAATAACGCGAAAACGTGACTGTCTTTCGCGTCGGTGCATTGATAATGGGATGGCGATTCGGCAGCATGCTTCAAAGCATCGAGGGAGTCAAATGAGTAACCCAAATAACAAGACAAACGCACAATTGGTTGGTGTAATAAACCAACTGAAAGCCCAGTCTCGTGAAACCGGTTCCGCTGTTTGGCGAGATGTGGCCATGCGTCTATCTAGAAGTCGCAAGAACTGGGCCCAACCTAACCTTAGCCGTGTTAGCCGTCACGCCCCCGAGGGTGCAACCATCCTCGTGCCTGGCAAGCTACTCGGTAGTGGTGAGTTAACCAGTAACCACACTATCGCCGCCTACAGCGTGAGCACCGGTGCTCGCGAGAAGATAGAAGCCGCTGGTGGTCGAATAATGACCTATGGCGAGCTGATGAACGAAAACCCATCAGGAAAGGGGGTAGTTATCCTTGGATGAAACTACCTTTGTTTTTGATGCTGAAGGCCTTGTTTTAGGCCGTCTAGCATCAGCAACTGCTAATATCCTTTTGAAGGCAGCAAGAGCTGACAGAGATGACAAAGTCATCATTATCAACGCTGAGAAAGCTATCGTTTCAGGTAGCCCAACCTCAGTTTTGTCTAAGTATCATGCTAAGTATGAATTGAATCACGCAAGAAAGGGTCCATTTTTCCCACGTATGCCTGATATGATTTTGAAGCGTGCCGTTCGTGGTATGCTTCCATACCAAAAGAAGAGCAGTGGCCGCAGAGCGCTTCGCAATCTGCGTGTCGAGATCGGTTGCCCAAGCCATCTATCTGGCGATTTGCCTGATGGACATGAATCGGGTGATGATTCAAAAATTAGAAAATCCACGCCAGAGAGATTCATCTCTTTAGGTGATATAAGTGCCAATCTAGGTGCACCAAGTCATCGTTGGACCGGAGGTGAACAGTAATGGCACGTAAACAACAAAAGAAATCCGTCGAAACGTCTGGTAAGAGAAAGACCGCAGTTGCTAGAGCTAGTGTCAAAGCTGGTCAAGGCAGAGTCAGAGTTAACAGCGAACCTATTGAAATTCTTCAACCCTCTTTGGCTCGTAGAAAGGCAATGGAGCCACTTATCATAGCAGATGCAATGAACAGATTGGCTAAAGTTGATATTAATATCACCACTGTCGGTGGCGGTATAATGGGTCAAACAGACGCAATTCGTACAGCTATTGCTCGTGGACTAGTCCACTACAATGGTGGAGCTAAGGGCCAAGATGAAGAGTTGAGAGACGAATATCTGAGATTTGATAGAAGTCTTTTGGTTAACGACCCACGTCGTAAGGAAGCCAAACACCAACTCGGCCGTGGTGCACGTAGAAAGAAACAGAAATCTTACCGATGAGGCGATAAAATGATTATTCCAATTAGATGTTTTAGTTGTGGAGCCGTTGTAGCTCATAAGTGGGAAGAATTCAATGAGAAAGTAACATCAGGAGTCGAAGTTTCTGATGCGCTAGATCAAGTTGGATTAGAACGTTACTGTTGCAGAAGAATGTATGTTGGTCATCTAGACCTAATACATGAAGTTGCACCTTTCAGCGCTTCTCGTCAGTGATTCAGACAAGGGCCCGTGGGTTAGCTTGGCCTATACTTGGCGGCTGGGGGTCGTCAGACCCCGGTTCAAATCCGGGCGGGCCCACTTAAGGTAAACTTAGTAATCACTCTCCGAGTAGGTTCATATTTTTAGACAAGACCGGAAGCCTTTGGTTTGATATGCTAAGCATGTAAAGGGGAGTCTATGCGAAAGGCCTCTATTGCGTCTGCCATCATACTCCTGTTGCTGATTTCTTTATCCAGCCCGATAATGGTCAGTGCTTCTGATAGTACAATTTCAACAGATATTACTTGGAGTGGGCAGCAAACTCTTTCCGGAAATCTAACTATTGCCCAGGGTGCAACTCTAACCATCCTACCAGGGACTACAATTGACTGCGGAGATAATTATTGGATAGAAGTCGACGGTACATTAATTGCTAATGATGCTAATTTCTTTTCTTCTACTCCTCCAGTCACTCAAGGTTCACATGGTGCAGGTTTATGGAAAGGATTAATCATCAATAGCGGGGGTTCAGCCTTTATCAATGATACTTTGATAGAGAATGCTAAGACAGGAATACTGGTTAATGGCGAATTAAATGCTAATTCAATACAGATTTTCGACTCATACATTGGGATAAATAATATGGCAACCTCAACAATTAATGGTTACCATTCTGAACAAATTGATTATGATTCAATCCAGAATAGTGGTACATTGGAATTATCCAATGCAGAGATTGAATATTCTGCGACTGGGATTCAGACAACAGGGACGTCAACAGTTACTAATTCTAATTTTTCTAGTGTCGGAGTTGCACTGAAGAATTTGGCTGGACAAACAACAGCAGAGAATATTAAATTTGACTTTGTTACTGTGGGCATCTCTAGTCAAATTTCGGCTAAGGTTAGTGTTTCAAATGTGTTCGGACAAGACATTGCTTTGCTAATTGATGCAGCCAATAGTGATGATTTAACAGTAGAAGGCGTATCTGCTTCAGGAAATAGAATTTTAGTATCCAATGGCGCAACATCATTGACCATTTCCAATGTATCTTTTGATGGTTCGATTGACAGTAATTCGCCTTCAATAGATCAACGATGCACAGGAATTTGTAGTTTGAACAATATCACCATCGCCAATGTCAAGAATGGACTTTCATTATCTGGTCCGGGAACTCATGCGATTAATGGAATGCAAATTTCCTCTATAGGTACGGCAATTGAAGCAACAGGTAGCGGGCATATATCAGGCCACGATATATCGATTCAGACATCGACTTCAGGGCTTGTCTTTAGAGGCCCATCATCCACGCTGACTGGTATTAATTCAATTCAGGTTAATCAAGCCCAGTCATTGGGTATCGATATATTAGATTCAACCCACACTTGGTCTAGCATAACTGTAATCAAGCCATATAGTCAACAAGATACTCAATCAATGGCAATAAGTTCATGGTATGCAGAAATAGAATCTGACCATATTATGATTGAGAATTTTTCTACTGGAATTTACCTTCAAGATAGTGAATTTAGAGGTAATATCGTTGAAGTGCACGGAGGAACAGATACAGCAATAGAGTCACTTGACAGCCACTTAGTGACCGAATCATTATCAACAAAGTATCAAGCATTTGGTGTTCAGCTTAGTGAGCAATCATATTTTCAAACAAGTAACTGGGATGCAGAACTTCATAATTCTCCGTTGATGCTTTCTGATAATTCTCAGGCCAATATTCGAGTATTTACACCATTAAATACAAACTCTAACTCATATGATGCATTTGGCGATGGGAGCATATACTACGGGGGAAGTACAAGTGTCACCCTTTCAACTACAAGTTCTGGCTATTTTGAAGAAACGAATGTCCAAATCACTGATATATCAGGTAATCCTATAGTAGCGACAATTATTGTTAATGGCTTTGAGATAGATTGTGATGCCAACGGCGTTGCAATTCTTCCACTATTATCTCAAGGTTCAATAATCGAAGCGGTATATTCTGGGACAGGTGTAATTCAAACTTTAGTCGGCGGTCAAACCAACCAAGTAGTTCAGATTCCAGTAATACCTCAAGGAGATTGGACCATTACAACAGGCCAATCTGTAATTCTAGGTGCTAGACCAGATGGCCAACCTCACATTATCTCAGGTGACCTGGTGATGCAGGGCGTAAGTACGCTGAAACTAGTTTCATCTGAAATAATAATAGATTCTAATTCCGAGATTTCTTTGTACGATTCCTCGCAAATAATTGGTGAAGATTCAAAGATAACTGCAGATAAGGTAAACATCTATTCTACAGCATCTGTAACATCGATTGAAAATAGTCAACTTATCATTGATGCTATGGTTAATTGGTCATGCAGTTCCACCAGTTCTATTGTTTCTGTAATATTCAATAAATCACTAGAACTTCATTCTAATTGTAACATAGAGATGCTTGGAGGGGATATTGCTTCATCGATAAGTGTCCAAGCCCAGTCTTCTTTCACTCAACTTTCCTCTCTAGAACTTTCGGTTATTGACAAGGGCATTCCAGTTGAAGGTGCTTTGATTTCCATTAACGGAACTAATGAGTTAACCGATCAATACGGGCAGGTAATCACGGATGCAACCGCTCGTTATATCGATGTAAACAATGATAATTATGGTGGGTTACAAAATATAACCTTACAAATTGATTCTTTCTCAGACTTTGTATCTTGGGACTCTTCAAAATCCTTCTCGCATACCTTCATGGCTTCTACAATCAATTCTGGAGTGATGGCCGAATCTACAGTTCTTGAGGCTAAATGGAGTCCATATTATCTAGAAGATGATTTGCTAATACCTCAATTGAAATCTTTGGTAATCGACGATGGTGTTTCATTTAGAGTATCAGATGGAGTTTCGATAACTGTTGATGGCACCCTTGATGCTGGCGACTCTACTATCTCTTCGACAGGCTTAGGTGCAAGATGGACTGGATTAATACTTGGAGGGCAGTTAAGTTCTCGTATTGAATTATCCAATACTGATGTGGTTGAAGCATCTACTCCATTGCATGTTTCACAAACTGGTTCAGTATATGCTGATGGGGTTACAATGATGCGCTCTACAGCATCAGAACCTCTTCTATACGTCGAAACAGGAAGTAATGCTATTGTTGAAATTAAGAATTCTCAGTTTAGTGACGGAGGAAGTGCATGTATCGAATTATATCAGTCTCAAGCCGAAATTTATCTTTCTAATTTAGAATTGTCAAATTGTAATGGTCCGGCTATTTGGGCTCGACAGACTACCATTCAAGCGACAAATATTAGTATTGGAGAAGGAATAGAGACAGGATTTGATTTAACTGAAGTATCTGGATTTATTTCGTCTGTTGACGCAACACAATTTACGGGAACTGGTAATGTATTCTGGCTAGATTCTATGGATGAACAATTCACCCTCGATTCAGTTTCAGCAAACGCTGGTGGTTCAGCAGCAATTGCAGGAAGAAACAATCGAAATTTAGCAATAGACTCCGTTGAGATAACTGGGGCGCCAGCCATTGATTTTGATTACTCAGCTGGCCTTTTAACCAATATTGAGTTAACAGGCTCAGGCTCTGGAAATGGCTTTATCAGCCATCATGGTCGTTCTTCAAGTTCAATGATTGTTGAGAATCTAAACCTGAGTGATTATTCAGTGGGCTTAGACCTTCATGCAGACAATGGAGATTCTTCAGCGCCATTCATACTCCGTGATTCAACCATCACCGCATCAACTACAATTTCAGCAGAGAATTATTCAGCGGTTGTGGAGTCCACAACATTATCAGGAACCAACGAGCTAAGTGATGATACAACTATCAATTTCATAGATTCAATATTCTTAGCACAACAGCCAATTTCTTTATGGAACGGCGCACAAGCAAATCAGTATCATACATTGATTCTCGATGCACAGTTATCGGAAGTATCCCAACTCACAACTTTTGAAATATTTTCTATCCTTTCAGATGGAACAACTTCCTTAGATTTTGTTTCAGGAGTAGCGATTTCATACCAGTTACTTGTAGTTGAGCAGTATAGTGACGGAAGTGTTGTCGAAATCACAAATTTAGAAATCAATGCTAATTCTGATGGATTACCCGCAAAATCAGCATCATATGATAATTCTAATAATTGGGCGATAGGTTCTATGATTACCATACAACTACAGTCAAACCAGCCCCCATCAGTGACTATTGATCAACCCTCATTTGGGCAGAAAATAATGCAGCAGCAAATATTCCAAGCCAATGCTACAGTTTCTGATGACTTGGATATGCCTGAACAATTGATATATCAATGGACAATTTTCGATGCGCAGAATAATCTTATTTCTCGAGTGAATTCAAGCACATCGTATCAAAATTTGACAGTCCCAAGCCCAGGAATGTATGTCCTAGAATTGAAAGTAACAGACCAATTAAAGGCTTCAGAGCAAGTAACTATTTCCTTTGAATCCATACCTCTAGATTCCGATGGCGACAATACCTTGGATTGTGACCAAGATACATGGTTCGATTTGAAAATCGGGCGCTCTTGTGGGCCCGATATCTATGATTCAGATGATGATAATGATGGCTTTGATGATGAACGAGATTCCTGGCCACTCGATGCTTGTGCTTGGCAAGATACGGATGGTGATAAACAGCCAGACAATATCAACTGTCCTGTAGGATTGACCACCGTACTTATTGAAGACCAAGATGATGACGGAGATGGAATTCCTGACGTACTGGAAGGGCAGTCGAATGACGATTCCGGGGAATTTGACATGTCGACCATGCTGATTCTAGTTGTTTTAGCTATAGTATTCGTATTATTTATCATGCGAATGAAGAAAGGTGACGATGAAGAAACCGAAGACAAACAATACCTAGAGTGATTATATGGATATTATTTCAATTCCCAACCCAGGAATAATTGGTTCTGTTGCTATTTCTATACTAGCGATAATCGTTGTTTGGGATGCTTTCTGGCTAACTAGACAGAAGCGCGATATTCCTAAGTTGGGTAATTTATCTAAGGAGGTATTCGCATGGTCAAGTGAAGGGCCAAATGAGGTTGTTAGGCAATGGGGTAACTTGGCTTCAATGGCAGCGATGATGGCACTCCCTTGGGGTTTAGTAGAACTTTCTAATACGCCAATATTTTATCCAATATTATGGGACGCTCTCCTATCTTTACATTTAATATCATTATTGATTCCCAAGCGATATGCGGTAACAAAAACTCACCTTTTTGCCGACGGGCAAAGATATGAGTGGAAGCGATTAAAACTCTCGAAAAGTAAAACTCAAAGACGAATTATTCTGTTGAGAAAGGGCTGGGGTATCTTTGCTCCGCTCCCACTTGGTGGAAATTACCATGATTTAGTCGAGGCTAAATCTAGAATAAAACAGATATTACAACCAGAGTTTGAAGAAGAATAGAATCGTTATTTTCAATAATCGCCTCCAATTCGCTACATCATGGAGTGGACGAGAAGTGGCGAAGACCTGTTTGTACGATTAGACCCTGATGAGGAAATACATTCATCGTTGCAAAGCCTTGCTGATGAAGTAGGATTTGATGCAGCAGCCATAACCAGCGGCATTGGAAGAACTAGAGATAACTTGTATGGATATATGAATGAACAAGGAGTATATCAGCGCAGACCTCTAGAGGCACCTTCGGAATTAGTGAGTCTTTCGGGCAATATTGCTCGCACCCAAGAAGGTAAGGCTTTCACCCACATTCACTGTTGTTGGTCAGATGACGACAATGATGTTCACGCAGGACATATGTTTCAAGCAACAATACATGTAGTTGCTGAGATCCATATTCGAATACTTACCAATGCAATAATGACTCGTTGTCCATTGGCGGACTTTGAGTTACTTGGCTTAGAATTTTCGTGATGTTCATATCCTCTAGCCTCGGTGGATTAGCATGGTCGGAGAAGATAGGATTCAACATCTGGCCGATTCGATAAAATATCATCGAGATTTATACTACAACCACTCTGCTCCCGAGATTTCAGACGCTGAGTTTGATTTACTTTGGGACGAATTGAAATCTTTAGATCCTGATAACTTAGTCCTGCATGAAGTAGGGCCAGAGCCTTTACCAGGAACTAAAAAAGTTGAGCATATGTTCCCTATGCGCTCTTTAGATAAAGGTACTAAAGATGAAGATATAGTACACTTTGTAACACAATCAACATCCGGTGGTACAAGGTACCTAGCGCAGCCGAAGTTAGACGGGTCAGCACTATCGCTCGAGTATGTGTCTGGAAATTTACACAGGGCAGCTACTAGGGGCAGTGGAGAGAAAGGCGAGGATGTCACTTTAAATGCAATTCAAGTTGCAAACATTCCTACTCGCTTGAAACATCCGTACACAATTCATGTACGTGGTGAAGTGGTAATGCCGTTAGCGACATTTCATGCCAAGTACAGCGATGTTTCTCCAAATCCTCGTAATCTTTGTTCGGGAGCGCTTCGCCAGAAGCATGGCGATGGTAAAGCCGAAGCCTCTGATTTAGTATTCTGTGCTTATGATGTACAATTCCCCTCTAACCCTCCAACGGCTTTGTATGATAGTGAGTTATTGCATTGGCTACAAGATGCAGGAATAGAGCCTGCTCCATGGACAGTTTTTGAATCTAAAAGACCACAGATAGAAATGATCGAACACACTAAGCAGTGGTCAGAAAAGAGGTCTGATTATCAATTTGAAATAGATGGCATTGTATTCAAATTAGATAATTTAGAACAACGACAAAATCTCGGCATGACTGCCCATCATCCTCGATGGGCATTGGCATGGAAATTCCCCCCTGAAGAGGCAACTTCTGTTTTACTACATGTTGATTGGCAGACTGGAAGAACGGGAAATGTCACACCAGTTGCACGCATTGCACCACAAATGGTTGGAGGTGTAACAGTTGAGAACACCACATTGCATAACCCTGGTGAGGTTGAAAGGCTAGGAGTTAAGATTGGAGATAAGGTGATGATTGTTCGTCGTGGTGACGTGATTCCAAAAATAGAGTCAAGTTTAGGCCCAGCATTAAATTCAGATATAGAAAATAGATTTCATGCTGATGGCACACCGTTTACAGGTATATTACCGCCTAGAGGCTCGATAATAATTCCATCAGATTGTCCAGCATGTGATACAAAATTAATTGAGGAGGGGGCGTTTTTGAAGTGCCCCGATTTGATGTGTGATTCTAGGACCAGTAGGGCAATAATCTATTGGTGTAGGGCTTTGGAAATGGATGGAATAGGAGAAAAACTTGTTGAACAATTATTAGAAACAGGTCTAATTTCTAACATAGCGGATCTTTATCGGTTAGAAAAATCACAGTTATTATCCTTGGAACGAATGGCGGAAAAATCTGCAAATAATGTTCTTAGTGAGATAAACCGTACTAAGGAGATGAAGTTAAGTCGCTTCATTCATGCTTTGGGATTACCTGGTATTGGTCCAGAACTTGCATCATTAGTTGCTCAGCAAACTAAGAACTTCGACGGATTAATGCAATGGGCAGACGATGCAATGGCTCAATCAGGTGATGAAAACTTCGGTCCAGTTCATGATTCAAAGGAAAAGCCGTATATTCTAAATTCTGCTTTACGCACTATGTGTGAAAATGATGGAATAGGGTCTAAAGTGGCACTTCAAGTTAGAGATGGGTTGTTAAATCGCAAAGAATTATTATTTGATTTGGCAAATTATCTTAATCTTCTCGACGAACCTAAATCAGTCTCTGGAGGGGTTTTTAGCGGAATGACATTCTGTATTACTGGGACACTTAGTAATCCTCGAAAAGAGATACAACAGATGGTTAAAGGCGCTGGAGGAAAAGTTGTGGGTAGTGTTTCATCCAATCTCGATGTTTTAATCGCTGGTGAGAATGCAGGTTCTAAACTATCAAAGGCACAAAGTCTAGCAATAAAAATCTGGAGCGAGTCAGAATTATTGGAATTGTTAAACCCAACTCCAATTGATTCAAATGACGAAAAGAAAGTCGAAATTAGTAGTACTCAGAGTAGTCTTGCAGACTATAGTTGATCGCTGAAGCAACCTCATTTTGAATCAATTTAGGGTTAACCTTCAATACTAAAACGCTGTAAAGATGGTATGAACTACTCTAAGACGGTCTTTGCAGTTTGTATCATATTGTTACTTGCAGTAGCACCTATTACGCAGGGTAAAGAGAATGGTAAACTGAACTCCGGTACAGGATGTGGATGTCATTCTCAACCAGGGGCAAATTTGGCAACCCCTTCAGTTTCAGGCCTTCCTTCCGCCTATACTCCAGGCTCAGTTTACCAGTTGACAGTCTCTGTTACTGGTGGAGTTTCAGGTTCTGGCGGTGGTTTTAGTATGGATGTTGACAAAGGAACATTCAGTTATTTTGGTTTCGCGGTTGGTATTAGTTCAACAGGTGATAGCGCAACTCATTCAATTACAGGTTCCAGTTCTAGAACTTGGGGCTTTGATTGGACTGCTCCAAGTTCAGGTTCGGGAGCGGCTAATTTCCAATTAGCAGCCCTTACATCAAATGGTAATGGTGCTGATTCAGGAGACCGCTGGGGCACATTAACCATTCAGGTACTAGAGAATGCCCCAACAAATCAAGCGCCATCAGCCAGTAATGCAATGTTAACTCCAACCGATGCCAAGACTGCAGATAGTCTAACACTTTCATACAGTTATTCAGACCCCGATGGAAATCCAGAATCAGGTACTGTAATTACATGGTACAAAGACTCTATCGCACAACCTCAAGGAACGATACCAGGCAAGGTTGTATCCTCTAGTTTGACCGCCAAGAACGAACAATGGTATGCAGAGGTAACTCCTTCAGATGGACAGGATAGTGGCCAAACAATTACAAGTAATACAGTGACGATTCAAAATACACCTCCTACAGTTTCAACTCCAGCGATTTCCCCATCACAACCGTCTTCAAATGATGATTTATCGATCACTATTAGTTCGAGTGACGATGACCAAGATGTTTTGACTACAGAAATTAGGTGGTATCTTGATGGAGCACTTGTTAGCGAATTAAACGATCAATCTACTGTAACGTCCTTAGCTACAAGAGATGGAGACCAATGGTATGTTGAAATTAGGGTTTCAGATGGAGAAGACACAACAGTGTGGAAAACATCACAAACAGTAACCATTGGTTCAACTGCACCAGTTAATAACAAACCAACAATATCCACACTTACTATTCTACCCTCCAACCCTTACACGATAGATACCTTGTCACTTGATTTCTTATCCAATGATATAGACGGTGATACTATTGTTGATACAGAAATTCAATGGTACAGAAATGGAGTTCTGATGCCGAGTATCACCACTACTACGCTATCTTCAGAGCAAACCAGTAAGTCTGAACAATGGGGGGTGCATGTTCGTATTAACGACGGTACTGAATGGTCAGATTGGGAGATTAGTTCATCGGTAACAATTCTTAATACTGCACCGGAATTAGATTCAATAAGTTTAGATTTTAGTCAAGCGCAAACCTCTCAAAATATAACATTGAGTCTCTCAATGAGTGATTTAGATGGAGACGCACCAGCCTCTCCAGAAACAAGATGGTATAAGAATGGTCAAGAATTTACATCAATTGAAAATCAAATTACATTGCCTTCTTCCTTAACTTCAAAAGGAGATAATTGGACAGTATTTGTTAGAGCGGATGATGGACAAGAGTTCAGTATGAATGAGTTATCTACATCTGTTGAAATCATAAACACAATTCCAAATGCGATAGTGGAGTTATCTCATACTTCACTTGAAGACCTAGTATTATCAGTTACAAATGACGATATAGACGGCGACTTAGTATCCAATGAAATAACATGGTATAGGAATGGTTTCAAAGAAGGCTCTCTAGATGGACAATCTAGTGTCCCTGCTCAATTACTCGGGCCGGGGCAGGTTTGGTCAGTCGACGTAATTCCTAACGATGGCGAATCAAATGGTAGTATGGTGTCCTCACAGATCACAATTGAAAATCTAGCACCAACTGCTCAAATCGATGTTGAAAGTGAAAAATTATGGGATGGTGAAGAGATAAAAGTTAGTGCTCAGAACTCTACTGACTCAGATGGTAGGATTGAGACTTATTCTTGGCAATGGAGTGATAATAATGGTAATTCGGGGACAGGCTCGGGTAAAGAGTATACTTTCATACCAAATGGAATGGTAACACTAACTCTAACTGTCTATGATGAACTTGGAAGTAATGGATATACTTCCATTAATTTACAAACAGAAGCAGGTCCTAAGGTTACTTCTTTAGAAGCATATTCAATGCAAGAACAAGTCAGACTTTCTTGGTCTTGGAGCGGCCCAGAAGCAACATTTGAAATTTTGAGAAACGGTGATTCAATCACAGTAATAAGTGAATTAGAATTCGTTGATACCCCACTTATTTCGGGTCCAACCGATTACACTATCAGACCGATTATCGATGGGCAGGGATTACATTCTGGCTCTAGTACTATTGAAGGGTTCATGGTTGAAACCATAGAGCCTACAGAGAGTAGTGTTTCTACAACAGGGGGATTAATTACAGGTCTCTTATTCATTATTTTGAGCATCGGTTCTTTGAGTCTAATTTTCATCGATAGGAGGGATTGAATGTTTAGACGTGTGCGAATTTTATTCGTCGTAGTAATCTTGCTGTCGATTAGTAGTTTTACACAAGCTAATCCTGGGGGAGTTGGCGACGGTGTTTTTGATATGCAATGTGGCGGAGCTTGCCACGGCGATTCATCTTTGAATCAAACCTCTTCAGCGTTTATTTCAGTACAAATAGAAGGCTCGCCTTATCTCGGCCAACCGATCTCAATCTCTACAGTCATTTCAGGTTCTCAGTTGACATATTCAGGAGATTTAGGGGTCTTTTTACTGACAGATACAACAGGGCACAGCGATACGCCAGCAGATGCGCAATGGGAGATTTTATCAGATTCGAATGGAGGAACAAATAATTATCTTGAGGGTAAATTATTGTCAGGTGAAGATAACTTTTCAGCATCTTGGACTATCAAACCTACAGTCTTGACAACTACTACATTCTATGTTTCTATCCATCACGGTGGAGATGATACTCCTTATTTCGGCGTGAGTTCAGGTTTGCAAGTGGAAGTACTTCCAATCCCTGACAACCTCGCTAGATTATCGCCCGACTTTACGCCTCAAACTACCCGTCCACTTGGTGAAGAAACATTTGTCAGCATTGCGACGGAAGATGTCACTAGTGTAGAAATAGAATGGAAGGTAGAGGGTAGTTCAAGTACCACAGCAACCGCCAATTCATTAGGCGATAATATGTGGGAATTTATTGCCCCAGCCTCAAATCAACCATCTATTATTCAATGGAGGGCAATTCTTGAGGGCGAGGGGCCTTCACAAACCACTCCTTGGTTCAATTTGGTGGCACAAGAGCCTCCGTTTGAAGTAGATCAAACAGCAGTTTATATTCAATCATTTGCACTATTTATTTTTGTTTTTGGACTGGCTTTATCAGTTCAACTTAAGTTATCAAAAGGCGAAAAAACAGAGAAACAATGGGAACAAACAGACCAAGTTGTACAGGAAAACTTTCCAACAGAAGCCCCGCCATTGCCTGGTGGGCAGTTACCCCCAGGATGGACTATGGAACAATGGCAATGGTATGGCCATGAGTATTTGGAAGAATTAGAGGAGGGGGCACAATGATATCTCCAGCAACTTTTCACGTGATAACTACCGAACTTGTTGTCGGCTCCTTTGCAATGGCAGGTCTCTGTTTCTTACTACATGCACTATGTAGATATGAATTAATAAAAAGTAAGAACATGGTTTCTATCACAGATAATGTAGCACATTTTGCTTTACTCTTTGGAATAATTGCAACACCTTTCGCAATATTTAGTGGAATATCTTCTTCTCCTGGGTCTGGTTTTTCAACGCCAATTCTTGTTAACAAGATGTTCTTATCGATGACAGGGTTTGGTTTAGCAGCAGCAGCACTAATTTCTAGATGGAAAATGGGGAACACTATTCTGGCCGAGAAGAAATCCATGTTAGTTCAAACATTCTCTGGAATGGCGGCTAGTGGACTGATGCTTCTTACAGCATCAGCAGGGGGTTCTTTTACGAGAGGTGAGTCGCTACTGGATATTTTCAGCCTACCATATGATATGATTATTTTAATGCCAATTACAATAAGTACAATATTGTTGATTTCGGGATTGGCATCTACTACTGCTGTTCTATGGAAAATTCTGGGTAAATCAACCGTATAGCATTGAGTTTGAAGTGCCACCTTCCGGAGTCTCTATATTTGCTCCTTCCATCATTGATTGTAATTGGGCTTCAAGGAATTCAGCCTCTTGAATAAGTGGCTCATGTGGAAGATTAATTGACGGCAATAGGTTATTCAAATTCTCTATCAATGTAGCAGCAGCTCTTGCATCAGGGAATCTTGGGTCTGCTTCAACCATTATTGACATCAAGTCAAGACCACGTCTTCTTGCCTCACCAAGTATAGAGGCATTGATTCCCTTGATGACTCCCTGTTGTAGTAATGGAATTTTCATATCTTCAAGCATTTTGCGACTCTTTTCATTTGCACCGATTCCGACAATGTCGATACCCTCTGTATCTTCGTATTCAATCACAGGTTCAGCGCCATTAAGATTGGCTTTCATCCCACTTTTTGCAAAAGCATCGATGACTACTCCAGCAACAATTTTCTGTTCTTTGGACCATTCAAACATAGCCCAAACAATATCATGTGCCAGCGCTTCAGGCACCACTAATTCACTCATCAGTAGGATTACTTGATCGCAGCCATCAATAGTGCATTGAGGCTTTCCAGCATAAGCCCGAATTGGTGGTAAAGGTACTCCATCTTGAACTAAGGTCAGAGCAGGTAGCCTTGGGTCAACAACTCCGCCAATGAATTCTAACTGTAGGTGGTCAATTAGAAAATGTGCAACAACACTGGAGACCATTCCAACACTTGGAAAGCATGTGACAACTAGAGCATTATCGGTCGGAACTTCGGCATTAATACGGACACTAGGACCTTGCATGAAGTCTCTACTTCCTCATGGTGTATCAAGACTTTCGTCAGTTTGCTCATTGCGGTGGTTTGATGATGGTTAAACAAAACGATACAACATGGCCGAAGAGACCACCCCTGTGATTAGAGAACACATGCTTTCCCCTTCAGCCTGGAATCGCTACGAAACTTGCCCGCGTATGTACTGGTTGAGTAGACAAAGATTACCTCGAAAGGCCGGAATGGCTGCGTCTCTAGGAACTGCAGTCCACGCATCTATCGAAGATTTACTGTTAACAGATTATTCACACATAGGCAATCAAGAGGATGGGTGGCTTCCCCAAGAAGCAGAACGAATTCTAAAACTACGCTGGGAAGAAGAAAAAGGAGTATTCATGAATACGCCTAGAAGGCCTAAGTGGAAAGAGGAAAAGTGGAAGGAAGCCATTAAGCAACAACGTGGAGGAGTAATTATGTTACTAGACCACGTAGGTATTCAAGGTCTTGAACATAAGAGAATTACCGGCGCTCTTTGGAGGAAAATCCAGAAGCATGCAATTGCAGTAGAAGGTGAATTGAAGACCAAAGACGGTCGTTTAATGGGTCGTCTCGATTTATTATTGGCAGACGTAAATGAAGCAGGTGAAATGACTGGATGGCTGGTTGCTGATTTGAAAACAGGCAGAACTCCAGAGAAGAAATTGAAAACAGAAGTAAATCGACAGTTGAGGTTATACCGAGATATTTTACTCGATAATAACCCTAATGCTCCGCCGGTTAGAACTGAAGGCTGGTACACACAAAACTCATCTAAATGGGCTGCCATTGGAGAGAATGTACTCGAACAGGCATATGCGGCTTGGCAAGAGACCCAACCCACTACAATTCCAATGACTCCAACTCCAGGTCCAGACTCTTGCGGTGGATTCTGTGATTGGAAGGCATGGTGCCCGCATTGGTGGAATTGGAGACATGAGAACGGTACTCTTCACAAAGATGATTTTTCAGATGCAGTTGTATTATTACACGAATTTGAACCGAATAGCGGTTCAGCTGTAATCGAATTATGCGAACCATCGGATGGAGGAACAAGGGCAATACCAACAGGAATTAAGAAATCTGCCAAGTTTGATGATCGTGGTAAAGATGCTCTACAAGAGGTACTTTCATCACAACACCAAGGTCCAATATTTCTTGGTTCAATAATGACTGCTCAAAGTACATGGCGTATCGGTCATTGGTGCGATGTTCTGCCTTGGAAACCTATTTTAGATGATGAAGAATACATTCGTGAAAATTGATCAGTCAAGAGAATTTCGAAGCGTTTTACGAGCTTCTTCATCTTCAATTCCTTTAGGAGAAAGGAGCCAAGAAATATATTTCGGGTCTATTTTTTGAATTTCTGAAACATGACGCCCCTTGTGTCTTCCAAAAGCAAGAACATAATGACCCTCATCAATTCTTATTTTTCCTATCGAGTCTAGCATATCTAAATCTTCGAGACTTCTCCCAAGGTTTGAATCATCTTTTCTAGAATCACCATGTACAAGCCATCTTTCTAATTCTTCCAATGATTTTCTAAAGTAAGGCGAATGGTCGATAGTGAGTCTCCAGAATAATAACAAGGATGCTGCTGCATCAGCAGCCGCAGTATGGGCATTTTCTAGAGAAATACCATGTTTTTTACACAATGCGCCTAAATTATGAGGCCTTGGTAATTTTATTCGCCTAACAACCTCTAAGGTATCTAATACTGCTTTTGGAGTCGGAGGTAATCGTCCTAACCTCCTAAACTCATTATTTAGTAGTGGCAAATCAAACTGCCTTACATTATGACCTATGATAACAGCGCCTTCTATTTGTTCAAAAACTTCCTCGGCGAATTTCGAAAAGTCACCTAAATTTCTGACATCATTATCATAAATCCCGTGAACGTTACTTGCTTGTATCGGTATTGAGCGTCGGGGATTAACTAGATTCTCATAGGAAATTTCACTACCATCTTTAGAAGAACCAATTAAAGCAATTTGCACAATTCTATCATTATTTGTTGAAATTCCTGTAGTCTCTAAATCCAAAGCCAAGACCCGTTCACCCTCGAGGAAGTTCTGAGCCATATCTTGAGCAATAGTTCCCACTCCTTGAACATCTCTATTCCAAATTACACTAATATTAAAATCAAGTTTTACCCTAGGATAATCCATGGGACTATTCGGTCGAATCAAGAAATTATTCATTATGAGCTCTCCGAAAGTGGAGAATGAAGAATCTGAACAGGATATTAGTCAAGATGAATATGCATCTAACTATGTCGGAAATAGGCAGAAGATTTCTGCTGATGCAATGGACATATTGATGCTTGAGGAAGAAGAAGTCCAACTAGAGGAATCCATTATCGTGTCAGAATATGACGCAGGCGATGTTGATTTTAGCGAACTTGATAGTTCAGATTTAGAAGATAATTCGATTAAAAATATTGTAGTTCATGATTCAGTTGAGGGTATAGAAGAATACCTAGAAGGAGCAGAAATTATAGGCGATATCCCCGGAGAAGTTTCATTCGATTCGGATAAAAATTAACCTCATTATAATGAAACGATTTTCACTCCAGATATACATACTATTACAAGGGTGAAGTATTTCATGGTGATTATGAGGAAGATGCAATTTGTTGCTAAGACCAAGTCTTTCTCTCTTGCTATGCTGATGCTAATGTCAGTATTTGTCTCTGGTTGTATCGGAATTGACTCAACCGTCGACCCGAGGGCTTCGCTTCAAGCATATCCGCTTTCCATTCAAGAAGGAGAAACCGTAACCTTTGATGCTAGAGATTCTGAAGCAGTTGAAGGGGTAGTGACAGGATTCGAATGGAACTTTGGTAATGGGCAGAAAGCAGAAACTGTTGTCGGATTCACCTCCCATACCTATGATACATTTGGAGTATACACTGTTACCTTAACGGTAATCAACAGCCAAGGTGGAGAAGATGAAATTTCAGCAACAATAGTCGTCAATGGAGCACCCGTTCTAAATCTAACAGTGCCGGAACAAGTTAAGTCAGGAGACTCTGCATTCCTTGATGCATCAAATAGTTTTGACCCCGAAGGTAAAGACTTGACATTTTCTTGGGACCTCGACTGGTCTACAGATTCAGATTCAGACGGTAAGCAAAGAAACGATATCGATGCAACAACTCCTACAGTCTTACTTCCAACAAATTCCTCAGGCAAAATAATGGGTAGTTTGATTATTTCTGATGGTACAGAAGCAATGGTAACCGAATCCTTCACCATCGAAGTAATTACAAGAAGTTTTGAAGTCAAATGGGTTACTGAAGAGTTAACTTTCACTTGGGATGAATACTTAGAACAAGGTAGTCAATGGGAAGAGAGTATTTCTCCTGGGGATAGAGGCCGAATTATGGAGTATACCGCAACGCTACAACTTGAACAGGAGTTAGGACCTCAAGATAATTTCACACTCTCTTTACTTATCGAGAATGATAAGTACGAGAAAACCGTTCAAACAGAAGGCGGAAACATAACTGCAAATGAAACTGCTAAAGCTACAATGGACAGAAATGGCGTTAATCCTGAAGGAAAGGATGGAATTTACAGTGCAGATTCTGCAGAAGATTTGCTTAATCAATTAGTTGGTCAAGCCGGTGCAAGAACAGGCCAAGGAGTTTGGACATGGACTGTATTTGCACAACAAGCCGACCCAGATCCTCTTATCGAGGGAATGATAGACCCAGACCCTGGTAATAATTGGGATTTAGAAGTGACAGTTATTGTGATGAGCCCTGTGCTAACCGAGATAACTTTTGGTTGACCAGCACTAATGCAAGAAGTAATTTAGCCGGACCATTTGGGAGGTATGAGAGCCATGGTAGATAGTGTTGAAATCAGCAGAGTCAATATTAGAGATACAGTTTCTTTTGATATTTCAGTATGGATGAATAATCCTGATGATTGGGAGTTTAGACCAAGCCTCTCAGTAAGCGGACAAAACTTCATCATTTCAGATATTAACAACGGTTCACAGATGGCGACAATCGAACTTGATGATGAACAAATGGAGACCATCCAAAGAGATAGAGCGGCCGAATTGAGAGTTAAATTCCAAGTTCAAGGAATGCATGGAAGACTGAAGAAAATCCATCCAATAATCGCAGACGGTAAAGCCAAAAAGTTGGCTACAGCAAATTGGAAAACCATTCAACCTGTTCGTTTTGATTGAATCATATTTTGTAGTTCTATTTTTGGGATTACCACCATTTCTTTGATATGGGTTCACGATGATTTCCCGATATGGTTCCTAGAAGATTAGGCAAGGGTTCGCAGAAGCGAGCAAGGTTTGAAAGATTGAAGAAAGAAGTTGAAAATTTTGTGGGAGCAAACCCAGGATGCTCGGCACAATCCATCGTGGCCAATTTATCACATGATAAGTCAATGAGGAACCACGGCCTTACTCCAAGAAAAATCGGCTTCTTCATTTCTAGGAATCTATCGAAAACACTGACTTGGTGGCAAGACCATAAAGCGGGGAGAAGAGTATACGGCGAAATCGGTAATGCCCTAAAACCTAAGAAAGTCCGCTGAAATAATTATTTCAAGGGTTTCACTCATGTATTATCATCAATTAGCCATCACAATGACAGGTGAAGTGGCGGCCTATTTTGACCTCGATGGTACATTATTAGACGCCTCGAGTGAAAAGACATTAACCGGTCAACTGGGGATTAGAAGACCTTGGAGAATACCCTTGGGAGCGACAATGTGGGCCTTGGGGTTCATTGGAAACCTACTACGTGGGCGTTCAGTATATGATGCAGCGAGAAACAGGGGTCACTTCTGTTTGGCTTCATGGCAAGTGCTGGAGCGCTATTCCAAAGAAATCGCAGAGCAAACTTTGATCAAAAGAGTACCCCAAGAGGCATTGGATTGTATTTCATGGCATAAGGGGCAAGGCCACCGTGTAGTATTAGTTACAGCAACAATAGCGCCAATGGCAGAGGCGATGGGCACTCTACTTGAGATGGATACAATCTATGGTTGCGGACCTGAAGTACGAATTGGGACTTTATCAGGGTCAGAGAAAGGCTGGAGCGTACCTAGAAGGAAGGGTAAAGTTCCAGTTGTTGAAAAAGACGCAAAAGAGAACGGTCATGATTTATCATTGTGTTATGGTTATGGAAATACGATGGCCGACACATGGTTTATGAAAAAAACAGGCAATCCAATAGCAATTAATCCTGGAAGGACAATGAAGAATATGGCTGATGAAAACGGATGGACTTGTAAAATTTGGAAGGTATGAATATTAAATACCCTTGAATTTGATTACGAGCATGAAAAAGAAAGCGCTCATGCCACTTTCAAATGGCGTCCAAAGTCAGAAAAAAAGCAACTTGATGATGGAATTATCAGCCATCACAGCGTCTCACATTAGGGCATTTGAGTTTCTTGATGAGATAATGGATTCAGAGTCAGATAGGATAATGCTTGATGATGATAACATTGTTGTATCTGGGCAATTGGCCACTTATTGTATCAAAATTGATACATTATTGAAGAGGTTGAGAAATCCGATTGTGTATGGAATTGGTTTTGATACGATTTCAGTTCATGCTAAAGGCAAACTGGATAAGGAGAAATCTACCTTTGCTTGTATTCAGAGTATTTCCGATGTAAATGTCCCATTTGCAGATAGTATCGCAGCGATGATTTTTGGATTACTAAATGATAGAAACTTCTTCGATAATGAACACGGAGAAACCCTTAGAACAGCTTTGATTGAATTGTATGGTCCTGACCCACACAGTCCTATTGGAGATAAGATGGAAAGTTACTTTTCATCTAGATTCAATGCTGATTATGACCTGGATACTTTGACTGTAGCATTCAGGGGCACTCATGGTTTCAAGTGGAGGCTTGGTTTTGGCAATCCATTAGCTGTTGGCTTCAGTTTGGAGTATAAGAAGCCAAGACAGAGATATTGGCGTATGTTAACCAAGGACACAGCATCAGTTCTAGAAGATTCGAGCAGTATTTTTCCTATGATGAATAGAATTTCTAGATGCCCAGGTAACACTATGCCCGACTCGATGGATTGGACAACATCTCTAGACTTGTGTAAACTAATACTACCACTAGTCGAACAATTTAGCCATATCGGCGATGAGGAAATGGAGCAAATGTGTGCAAAAATGGACTATGAAATGTGGTAAACATTGGCGGCCCCGCCGCGATTCGAACACGGGTTACTGGTTCCGCAAACCAGTGTGATATCCAAGCTACACTATGGGGCCTTGAAGCACTCCACTTATGCTTTGGATATAAGCGCGACGGGTTTCGAAATATATTCAAATGCAAGGTTTCATTGATACCTGTTTATTCGCAGATACATGGCGGTAAAACTTCAACGTCGTGTAGACTATCCGATGTTGGATACAGCTAATATCGCTTATTTCCCACGAATTTATGACTTAGCACACCGTTTTTTTGAAGAGTGTTGGGAAGAAATGTGTGGTATATCTTACCCAGAAATGATAAACGATAAAAAGATAGGATTTCCAATAGTTCATATCGAAACAGATTTCATTTCTCCATTGAGGTATGGTGATATAATTCATGCTACTATCTGGATTGAGAAAGTAGGTACAAAATCTTGCACATGGGCTTATCGTTTCCATAATCAGAACAATGAGTTATTATGGTCATCCTCACAAGTGACAGTATGCGTCAATATGGATACCTTGGAATCTGTAGTGATTCCAAGTTGGTTATCAAAAGGTCTTGAAAACCATATTCAATCAGAGTGATTTACATGAGTGATAAGCAGTTTGACTTTTCCATTCGCATGGATAAAGAAAATGCAGTCCCTAAAGATGTACGCCTTGACTTATCGATAAAAGCAGATACTAAAGGGCCAAAATCAGTTGCAGTACTGATGCTGATGGGCGGTATTATGCTATTACTACTAGCCTATGGTGATTTTCAATTAAGCCAAAAAGAAGATCTTAGTCAGGAAGAGATAGATATAATTCTGGAAACACCAAATAGTGATATTGATACAGAAATTACGAATGAAGATTATCAAAATTTTCATGATTCTGCAAGGCAAGGATATTTGATTCGAGCAGCAGGTTTGGCAATCGCAGGAATATTGATTGTAATCGGTTCACCCTATTTGTTCATGTTAAACAAAAAAGGGGCTTTTCTAGGAATAGAAGGGGCAGCAATCGGTTTTGTCACAGGAGTTATGGGCAGTATTCTAATTCATAATTCTGCGGAAGAGTTCCTTTCAGGTCCGCTACTTTTGACATATCAGATTCTAATGTATCTTTGTGGTGTTTGTATGCTTGTCTGCGGCGCATTAACGTCTTTGCCACTATTGAATGCACGAGCCAGAATGGCATTGAACGGCGATAGTAAAGTAAAATTTGTTGGAAACCAAGATTTAGAATCCGAGTGATTATTCTTGGTCACTTGGTTTAGGCCATTTTTTGGCTAGAGTCTTTTTCAGGTCATCATCAACTATTGCATTCCACCAGTCGCTTCCTTGCCAGATAGCATACTTACCTCTGATTCCTCTTAGGTCAGCGCCTTCAAATTTACAATTATTAAAATTCGAGAGATTCATTCTTGCTTTCTTTAAGTCAGCCCCTCTAAAGTCTGCATTGTCAAAGGCCGACTTCATCAAATCAACACCAACCATCGATGCCTTTCGGAAATCACAATTTGAGAAGTCGCCTTCGGTTAAATCTGCACCATCTAAAACAGCCCTTCTGAAATTTGAGCCGGAATGTCTCCCTTTGCGGAGTAGCGATTCAGCTTTGTTTTGGAAAGACCAATCTAGGACTTGACTATCTATGCCTATATTCTCTCGAGCATCATCTCCGCTCCCCGACATTACCACGGCAAACCCTCACATACGCTCGGATTTTTCTTCCAAGTGTTTTCGACCTTCCTCGGTCAATTCAGCATAACGATTTTTGTCTCCATGCTTACTAGGTATTTTCAGAAAATTTCTTTCTTTAAGGCGATTGATGTAAAGAGAAAGGTTTCCGGGGGGTTCTATTTTAGCATCTTCGAATAACGAATTTATCACTCTAGGCGGGCAATCATCTAGTTTTTCTATTTCTCGAAGAAAGTGTAAAGCCCCAAGAACCTGTTCAGGTTTCCCATCAAGGGCATAATTTTCTAGCAATGATCGAAAATTTATTCCTCTTGCTGGTTGATTTTCATCATTAGAATTTATTGATGTAGCCTCTTTACTAAACTCGATGGTTTCCTGAACGCGCTCGAGCATAGCATCCCAGAGGCCTTCTTGTTTGAATTGTGCAAGTCTTTCATCAACTTCTAACTGCCCTCCTTCAGCATCGAAATCGAAATCTCCTACATGAATCGAAACTTTCGTTGTCTTGTTCATGCCATCCCTCATACTAGTGCAAATATCCGGCATAGATAATAGTTTACAATCAAAGAGAAATTGTACTAACAAATAGTAGGTCTTTTGTTTGTAGTTCATCACGCATGGCTGAGGGGAACTGATGGAGCACGAGTTTAGAGGTTATGCATTAGTCCTCCATGATGGTGCAGACCCAAGGACTGGAGGCGTCGCAATAGCAGGTTTTACCACTGCCGGAATGGTTGGCGTTATCGCTGCTTCCCATATTATTAAATCATTAAAACTCCAACAACTTGGAACAGTACTCAATTCAGAGTTCCCAGCAGTTGCTCTCATCCATGACCAAGTTCCAAAACACCCTGTAAGGGTTTACCAAGGAGACAAAATAGGTGTTTTTACTTCTGAAATTCGTTTCAAGGATAAGCAAGACATTATGTTCGCATCTACAGTTTTAGAATGGTTCACAAAAGGTGGATTTGAGAATTTGATAATTATAGATGGTATTGTTTCTCCAGATAAGCAATTAACCCACGGCGAGTTATACGGAGTAGGTTCGTCATCCTTGGCTAGACAGCGACTTAAACACGCAGGAATCGCTCCAATAAGACAAGGAATAGTAGCGGGAATTACCGGTTTCTTACTTGGCGAAGGAGATCGCTTAGGAATTGACGTTACCGCTTTGCTTGCTGAAGCAAGTCCAATGTATCCCGACGCTAGAGCCGCAGCACTTGCTATTGAAGCAGTTTCAGAGCTAACAGGAATTGAAATCCCACTTACCGAATTATTAGAGAATGCTAGAGAAATAGAAAATAGTGTCAAGGAAGTCTTTGAGAAATCTGTAACCATGTTGCCAGGGCCAGAAGACGACGACGATTCCTTCGCTGACCCCTCATTTGGTTGATTTATTATTGAGCTCTTGTACTGCTTTTACCACATCTTGGAATGTAGCATCAGTCACAAATACAGGTTCTGAATCAGGTGCTCTAGCAGCGCAATGTCCTTTGTCAATCAAGCACTGAATGAGAACTTCCATTTTTGGAGCGCCAGGAGTCCCTGACCATTTTGGTAAAGAATCTAGATTCAAGAGAAGATGTTCACGGCTCATTAAATCAGCCGCTTTGGAGATATGCCTGACACTTCTGCATAATTCTCTAGTTGCATATTCCAAATCAGTATCATCCCAGTCTAGTCCTACAGACTTTGCTCTTACTATATCTTCTTTTGAGGGATGACAAATTTCCATGGCTCTTTGTTCAGTCATACGTTCAGTGATTTGATGATTCCACATAGGGCCAATCCACATAGGGCCACTTGCGCGCTCTAGTTGGTCTTCATTTGGGTGCTGTTTGAACCGGTATGGGACATCATCGCATCTAACTCTCCAACCCATATTGGTATTTACTTGACTTGCTTTTTCTTTACTCGTTGAAAGTTTCACACTCACTCTTACGTGATGCCCATCGAACAGTGCTAAAATTGGAATCATAGATTTATCATGGCGGGCAGCTGTTGTTGCGATAAGACCCATTAGAGTCCTTACTGCGTCATCATGAGCATAAAGGTCAACGATACCCTTTGCTCCATATCTTCTTTGTTGCGAACTCAAGGATGAGCCAGTCAATGCTGCAGTATCTGTTGCAGTCACCTCTAGTACACCTGTTCTTGCAAGACTTTGAATCGCAGAATCTAGAAATGATACAGGTGAGCCAAATGGATCGACATCTATCCATTGATATGATGCTTCAGACAAAGCGACACGTGCATCTAATTGTTGGAAAAAGATTCCATTTTCAAATACTCCTTCGGGCTTTTTACCATACCTATCAGACTCGATTGAATGGTCAATACTTACTGACGGTGGATGTGTTTGATGAGAAACTTTGGCCCAGTTTAAAGCAAAATCATCAAGATCATTTGCAGTGATTCTAATTCTATTCTGTAGTTCGCCAGGAATTTCATTTCTCCATCTTCTTATCCTAACTCCAGTTGAGCACAATGCATCAAACACTCTTATCGACTTTCCATCTTTAATCAACCAGTCATTCTCAAGTACATCCGCTAGTAGTAGTACAGACCTAGTTCTAGCAGGAGCCATTGCAGGATTAAGAAACCCGGAGCCGGTCTTTTTAGCAGGCCCCCTAGGCATGTGTGATGGTCTTGGTTGACCATTCTGCATGTGGATAATGGTTCTGCCTTCCAGCCAAACTGAACCCGGCCAGCCATCGAGATTTCCTCCGAGGTTATCACCGGTCATGTAACTCCGTACGGCCCATATCCAATAAAAGAGCCATGTCAAAACCATTCAAAGAAACTTTAGAGGGTCACCCAAAGCGTGAACCATGAGCGAAGAATTTTCAGTTGCAGGCCAGTCAATGCCAAGAATCACCATCGGATTTGGTTCGTTCTTGATAGCATGGGGAGTAATCATATCTGTAGTATCAGAGTCTAATTCAGTAACATCCTTTTTCCCGTCATTATTAGGAATACCTTTGTTGATTTCAGGAGTTATGGCGCAAAAAGTCCCAGAGAAGCGTAAACTATGGATGCATATCGCAGTCAGTTTCGGATTGCTAAGTGCAATAGGTGGAACTAGATTCTTCATGGTTATGTCTGATGGTATAACCTATGCTTCAGGGTCTATGCTCATGCTATTAGTCACTGGTTCAGTATACACTTTCCTATGTATCAAATCGTTTAGGTTTGCTAGATTAAACGCTCAAACAGAGTAATTGAGGTGTTATTATGTCTTCACCATTGGTAATTGATGTAGTAGATAATGGCGGTCAATGGACTCATCGCGAATGGCGAATGTTACGTTACCTCAAGGTAGACACACAAATTATTGAAAATACTACGCCGCTCAGTGAACTTAGAAAATTAGATGGAATTATTCTTTCGGGGGGAGCTGCTAGAGTAGGCCTTACTGGGGAACTTGGTAATTGTGCAGCATACTTGGAACTTGGAATACCAATTTTAGGAATCTGTGCCGGTCATCAATTCATGGCTAGACATTATGGTGGAGATGCTAGGGAGTCGCCTATTCCTGAATTCGGGGCAATGCAAATAGAATTACAAAACGAAGGAGGCAAAATATTTGCAGGCACAAATCAAACTCAAACAGTTTGGGAATCACATAATGATGAAGTGCATGTTGTTCCAGAGGGCTTTTTCGTTACTGCTAGTAGCCCTTCATGTCAAGTACAAGGGATGGAAAATGAGGCTGGAGATAGATTTGGACTACAGTTTCATCCAGAAGTTAATGATTCAGAATACGGCAAAGAAATGTTCGAAAATTTTGTTGAAATTTGTAGACAGAATAGAGATAATTGAAAACACTAATATAAAAATCATTTAACAATTTGCGAATTATGGCAGAGTCTATTTTGATTATTGGAGGCGGCAGTGATATCGCTCAACAACTAGCTAGAAAACTTACTAATAATGATTACAAAGTCACGATGCTAGTAAGAAATAATGAATCGGTTGACAATGAAATTGCCGATAAAGTAACTATTGTAAATGGTGACGCATTATCATCTACAGATTTAGCTAGTGCAATAGAAATAGCTGCTCAGCAAGGCGGTGGTAAGATATCAGGAATGGCCCATCTTGTTGGTTCGATACTAATCAGGCCACCTCATGCGGTAAAAGTAGAAGCCTTTGAAGAAGTAATTCAAACCAATCTGGTTAGTGCATTTATGGCATTATCTATGACGTGTAAAACAATGCTGAAAAGTGGTGGTGGAAGGGCAGTATTCACCTCTAGCGTCGCGGCAAGCCTAGGACTTGTCAATCACGAGGCGATTGCAGCCGCTAAAGGGGGCATAGAATCAATGGTTCGCTCAGCAGCAGCTACTTATGCCCAAAGGAAAATAAGAGTCAATGCAGTTGCTCCAGGCCTTACAGATACCAAACTTTCAGCACCGATAACTCGCTCTGAAGCAATGCTTGAATCTGCGGTATCTAAGATTCCAATGAAACGAATAAATGAACCCGAGGAGATAGCAGAAACTATGTTTTGGTTATTGACGAGCGCTCCAGATAATTTAACTGGACAAATAATGCATCTTGATGGAGGTATGCGTAATGTCAGAAACTGAAGATGAGAATAAATGGCATAACGCTCTAAAGGCACGAAAATTGCTACCAGGTAAGAAAAAAATGGTTACTGTTGGTAGAAAATTAGTTTTACTAATCAATCTTGAAGGAGATTATTTTGCTACCGAGGCACTCTGTAGACATATGCGTTGGCCACTTGCAATGGGTGGCAAAGTAAAGGATGGCTGCATTAGATGCCCACTCCATCAAACCACCCACAAGATAGATGATGGCAGTCTAGTTGAGTGGTCGCCGTTTCCATTATTCCCTCCGTATGGTAAATTAGTAGGTAAATTTTCCAAGCAAAAAGATCTCAAGACTTACGAGACTAGAGTATCTGGTGAAAATATACAGGTATTTATCGAGTAATCATTTTGATTACTTTAACTTTAATTTCACACTAGAGTGAGCCACTGCACCGCAGATTCATACTTTAGCCATCAATCCCATTTCTAGAGGAATGGAATTTGTAAATCGGGAGATAATTTTCTTATTCATCCCGAATCGACGTAAATAATGTTTGATAAGCACTAGAGGGGCAAAGCGAGGAACATTTCCAACTCTGAACTCCTTTATTAGGTCGATCAGTTCTTTTCTTTGGTCCTTGGTCAGCTTATCTGAAAATTGCCCAATTACTCTCTCCATGGCATGTGCAATACGCCCTCTACTAGTCAAGGTATTGAGTGCTTTTTGAGCCTTAGTCATATATTCAAGAGCGATAAATTCAGGATTGGCGCCTTTGTCCAATAAGTCGGCAATTAATCTTCCAAGCATTCTTTTGGAGGATGGTGCTCTACTCAACAGGAATAACTTGTTGTCATTGTGGAATTGCATAATCTTCATGGCGTTCCATCCACCTTTTCCGGTATTCAACCACTCATGGAAAAAGTGAACCCGTGCTAGGAAATGTTCTGCTTGTCGAGAATCACTCATGCGCCCTTCTTCGATGACAGGAATATGTGGATTTAGAGTGGTAAATACGGTAGCAAACATTCCTCTTCCGTCTCTTACAGCCCGAGGGTTGTCGCCTCTGTAGACTTTCACTCTTTCAACACCGCAACTCGGTGAATCTTTCTTGAAAACGAAGCCACAGACTCCCGAGGCAGCCAGCAAGTCAGATTGAATTTCAGAATACTCTAACATTTTTTCAGTAAAATCTTCGCCATTTTTTGGATTTACCAATTTTATTTTCCCTTCTTCTTTAACCAGTCTAATGGTGGGTCTTGGAACTCCCATTCCGATACCAACTTCAGGGCACAAAGGAATTAGTTCTAGGTGTTCACTCCACTTTCTTGACAGAGTTCTAAATTCGGCAGCATCGCCGTTGTATCGTACTTTTTGTCCAACTAAGCATGCTGAAACAGCAAGTTTTGGTTTGTTCGCCATATACCAAGATTTACAGTTATACTTATGAAAGAATGTTTTTTTTCTAAATTCAGACTTTCAGATTAGCTTGTCTTGCAAGTAAAACAATCTTCATACTGTGCTCAAGCATTGCAGCATTAGCCCAAGCCTGGTCTAAATCAGCACCCACGGCGTAAGCCCCCTTGCCTCTAATAACAACGCACCTCATTCCGCCTTGTTGTAGAGCTTCAGCAACTTGTCGAAGGAATTCTTCAGGATTATCGTCATCTGGGTCCACAATAATTATTTTGCCAATATGCTTCTTTCCAATAACATCAATTGGCTGAACTAAGACTAAATCTTTCTCACAACTTGCAGCGGTTGTAAACGGCCCATGTGAGTGAATTACAGCAGCAGGGCCGCCAGTGATCAAACTCACTGAGGCCAAGACCACTTCAAGAACACGCCAATCAGTAGGTGCGCCTCGGGGGGGGTCAACTCCTAATTTAGCAGCACAAATGTCTCTCTCATCCATTCTTGGAAGTAGGGCCATATGCTTTGTTGAAACAATTATTTCTAGTTGGTCTGGGTGGAGCATTGCTATTGTTCCCATAGACGCACGAATCAGTTGCTCTCGGTCTAGTTGCCTTGCTAATCGCGCCATATCTCCCACAATGTGTGCGCCAATAACCAAATTATCCATAATCGCAGGAGGCATAGGTGGATTCTCAAGTTCTTCAATTACTTCAGCGGCCCCAGCCATAGATCTTCTCAATCGTTCAACTTCAGCAGAAAGACGGGCTATTTCGGCTTCTGTTTCTACATCAGTCACACTCTCTGCCTCAGTCATTTCAGAATTTGGATTTTCTAATGCAACATCGGTAACTTCTCCGGGCATCTCTTCTAAACTTTCAACTCCTTCTTCAACAATATCCTGCTCTAATTCTTCAGCGATAGTTTCGATTTCATCAATGGGCTCTTCAGCGATTACAACAGATTCTTGTTCTATACTGGTTTCAGCAACCATTTCCTCGCCAACTTGTTCCTCAGTAGTATCTGATTCTGTTACTTCAGTAGCGGAGTTGGTAGATTCATCTTCAGTAATAGTTTCTTCAAGGGGCTCCTCTTGACTTTCCTCTTGCGTATTATCTTCGGTTGCTTCGCTTGAAGGATGATTTGGTGGCAAGCCGGGAGGACCTTTTGATGGTGGACCTTTTGATGGAGGGCCACTTGGTGGACGGCTCGGTGGACCCTTTGATGGAGGGCCACTTGGTGGACGGCTCGGTGGACCCTTTGATGGAGGGCCGCTTGGTGGACCACTTGGTGGACCACTTGGTGGAACATTTGACGGGGAGTCACTCGAAGATGATTCTTCTGGTGGTGACGCAAGAGGCATTCTTTCATCATCTTCTTGTATTGAAGGCTCATTTTCTAGAATAGTCTCCTCAGCATTAGGAATATTTTCTGTTTGTTCAATTTTGGTTTCTTCTTCAGCAGTGATTTGTTCATTTTCTGCTGATTCTTGGGTTTCTTCGTGGTTTTTTTCTTGATATTCTTCTGTATTTGTATCAGGTTCTGAGATATCTTCCGGTAGATTTTCTTCAGGTTTATTCATCTCGAGGCCACTCAGTGTCCCAAAAGCACCATCGAGCATATTCTCAACTTTCTCATTTTCAGCATCCTCACGTGCTTTCTCAGCAGATGTTTTTTTCCTAGCCATGAGTAACTCTCCGGTTAGGCCACATAGAGCGGCTTAAATAGCCGTTGCGCTCCGGTGAGACTGCTAAGGCCCGCTTGGTGTAGAGGTTATCATGCAGGATTGTCATTCCTGCGACCCGGGTTCAATTCCCGGAGTGGGCGCCAAAAGTATCTCTTAGTAGTCTTTAGAGTGGTTTCGCGTTTTATTATATACACTGGATTTTCTGTACTTCCGAGGAAGTATCATGTCAGATAAGAAGTACATCGTAGAAATAGCAGATTCAACTGGACACTCAGTTGTTGAAATGACCGCACCAGAGATTATTGAAAAGGCCAATGAGTCGAAAGGCTCTTGGGTTTTTGTCGATAATAGGTTGGTAGAGGCCAAAGAGATAGAGGGGCTAGACATTAGCGCCGATTCAAAAATCAGAATAATGCCCGGTATTGTTGGTGGCAGCACAGAAGAAGAACAGACTTACACGGTAGAGGTAGCAGATAAAACCGGCCACTCCATTGTAGAGATGTCTAAAGCGGAACTTGTTAAAACCGCAAATTCAGGCGCAACATGGTTATTTGTCGATGATAGGATGGTATCCGCTTCTGAACTTAACTCGATGGAGATTGAACAGGGTAGCCGATTGAGGGCTATGCCAGGCCTAGTGGGAGGTAATTCAGAAGAGGTTAGATTCACAGTCGAGATAGCTGATGAAACAGGGCATTCACAAGTAGAGATGACAAAGCCAGAATTGATTCAACGCGTATCCAACTGCGATGGAACATGGGTTTTTGTTGACAATCGGATGGTGGCCACTGCAGACTTAGCAGAAACAGACCTACAGGGCGCCCAAAAGGTACGCCTGATGCCCGGATTAGTCGGTGGAATGTGCTGAATTATAGTATCATTCCGCGTAGGACAGGTTAAGAAAGGGTGCTTAGTCGGGTGGACTGGAGTTGGACTTAATGGTAGAGTTAGTTGACTATAAGTGTGCAGTTTGTGGCAGTATCGAATCTTTTCACCGAGAGCGTAATGGAATTAGCTGTAAGGCTTGTGGCTCACGCGTATTCATGAAGCTACGTAGAAAAACCACTAAGCGTCTACCTGCTGAGTGAAAATATTCGCGCGTAGAGTTGAAAGACCTCCGCCTTATGACTAATACTATGCCATCTTGGTTAGAGTCAAAAGCACCTTTGCTTTTCCGAGATTTGCTTATTCCTGATAATATAATTGAGACAGTCGAGAAGGCTTCACTTCAATCAAATCCTCCACACCTTTTACTTTCAGGGCCTACTGGTTCAGGAAAAACTGCAATTTGGCGATTAATTGCTAGGCAAGTATTAGGCCCTGCGCATGAGTCAACAACCCATGTACTGAACGCCAAAGATCTAGCCCGTACTAGTGGGGCAATGGCCAAATTCGAGACATTTTTGCGCCCAGAAGGTAGTAATTCAAAAGACACCTTGGCTGGCAGAACTAGTCTAGATGCCTATGACTCGTCTTTGATGAAAGTCAAAGGAGATAACGGACCACCTGCCGGTTTCGAGTCTAGCAAAGATTCACGAACCATCCCAATTTCTAGAATTATTGTAATAGAAGATGCGGATTCTTTGGGTAATATAAGACAATCATACCTTCGGAGAATGATGGAGAAGAGCAGTAATAGTGCTAGGTTTATTTTCACTACAACCACGCCTTCAAGATTGATTGAAGCCCTTAGGAGTAGAACTCAGCACATCAGAATACCTAAGGCCAAAAGACAAGACATTGAAACTATTTTACAGAAGATTTCTGCTGAAGAACAACTGTCTCCTGCCAAAGGAATGTTAGGGGACATCGCGCATGTTGCAAATGGCAATGTTCGTAAAGCTATATTTTTACTTGAAGTTTTAACACACAGAGATATGCTTCAATCTCGTAAGAATTTACAAGACGTTATGTCTTCTTCGGCACATAGAGAGATTCAACTAATGCTCGAAGAAGCAATGCGTGGAAGGGTACATGACTGGAAATGGGAAAAGAGGGGCAACAAGAATGCTCGGGTCTTGAAAGGGGCCATGGGAGTTCTAGACCAGATAATGGATAAGCAAAGCCTTGAAGCTGAAGATATTGTAAAACATCTACACAAGTTATTGACTGAAGGACGACTTCATTTGATGGATCAAGATTTATCAAAACTGATAATATCATTGGCTAAATGCGAAGTAGCCATTCAGAAGACATCACAACCAAGAATTGAATTAGAAAAATTTATGATGAATGTTGCAGATATTTCTACTCGGTAATCGTAACGCTCATTGCTGAATGTTCGTTGGCCTGTTTGGGCGTGTAACATAGTTGGATAATGTGTCGGCCTCCTAAGCCGAAGATCGCGGGTTCAAATCCTGCTGCGCCCGTATTGTATCATTGTATTGTTTTTCGAGGCAAGAAGTAAAGTCTAGGACCTCGTGAGCGGTGATGAGTAAGATGGCTAAAAGGAAAACTTCCAATGATTTCCGTAGCCTGGAATTACCAGATCCATACGGTCACGGGTTTGAAAGAATCGAGGACCCGCTAGAGCATACTAGGGGCCAATGGGAGAAATTGGAGAATAGAAGGCGGTTAGCAGGTAACATAACCCGTAATCGAATCCTACTTTTTTGGAGATCGATAGCGGGATTGATTTTAGCATTTTTCTCTCTACTTGGCGTATTGTTTCCACAACAAATTTCAGAGAAATCAAACTTAGTATTTTTACTTCCAGTGCCAATTTTACTAGCAACTTTGCCTAGTATAATCGCTAGTGAATCAGCGTGGCATGCCATGCAAGCAAGACTATCTCTAAGAGAACAGGGCGGATTTAGCAGTGGCGGTAAGCATGCATTAAGAGTTCAACCGGGGATGGATAGGATTCTGGATGGACTTAAGGATCACAGGAGAAATAATCTCGTCAGTACAGTACTAATCGGCTTATCACTTGGGCTAATGCTACTTTCACTATCTCCGCCTCCTGGCTCTGTCGCTTGGAATCTAGCACTTGTAATCGCCATGAGTTCAGGTTTCATGTATACATTCCATGCTCAACATACGTTGGATTATGTACGGCAATTAGGTGATAAATTTTCCAATTTAGTATTCCATGCTCCGACACACCATCCAACACAACTCGGTAGTATTCTTGGCGATTTATTGGTCACTCACCTAGATCCTGATTTATACTTAGAGTGGAGAGAATGGAGGAGTGATTTCAACAAAGCCCTCATCCCAGGCTATGATAAAAGTCAGGCATTAGAGCGTTTATTGTATATTCTTTATTTACACAATGAGGATGTATTAACGACACAAAAAGTACCGGTTGAACTAGCTATTTTTATGAAACAAAATAGCATAAGAGGTTTACTTCTTGAAGAAGATAATAGATTCAATTGGAGAACACTACAAAGACTAATTTCACATGCTAAGGCGTGGCAGCCAAGCGCTTTCGATCTTTTAGACCGATTACAGAATGACTTGTTATCAGGCCGCCCCGAACTGATTAGGTCGAAATGGAGAATGGATGTTTCAATTGATGAAAAAAGTAT
>JABIUA010000151.1 GCA_018667575.1 Methanobacteriota archaeon | reverse complement strand
TCTTACACGAGGAGCACTTGAATTAACTTCCTTTAGAACAGTAGACAGTGAGAGAATATAGATAACATCGTCTTCGGTCTCATTTACACCATCACCATCTAAATCGCATGTGAAAGATGAAAGACATGGATTCAATGTTTTTTCGACTAAACTTATTTGTTCCAATATCCGCTTATCAGTAATATTTCCATCACCTGATTCGATATAAATAATCATGACGTTGGTTGTCCAATCCTCTTCAACCAAACCAATTAATCGACCAACTTCACTGCCTTCCGGAAGATAAACTTCCAAATCGCCATTCACGTTAAGAGCGGGTTCATTTATGTCATCATCAAATCGCGTACCATCAAGGAAACCAGAAGTAGTAACAAAATATCCAGTAATCATCAAGAAGATTAGAACTGTTGCAATAGGAAAACGAGTAATTGCCCCTGTAGCACCAGACTTTTGCCACTCACGCTTGAATCTATCTGGCGCATCAAGAACTGCATCGATTGCAGACTTTGCATTGAAGTCTTTTACTCTGGCAGTCAAATCAACTGCACCAGACTGGATTTTAGAACGACTATATTCTGCCAAAGCGGCTACTCTTTTGGAGAATTTACGCTTATCTGCGCTTGGGGGTTCTGATTTGCTATCACCTACCATAGACTCTCCCCATACCAGCCAATTAACGGCACTTCAAATGCTTGCCGACAAGTTGAGTTCGTTTTAGGCGTATTTGTTCAATCTCCATGCGTTGGTTTGAAAGAGTAAAAGATGACGGCTGGATGGACCCGTACTGATAGCGAGTAGGGGGCCGGTGAGGCACATGCCATCCCCAACATTATCCGAAAAGCGCTGGTCTGTTGACCTTGAAAAGAAGATCCAAGAAGAGCATAATAGCGATGCTGCTACATATTCTAAGCGGTATGGGTTCAAACCTGATTCCGGAAAAGAAATCTTCGTAATCGATACCCCTCCACCCTATCCATCTGGAACATGGCACATCGGTGCTGTTGCTCAATATTCTATGATTGATGTAATTGCACGTTCTCAAAGGTTACTAGGCAAGGAGGTTTACTTTCCTTGGGGAGTGGATAGAAATGGTATTAATATCGAGTTTACTGTTGAGAAGAATACAAAACGCAAGATGAAGACCTATGACCGTGAGGAATTTCTTGGACTTTGTCGAGAAACAATTGAAGAATTCACCCAGGCGATGAGAAATACTGCTAGGCGGGTTGGGTTGTCATGTGATTTTGATAAAGAGTACCTGACAGATTCAGCAGATTACCGCGTAGTAACTCAATCAATATTTGTAGAATTGTTCAAGAAAGGAGCAATTATTGAAGATTTGCGGCCCAATATTTACGACCCAGTAGAAGGTACTACGATTGCTGATGCCGAGGTTGAAAGATTGAATCGAAGAACACAACTGGTGGACATAAAATGGGAAACAGAGGATGGACAGGAAGTCATAATATCAACAACTAGGCCTGAATTGATTTGTGCATGCGGCGTAGTTGCAGTTCACCCGGATGATAAGAGATATACCGATCTAGTCGGTAAGAAAATCAAGTTGCCTGTGCCGGTTAATGGAAGAGAAGATTTTGTTGAAATCAAAACTCATACATCGGTTAAATCTGAATTCGGCTCTGGAGTGCTAATGGTTTGTTCTTTTGGCGACCAAAACGATGTTGCTGTATTTAGAGAACTTGGCCTTGATCCATTCCAAGCTATCAATCTTGATGGATGCATGACAGAAATAGCAGGACCAATATCGGGAATGCGTGTCAAAGATGCCAGAAAAGAGATAATTGGACTGCTTGAAAGTCAAGGAAAAATTGCTAAGATAGAAGATAGAGAACAGGAAATTCCGGTCTCAGAGCGTGGGAAAAATCCGGTTGAAATAATTCTGTTGAAGGAATGGTACATACGCCAAACTCACATTCAAGGAAGAATGAAAGAACTGATTGAAGACATTGAATTTCATCCGGTTCGAAATAAACAATTTTTGTTAGATTGGATGGATAACATCAGTATTGATTGGCCAATCTCGCGCCGTAGATGGTATCATACCGAAATTCCAATATGGTATAGTGAAGATAACAACTTCATTATCGTTCCACCTTCTGGAACATATGTTCAGCCGTGGAAAGAGATGCCACCTAGTGGAAGCCGAGTATTAAGCCGACTCGAACGTGAAGATGTTGGCGGCTATGACGAATTGAAAGAAACGCTTGGGGATATCGTCGGTGAGGAGAAAGTGTTCGACACATGGATGGATTCTTCCAACTCCAATCTCTTCGTAAGTGGCTACCTAAACCAGCCAGATGTATTCAAGAAAGCATTCCCAACAGCCTTGCGACCTCAAGGGAAAGAAATAGTTAGAACATGGCTTTATTACACTTTATTGAAATCAACATTACTACTGGACAAGCCTGGCTTTAATCATGTATGGATAGATGGACTAGGCATGGACCCATGGGGTCGAAAGATGAGTAAATCATTAGGCAATGGTATTGATGCTGATTCTGTATTGGAATGTGGGGCTGGAGGTAGAACCGGCTCTTGGAAAGTCAAAGGTCCTGAAAAAACTATCAGCCTTAGAGCGAATAAAATTGGTAGTGAATGTTTCAGACTTTGGAAGGCATGTGATGCACAAGTAGGAGATGATTTCCATATCAACCCCGAAGAAATTGAACAAAGATACTTTGGTGTATTGACAAAACTGTTCAATGTAGCACGATTTGCATCTCAATTTGAAGTCCCTAGTGATCTTGATGAGGTTCCAGCTAATCTATCAATTGAAGATAAATGGATTATTTCTGAATTTCAAAATACAATGGAAGAAGTAAAGAAATCATGGGAAAACTTAGATATTTACTCTGCAACACAAGCACTGAAAACTTTCGGCACAGGGATTTTACCAAGTCATTACTTGGAAATGGTCAAATCAAGATTATATGATGAAGACAAAGTGGCTGCTTGGACACTTCATAGAGTTGTGAGAGATTTCATGTCTGCTTTCAGCCCAATATGTCCATTTTTCACGCACCATATTTCAACTACAATTTATGGCTCTTCTGCAGTAGATGTCTCGTCATTCCCAGGAAACATTGTTTCAGAGTTAAGTTCAAATTCAGCGAAGGGTGATGAACTTAGATCTCTATCAGTTGATTTACAAGCATTCAACAGTGAAGTATGGTCAACTAAGAAAGAGAATGGCATCTCTCTCAATCAACCCATATCGGGAATGTTAATACCAGAAAATATACAAGAATTCTCCGAAGTGTTCTCACGAATGCATAAGCTGGAATGAAGTCAAACTACCAGTACTTCTTCAGAGTTCTATTTCATCATCAAACTCGAGTGTGCTTTGACGTGTATTTGGTGCATCAAGGTGCCCCAAACGGAAGCCAATTAATCTAACACGTTTTCCAATTTGTATGTTGTTAGCAAACAAGTTGCTACTTAGACGATTGAATACTTCTTGCTCATCCATAGCAACTGGAATAGAGCGACCGTGAGTGTGGGTTTCAAATCCAGTATACCGAATTTTCACCTCTGCTAATCTACCACAAACACCTAACTCTTTCGCTTTCAGTATAACCTGTCGTGTTATATCTAAAAGGTGAGAAAGGACTTCCTGATAATCACCTTGGTCCGATGCAAATGTATGTTCCTTACCGATGGACTTCCTACTTCGCAGAGGACTAATTTCAACACTGGTTTTACCTTCGTAAACCTTGATTATCCATGATGCAAACCTTTCACCGGTCATCCTAGATAAAGAAAGTTCACCGTAATCATACATTTCATCAACTGTACTAATGCCCCATTCTGCTAACTGCACCGCCCGCTTAGCACCGATACCTGGAACTTCTCGGATATCTCTTCCTGCGAAAAATTCACTGATTTCATCTGGTAGTATTCGAAAAATCCCTTTCGGCTTATTGACCTCACTAGCCATCTTGGCAAGTATTCTAGTGGAGCCTATTCCAAATGATGCAGTAAGACCAACCTGCTGAATTATTTCCTCTTGTAATTCCCGGCAAAGAGCCAAAGCACGATCCCAATCACCATCGACATGACTTGTAATATCCAAGTATGCTTCATCTATGCTTGCCTGCTCAAAAAATTCCGCTGGTTTTGACAAGACACTCATGACTTTCCTTGAGGCACGTGTATAAAGTCCACGGCTACCTCGTATGAAAATTCCATTTCCATATGGTTTACCAGGGCATCTTCGCCATGCTTCACTAATCGACATCGCCGACCTAATACCATACTTTCTTGCCTCATAATTACAGGTTGATACAATACCTCTGCCCCTTCCCTGCTGCGGGTCAGAGCCAATGATAAGAGGAGTATCTTCGGGAAATCCATGATGTAATGTTTCTACTGCTGCAAAAAAAGCATCTAAATCACAATGAACCAGTATTCTATTTTCCTGGGGAAGTTGTTCGTCATCCTCAGACATCCTTCCACCAAATCGAATAAATTGCCATAGGTGTTTCAAATTAACTCTTGTATTATTTCAATAAGTGAGAATTTAGCGTTGCTTTGACAGCCTTACCATTTAGAAAATCCATAACATTCTTCGCTATGTCTGTACCAACTCTACTTTGTGCCTCAATGGTTGCTGCACCTATGTGAGGAGTGCCATGAAAATCAACATGATTGAGTAATTTATGTTCAGGATCAACTGGTTCATGTTCAAATACATCAAGCGCTGCAGAAGATATTACTCCTTCGTCTAATGCTTGCAAAAGACCATCTTCATCCACTATTCCTCCACGTGCACAATTCACAATATGATTTCCACACTTAAGTCCTAATCTAGACTTACCTGGCATCAATTTCATCC
>JABIUA010000160.1 GCA_018667575.1 Methanobacteriota archaeon | reverse complement strand
GTGCGTCGATTGATGAATTATGTCAAAAATTGAATAACCAGGGATTGTTAAGAATAGTACTTATTGGACGTGAACCAATCACGGGTTATTCTTATCTAGAAAAAATACAAATTCTACCTTTAGATGACGAATATGGTGCTCAAATTCTTGGAGAAGAACAAGATTTAGACGAAAGGTTGTCGATTTCCAGAAGACTGGGTGGCCATCCACTTGCTTTACAGCTTTATCAACCGGAATCAGAATTACCTGAACAATCCTCAGATGTCCAAAATTATGTCGAAAAAATAGTGCTCTCTAACCTATCAAAGAAGGAAAAATCTTCGTTGAACTTATTATCATTAGAACCGATTCCCATCGATTCAAATAATTCCTTGGTAAGTGAAATGATAGGGGCCTTCGATGACCAAGCACTGTTAAGATGGAGTTCTAAAAATTCTAAGGTTGAACTACACCACTTAATCAGGAATGTAAGAAGGTCCTTTATTGGCGTAGATGAGCAGATAGAGATGCATAAATCATTAGCAAATCACTGGCGAGGTATCGACCGCAGAGAAGACGAAGACCTCGTTTTGTTATTTCACCAGATAGCAAGTTCCGAAGAAAACATCATCGAATTAATCGAACAACAATTATCTAATTTATCCCCCCATAGGTCTAATATTTTAGCGGTCTTAATCGGACAAGCAATTGACCAAATTCCACAAAACTCGGATTTGCATTACTTTGCTGCCAAAGTTGCGGCTAAAAGATGTGAAGTAGATTACCTCAAACATCATATTGAAAATATCCAAGATGAAAGGAGTATTGGATTAAAATTCGATCTCGCTTTACTTGAAGGAAGGCTTGAAGATGCAGATGAGCTGTTTCTAGAAAGTCTCAAAAATTCAGACCATGGACAGTCTAATCGGTTATCGATTTCTGCTGCTTCTAGAAGATTAGAAGATAGAATTTTTGATGACAAAATAGATGATAAAATAATCAAAGAAACTAATCACTATCTTTCTCAAGTTGATATTGGTAAAGTTCACAAATCAGGCAAGTCAGCATCGATTATTGCAATTTCACTGATAAAACATTCACTTTCCTTGCTTCAGCAAGACCTTTTAGCAGCACAAAAAATTACAGAGAGTATTCAAAATTTAGGATTAGAAGCAGAGCCATTGGTATTAAACATGCGCTCAAAAGAAATTATTTTCGAATTCAAGAATGGACTTAAGTCAGTTGAAGAAACGAAGCAATTCCTCGAGAGGGCTATCTCTGTTCAAACCAACCATCTTTACAAAGATTCAATTCGCCTAAATTTTGTTGAGGCTTTAACTTCCTCAAATATCGAACTAGCCAAAGTTCAATTTGAGTTACTTAGCCAACCAGACTATGATATTAGATTGAATACCTATAATCGATATGTGGCTAGATGGTGGCTGTGTAAATCAATAATAGAGCCTTCGAACAGACTAACTTCTTTGCGTGAATCAATTTCTCAGCACAAACTTTCAGGTTGTCCTCGAGCCGCCAAATCCTTGGAAAGAAGATTACATTCTTTGATTTAGAGTTCAGCGCCAATCAATGTTTTTGTATCGGCGATTCCATCCATTGGGCGAATCTCCTCTACAATACATCTAGTTAACAGAAACTCATCATCAGCTTGTACTCTAGCAATCAAGTCATACTCTCCAAATAGAATCCATCCAGATGTTACAAAATCTATTTTTTCGAGATTTTCTCGAACTACTTTTTCTTGTCCTGGTTTTGTTGTTATTAATACGAATCCGATAGCCATAATATCACCTCAATATTCTACTGCAATCAAAGTTTGAGTATCTTTGACGCCATCTATTTGTCGAAATTCAGTCATTAACATTCCTGATAATTTCTTGGAATCGTCTGCACTAATTCTTACAATCAAGTCATATTCTCCATATAGAGCATGTACCTCTACGACAGATGAATGGTTTGTAAGGGTCAAATACACATTTCTCTCATGCGAGGGTAAGGTTTTGAAAAGCACAAATGCTTCTGGCATATTTTATTCCACTGGAATAGGGGTTTTATCACTTACTGATATTAATTATTTGATTTAAAAAATGTTCAATTAGGCGAACCATTGAAGTGCATTACTGACTTAAGACCAATTATGCAGAGCAGTAGAACCTCGAGATTATTGATTTTCTCTGTTTTGTTCATATTATTTACAACTCCAATGACAGTTTTGGTGGAAAACTCAGGACAAACAGATTTACAATCACAAGAGTCCGAGAATACAAGTGCTCGCTCTCAGATTGTGTGGAGTGGAGTTGTAGAATTAACCACGTCTTATACAGTCAATGTCACCGATGAACTTGTCCTTTCTCCGTGTACAGTTGTTAAGTTGAGTCCGAGCGTAAGAATTTATGTTGAAGGAAGAATCACTGCACAAGGGACTTCAACTTGCCCTGTCATTTTCACTCAATTGACCACAGGGTCGCATTATGGAATTCAATTTAATTCAAGTTCTAATGGCCGTGGTTCTTTGATGGATAATATTACCATTGAAAATTCAGTTTACGGAATTACAATGTATAATTCTAATCCTAGAATTAACAACATCACAATAATTAATCCTTCAAGAGTAGGTATTGACTTATTTACCAATTCAGCCCCAATTATTCATGACCTATATATCGACCAAGCCGGTCGTCAAGTAAGTTATTCTGATTGGAGATATGGACTTGGAGTCTCGGTTGGTGCTGGTTCAACGCCGATAATAGATGGTGCCTATATGACAGATTTGAGAATTAGAGGTTTGAATATATGGGGTGGCTCAGGTGGAATGTTTAGAAACATAGTAATCAACAATGTGACTGCTGAGGGTGCTAATGCACTATCAGCAGGGGTATGGGTTGAAGATAGTCAACCTTTGATCACCAACATTAGTGTTGATAAAACAGATTATGGGATTTTAATCCGTCATATTGACGATGGAGGTTATACTAGAGCAGTGGTTAGAGATTGTGTAGTTTCTAATTCAATGTACAGAGGCATATATCTCGATAAGGCTAATCATACTAACTACACCAATTATGAAACAGCAGATTTCACCAATACCATTGTTAGAGGAACAGGCGGCAGTGGTGCTAAAACTGCAAACATTGCATATGCAGGAATAGAGGTCAACGCTACAGGTGCTTGGTTCGAAAATACCACAGTTCAAGATTCTACTACCGTAGGAGTTAGGCTGTACTTCGTAGACTCATCAACAACCTTCAGAGACCTAACGATAATTAATTCAGGAGACCCAGGCCAAGGAGCCCATGAAGCAGGACTTGCGATTAGGTCTTCATTTTTCGCCCCTAATTTTGAGGGATTGGAGATTTCAGGTTCTGTTGGTCCAGCAGTATCTTCAACTTCAGGAGGAGCAATGCAAGGTAATGATTGGTATCTTCATAATAACTCTAAGCAGGGCTTATTTGTAGATTCCTCAACTCTAATTTTAGATGATCTACATCTGTCAGATAATGGATATTCTGGCATTCATGTCTTTGATGCTCGCTATGTGGATTTGTCAAATGTTACATCTTTAGGTAACGGTGTATCTGGTGTTTTAGATAGTCAAAAGGCGGGAATTTACTTTGAGAAATCCAACGACTTAGAGTCTAATTCTGGTGATGTAACCTGTAATGACTGTACTGTAAAACAATCTCTGGGCGCAGGTGTTTTGGTTAAAGATTCGGTTGACTTATGGCTCAATCATTTGATTTTAGAAGATAATAATCCAGACTATGCACCTTTATCGATAGATAATAGTGGATTAACTATCGGGCAACAGGGAGGTAGATTACATTTACATGATATTCAAATCGATACGGAAAGAATAGGTCCACAATCCGGTCCTGCTTTAGAATTGAATAAAGCCGCAGCCTACATTGATTTAGTTACTATGAGTGGTAATCATACCGGAATTATTTGGAATGCTGACAATAATGGCAACTTTGATTCCAGCATGAGTAGGGTTCAGTTTTCTGGTTCGTCTTGTTTGATGTTGAGTGACCATATTTCTTTATCAGGCCAAGATAATTCGATAACACCTGAGTGTACTGGCTCCTTGACATTTCAAAATAGTGACGTTAATTGGTCTGGGTTAGTTGATTTAACCTCAAGTACGGTGCTAAACTTAGATTCATTTTCATCTCTTCACTTACACAAGCCAAGTCAAGTCAGTTTAAGCAATGCAATAATTGCACCTTCCGCTACCATTGATACTGCTTGGGATATTGAAGTTTGGGCAGTCAATAATAATTCAAATGGCATACCTCAAGCAATTATCGACTTGACATTTGACCAATTTGAATCATCTGCTCAAGAACCAACAAGTGAAGTTGGATTCGTCAAATTCCCTAATTATATTGGTCAACAGTGGACTCAATCAGGACCTTCATCTGTCACTTCAGTCACTATAGACTGCACTTACGATGGAATTTCAAACAGTAGTTCGGTTCTATTGGACCAAGATCGGGTGGTATACTGCTTACTACCTTTAGGTAATCAAGCACCATTTTTGAATTGGGATACTCCAATTGATCAAGAAATATTCCCTAGCGGTTCAATTGTTGAATTCAATGCAAGTAGATCTTGGGATTTAGACAATGACCCGCTAATATGGGAATGGACTTCATCGATCGATGGGGTGATAGGATCAGAATCTAATTTCACTGTTAATGAGTTATCCTCACAAGCACTAAGCGATGGAGTTCATACAATTATTGCTAAGGTTTGTGATGATTCTAACAATTGTGTCCAACAATCTAGAGCAATAGAATTAGTTAATCAGCAACCAGTTCTTGTCGTTAACTTTGAACCTGTGTTGAACCCTTGGAGTATTCTGGAAATGCCTAGAACTGGTTTAGTTCAGGTTAATTTAAACGGCTCTTATGACCCCGAAGGTGATCAATTTTCGTGTTGGATGACCACTTCTTATGGACTACAGTATCCTGCGAGTATCTCTCAAAACTGTCCTTACATGTTTAATTATACATTCCCAATGTCTTCGAGTTCGGGTAATCCAGCACCGCCTTCAGATTCCTTTTCTCTCTCCATTTGGCTTGATGACGGAATTAATACTCCAGTGGAATGGGAGTTTGATGTAGAATTATTCAATGAGATACCTACGCCTCAGTTTACGGTTATTAGGAATTCCAATTATAGTGAAGATGTAGTGACTTTAGATGGCTCGCTAACCGTTGACCCTGAGGGTGATAATCTCGAAATTGAATATTGGTCGAGTATAGATGGGGTGTTACAATGGTCAGACGAGGAGGCTGGAAAAGTATGGCAAGGTCATTTATCTCGTGGATTCCATACTATTGAGATGCGAGTAGGTGATGATGTGTTAGAACATGTTAACCAAACAGAAGTAACGTCAGTTCAAATCGAAGTAGAAAATTCCTATCCTAAATCTATTATTACGACTCCACTTTCTTCTCAGACCTATGACTCTTCTGAATTAATTCAATTCTCTGCTAATGGTTCTGGAGATTATGATTCATCTTGTTCCACATTTCCTAGCGAAGGATTTTGGCACTGTTCAGAGGTTGAACCAGCAATGGGTTCTGAGTATCTTTTAGTATCGTGGGACAGTGATTTAGATGGTCGATTGATTCCTTCAGATGAAGATTGGTTAATGTTTGAAGGTAGACTTTCAGCAGGAACTCATGTACTCACATTATCAGTCGATGATGGAATACATCAACCAGTCGAGACTTCAATAACAGTTCTAGTCGATCAATCAGCACCTCACTTAGATTTAGTAACTCCAACAAATGGACAAACTTTCAAATCTTCAGATTATATATTTTGGAATGCTGTTAATTCTCAAGACTTCGATGGTGATAATTTTACTATGACAGTTAGGAGTGATTTACTAGATGAACCTCTACTAGATTCTGTTTCAACATCAGAAACTCATATTTCCCAATTGCCGGCAGGTACTCATTCTATCGAAGTTCAGCTTAATGATGAAACTGGCAAATCTGTCTCGACTTTTATCACTCTATATGTTCAGAACTCTGCACCAGATGCTGTAATCATCACTCCATCAAACCTTCAATCATTCACTGGTGGAGATGAGATAACTCTCGAAGAGTCGTCATTAGATGCAGATAATGATATCTCATTTAGAGAGTGGAGAATATACCAGTCTGGAAGTTTCTCTCCTTTAGTAACTTATTCAGCGAGTATGGAGAAAATAACTCTAGCCCCAGGTGAATATGATATTCAGTTGGTAATAAGAGATAGTTTGGGCAATCAAGATGACGAACAGGTTAGAATTACTGTTACGAATACAGACCCTGAATTTAATGACCAATCGTTAGTTATCTCACCTACTGAAATGATAACAGATGAACTGGTATTATTCGAAGTTAGCATAATGTTACTCGATCCAGATGGAACAACGAGTGATGTCAGAGCAACACTTACTCATAATTTACAAGTTTGGAATTTCAACCTAAGTGATGATGATAATGATGATACTTGGGAAGGAAGCATAAAGATTAGACCAGACCAATCTGGAAGACCAAATCTGAAAATTACTGCAAGGGATGGTGTTGGTGATGATGCGAACATCGATCAAATCTCTAGAACAGTGATAGTCAATGATTTAGAAGAAGATGGGGCATCCTCATTGTTCATAGCAATAGGTTCGGGAGTTCTTATTCTTCTTGTATTAATTCCTTTAATATCTGCTAGAAGAAGAAAGAAGTTTGATGAATTAGAATTGATGGAATCATGGCCTGCATTCGGTAGTAGCAACATACAGGAGCCTAATCAACCAAAAGATATTCCAAAATTAGAAGGTGGAATTATTGACGGTGCTGCCGAAGTTCAATCAGAGGAACAAGACAGTTTTAGCGTAGATGAATTACTTGAATAAGTAAATCATTGTTCAGGTAAGTTCTTGTTGATTGAGTCTGGGTTTGAATCCCTTCCACCCCAAGGAGTTTTAGTTCGATTTAGTCCAACTCTCTTAGCAAAAAGGAATTTAAAATTCTTCCAACCATCACCCCAGGTATGGATTTCAGCATCCCCGACTCTTGGCCTGTAAGGGACTGAGATTTCAATAGCCTTTTTCTTACCGATATGTCTTCTTGAGAGGATTTTCATTTCCTCAGATAGAGGCATACCATCATTTGTAGGCTTCATTTTTTCATCTTGGAAAATTGATTTTCTAAACACCCACATTCCGGATTGTGAATCTTTGATTCCATAACCAAATAGTAGTCTTGCTGTGAAAGATAAAGCCCAATTTCCAAAACCATGTAATCCAGACATAGAGCCACTTTCAGCGAGTGATAAACGGTCACATGTGATGAAATCAAGGTCATCATCCAATAACCTCTTGACTAACTTTGGAACTAACTCAGCAGGATAAGTACAATCAGCATCCATTGTAACTATGATATCATTTTTTGCGACATCAAACCCAGTTCTGTATGCTCTACCGTATCCTTTTCTATCTTCTAAGTGGACACGTGCACCCTTTTTTAGAGCGAGTTCTCTTGTTCTATCACTTGAATTTCCATCGACTATCATTATTTCGAGGTCTTTACACCATCCTCTAGGAATTGAATCAATTGTAGGTTCAATTGCTTCTTCCTCATTTTTAGTGGGGAGAATAACTGTGACAGTAACTGGCAGTGAATCGGCCATACCAGTGCCAATTAGCGAACAGTATTGAAAGCATTGGCTAAAGAACTCAATTATTCATACTCCTATTATGGAGACATTCAAACGCAAGACTCTCGTGGGGAACACAATGCACATCGCTATGATTGCTGGAGAATACCCTCCAAGATGGGGTGGTATTGGTTCCGTGGTATTCCATCTTGCTGGTCATTTAGCAACATGTGGTCACCAAGTAAGCGTAATCACGCGTTCTCACAAGGGTAAAACTCCTGTACAATCGGGTGTTTCGGTCATAGAGGTGCCTTGGCTAAAAGCCCCGATGGCTTTTACTCGTTCTTACGCTAAAAACTCATTAAAAGCCCTGAAGCATCTCCATAGTTTAGAAGCGGTAGATGTGATACATATTCATTTGCCATTAGCATCTTTTTCTAGAAAAGAATTTAGATTTATGGAACAGAATATCGCTCCGGTTTGTTCATCTTTACATGGCTCTTGGTTAGGTGAGAAGCAAGGGGTTATTAGAGCAGCAAAGGCGAATGAATCCGCTACTTGGAGAAATCCAAATGACCTGGCGATAAGGTTGACTGGTAAGTATTATTCAAAATATGAAAGAGCAGGGATTCTGGAGTCAAGTATTTGTGTTTCTAATTCTAAATCGACGCTTTCAGAATTTGAAAATTGGTATGAGCCATCTGAGGATTTTAACTGCGAAGTTGTTTTATGGGGTTGCGACCATAAGGTGTTTAGACCTCCGAATCAGGATGATGAGGAAGAGCAATTAAGTCATGAGAAAATACGTTCATCCTATGACTGTGGAGACGAGCTTGCTTTGAGTTATATGGCAGAGACCAAAACTCCGATGATTTTAGCAGTCGGAAGACTCGTAGCTAGAAAAGGTTACATGACTTTGATTAGAGCACTCCCCGCTATTTTACAAGAGCACCCTGGTGCAAGATTGGTCATAGTGGGCAGGGGACATATGAAGAAAAGATTACTAAAAAATGCTCGAAAGTTAGGAGTCGAACATGCATTATTTATTCGCAGTAGTATGTCTTTTGAAGATTTAGCACAACACTTCCGTTCTGCAGATCTAGTTGTCTATCCGTCTTACTATGAAGGGCAGGGGCTGATTCCACTAGAATCATTGGCCAGTGGAACTCCAGTTGTAACAGTAAATCAACCTCCTTTAACTGAGATGATTGATAATTCGGTCGGTGACCTATTCAAATCAGGAGACTCAATTGATTTGGCGAAGTCTGTATGTAGAATGTTAGACGCTCCAGAGCAGAGAATCAATAAGGCTAAAGCAGGTAGGGAGAGAGTATTATCAAATTATACATATGAACACAATGCAGAAGATTTTGAAAGAATCTATAAATCTATCATCAATAAATAATATTCGACTAATGACAATATCCAATAGTCTCAGTCTAATGAGAGATACATGGCGAGTCAAGTCCTTGAGGCAGAATTGATTGAGCCTGTTGACATTAATTTGGGCGATAATAGTTCAAATCTTGCACTTGGTGGAACGATAGCAGTTTCGATAATTTTCATTTTACTTTCAGCTTTGATAGGTTCATCGATAACCAAAGACCTCAATCCGGCTAATAGCGGAGATAATCTCCAAGGTGAACAGATATATTTTTCATGGTCAGAGCCTGAATATATGCCTAGGCATGAAGAATGTATAGACCCAAATAATGGCCAAGATGAAGGATATATTGGTTATGGAATTGGTTACGAACCTAGCCTTTCGATAGATAGTGAAGGTAACTTATTTGTCACAGCACACAAGGATTTACGTTGGGGCGGTGAAGGAAACCCTTTTGCTCCTGTAATTGGTGGTAATCTCGATACTTGGTATGCTTGTGAAGATGGAGAAATGACTTCATGGGATTATTGGGCTTCTTGGTTTTGGATTTCAAATGATGGTGGAGAAACTTGGGGCCATGGTGAAAATTTTGAACCAACTCCGGGTAATTTAGTAAATTCTGCAGTAGGTTCAGTTTCAGGTTCTGGCTCCGAGTGTCTTGGTGATGAAGGCGATATCGCTGTTGACGCGAATGATGTTGTTTACTACTTAGACACAACTTTAGAAGATAATTGGTGGCATAAGTTCACCGATGGCGGAAATACATACATTTCTCCATCAGTCTGTGAGAGAATGCAGACTATGGCAGCAGATGACAGACCATGGGTTTCTGCACAAGGTGACGGAATTATACATTATTTAGGAAATTCTGGGGCTTCACCTCCAGAATGTACGGCAGACGTCGGTAGATACTGGTATTACCATTCTGAATCGGGTGGAGCGCCTTTCTCTCAATGCTATGCTATGCCGGGTGGATGGTCTACAATTTCAAGTCAGAATAATGGCCCATACGTCTTTGTTGCTCAAGAAGATGCAGACAGTGATAGCGGTACAGTTCAAGTTAGAGTCAGCCCAGAATATGGAAGGGGAACTGGTCCAGGCCCAAGTGATGGAACATGGTTAGAACCGGTAACAGTTGGGCCAAGAACTGGAAACTGTCCTGAAGGTTACCCCGTTGTAAATAACAATGAAGGGGGAATGGTAGTAGTTACTTGGGCAGATTGTCCAAATGGAAATACAGGTCCTTGGGAAATGAATGTAGCAGTTTCTTATGAT